>JAJTYZ010000099.1 GCA_021463515.1 Chthoniobacterales bacterium | reverse complement strand
ACCATTATTCAGTCACCCATTACGGCTCTGCTGGATGCAGGCGCGATGATGCTTGATTTTGCGGCAGAGCGAAATTTGCCCGTGCTCATTCATTCGAGTATTGCGCCTGACGATGAATGGTCGCAATGCGCGGACATCCTCCGTGTCGCCGAGGGGCGTCCCGAGCTGCGTTTCCTTCTTGCACATTCCTGCCGTTTTCATCGCCCCAGCCTAGATCGCATCGCAGAGTTGCCCAACACATGGTTCGATTGTTCGGCGCATATTATTCACTGCGAATGTGCCGTGCGAGGATTGCCTGCGGTGGCGATTCCTTCCGAGCGTTTTGATTCCGATTACACAGTGCCCTCGCGTGTCCTGCAGGATTTGGCGGCGGCTTACCCGGAGAAACTCATCTGGGGAAGCGACGCACCGTTTTATTCCTACGAGGATGCGAGCATTCAACTGCGGAGCAGCTATCGTGCGGAGGTGGCGGTTTTGGAATCTTTGACGGCTGAACAACAAGAGCGTGTGGCGCATCGCAACACCCTCGCCTGGCTGGGAACGAATTTGGAATCATGAGTGCAACGTCATTCGATTTCGAGCCGTCCGCTTTCATCCCCTTTCGTGATATGAAAGCCATCGAAATCCGCTGGGATTTGGGATATTAATAACGATCATTTTCTACCATCACAAACCATGAGCCAAAACACCGACTTCACCTTCGAACCCGCCGCCTTCATTCCCTTCCGCGATAAGGAAGCTATTGCACGCGTCCGTGCGATTCGCCGCGAGGATATCACGCGCCATGTGAATCCGGATTACAAAATTCAGGTTTTCCCGGATGAGGAAATAGAGCCGATGTGGATTGAGGACATGCTTGCGCGTATCCGAGCTTCTGCAGCGAGCGGACAGCCGCTCGTGATGATCATGCCCAATCCGTGGCCGAGCTATTCCAAGGTCGCGGAGATTATCAATCGGGAGAAAATTTCCTGCCGCAATCTTCACACTTTCAACATGGATGAATATGCGGATCAGGATGGGCGGATTGCGCCGGAGACTTGGGAGTTTGGTTTTGGCTATGCGTTTAAAAAATTCTTTATTTCCAACATTGATCCCGCGCTGCGTCCGCCGGAAAAGCAGGTGCATTTGCTGGGCGATGACACGCTCAAAGACTATTCGAAAATCATTGCGGACCTTGGGGGAGCGGACATCACCTATGTGGGGCCAGGATGGACGGGGCACATAGCATTTGTGGATCCGGATGCGCCGGAGTTTGCGGCCTCTTCGCTCGAAGAATGGAAAACTTTTGGCACGCGCATCTGCACGCTGAGTCCGCTCACGATCGCGCAGAATTCGATGCATGGTTGCTTTGGCGCGAGTGGGGATTTGACAGCGGTGCCTCCGAAAGCGGCGACCGTTGGGCCGGCGGATATTTTGAGTGCCAAGCACCGCATTGCCACACACGCGATTTCGGTGGGCGGAAGCAAAACACATTCCTGGCAGCGATTGACCACGCGCCTTTGTTTGCATGGGCCCGTGACACCGCTGATTCCGGAATCCGTGTTACAAACGACCCGCACCGATGTGTGGGTGTCCGAAAGTGCTGCTTCCAATATCGAAGTGCGGTGGGATTTGGGTTATTAAAAATTGCGAACAACCATGACAACACCCAATACTCTTCAAGATCTCGAAGCGGCTTTTGCACGCCGTGAGATCACGCCGAAAACACCCATGCAACTTGTGGGATATCCGCATGTGGAGCGGATTTCCACGGGCGTTCATGATCCGCTGCTTGCTTCGGCGCTTGTTTTGCGTCAGGGCGCGTCAACAGTCGCGCTGATTTCGTTTGATTTGATTTTTGTCTCTCCGGAATGGACGCGTGAATGTCGTGCGGCGATTTCGCAGGAGACGGGGATAGCGGAGGATCATATTTTACTTCACGCCACGCATACTCATTCGGGGCCGGTGACGTTGGATTTTCTATCGTTTAAGGCGGACCTCGTGGTGCCGCCACCGGATGAGGAATTTCTTCAATATGTTCGCGAACAGGCCGTGGCTGTCGTGAGAGAGGCGTTGCAGAATTTACAACCGTGCGAGGCAGCATGGACAACCGCCGATGTGAAGGGTCTTGCCGGAGGCAATCGCATTGATGCGAATGGCGCAGAAGACCCCGAAGCGGGATTACTCATCGTGCGGCGGTGTGAGAATCATGCGCCCGTGGCGGTATTGTCTGTTTATAGTATGCACCCGACGGTTCTGCATGAAGACTCGACCCTCTACAGCGGCGACTTTATTGCCTATGCGCGTCAGGAAATTGAAGAGGCGTTTCCCGGCGTGGGTGTGGTTTATCTCAATGGAACCGCAGGCAATCAAAGTCCGCGCCGTGTGGTTCGCGCTCAAACTTTTGCCGAGGCGGAACGGCTGGGAAGTGCGCTGGGGGGGCGCATGGTGGAGGCACTTCGTGCGGCGCAGGGCTTCACCTCCGATTTCCCTGTGGAAGTGCGTCAGAAGATGATTTCTCTCGAGGGGAAAAAGTTTCCTTCGTTGGCAGAAGCTCAGGCGCAGGTGGACAAAGCGAATCAAACCTTCGAGCGTCTCAAAGCTGAGGATGCCGGTCATGCAGCCGTTCGTACGGCGGAATGTACGGTTTTTGGAGCGGAGAAATTGCTTCTTTGGTCGCGAGCCGAAGCGAGCGGTGAGGCGGAGGAGGTGCGGCAGAAATACAGTAAGGGTGAGGTTCAGGTGTTTCGACTCGGTTCCTCTGCCTTGGCCGCATGGCCCGGAGAGTTTTTCGTCGAATTCGGATTGGAGGCTAAAAGGCACGCCAAGATTCCGCTTTTTGTCAGCTCCTATTGCAATGGCGAATTGCATGGTTACATCGTGACGGAGGAAGCTCGCAAAGCGGGCGGTTATGAAGCACAAAATAGTCTTTTTCCGCCTTCGGTAGGTGATCAATTTGTGGAGACAACATTGCAGTTGGTGGACTCTCTGGTTTGATCACAATTTATGAACCCCTCATATATTCTCGCAGCGGATCTCGGTTCGACAAATTTCAAAGTGGCACTCTTTGATGCCGGAGGAACGCGGGTATCCGAGGGGTCACGGCCTTTGCCTTATCTTGTACGAACTCCGACACATTCGGAGTTGGATCCGAAAGCGGTTGTGGAGTGTTTTAGAGGCTGTGTGCAGGATGCCTT
>JAJTYZ010000098.1 GCA_021463515.1 Chthoniobacterales bacterium | reverse complement strand
CCGCAATGTACGGGCTTGTCACGTCGTGTGAGGCCGTAGGAAAGATGCTCCGGTTTGGAGCCAAAGTTTTGTTGGTAGCGGGCGGCAATCGTGGCGTTGTCGGCAATAATGCAGTCGGCAGAATGTGTGGCCCAACGTTCGCTTTTTTTAAGCCAAAAACGCGCAAATCCACTCCATTTTTTACGGCGAAAATCCGCGCCATCCACATTGATGATCACCCGCATCCCGCGAATGTGGGCCAGCCATCCGAGAATCGCGTTGCCGACGCCGCAAAGATAAATGATGTCGTAGCGTTTCCACATGGCGTGGATCATCGAAAGTGTGGTGTGAACGATGGTGTCGAGGGTCTTGGTAGGGATGGTGTAAATTCCAATAATTTTTATTCCGTTCCAAACGGACTCCGGGACTTTGAAATGGGGGAGACGATTGTAAACGGTGACATCGAAGCCTCGGGCCGCAAGGCGTTTGCCGAGCTCCTGCACCACCACTTCAAAACCCGAGTAACGTGCCGGAACACCGCGTGAACCAAGGAATGCGATGGAAGGACGTGGCGCGGACTCGCCTTGAGGAAGGGGTGTGCCAAGCAGCGTATCCCGCACCATGTACCATAGAAATAGTGAGTTAAATTGCGTGTAACGTCGCCAAAGCCGACGGGGTTCTTGCAATAAACGATACGTCCATGTGATGCCTAGACGTTGCATCCATTCTGGCGCAAATGGACGCTCCCCGGCCAATAATGCAAACGCATCGCCGACGGCAAAAAATACACCTCGCGAATGACGATGCAAATTTTTTGCGATCCACTTTTCCTGACGCTCGCCGCCCAAGGCCACCCAGATAAAATCGGCATTGGCGCAGGAAATTTCTTCGGCGAAATTTTTTTCATCCTCTTCGGTCCAAGAGCGAAAAGGCGGCGAAAAAGCACCGGCTATTTCGATGTTCGGCTGAATTTCGCGCAGGCGTTCGCTGAGAATGTTGAGAGTTTCTTCCTTTCCCCCAAATAGAAAATGACGCCATGGGCGCGGGGTGGCTTGGATCATTTTCCGCATGAAATAAGGCCCATACACGCGATCCGGCAGTGCGGCACCCCGTGCATTAAGGCTCCAAAGCAGCGGCATTCCATCGGGGAGTACCAAATCGTAATTCCGCATGATGTTGCCAAATTCTGCATTACGGCGGGCCTGGGCGATAATGTGGGTGTTGCACGCGGAAACGGCTGCCGGACGAGGGTCAGAGGCAAGACGCATGCTTTCCGTGATAGCAGAATCGTAATTCACCAACGCCACGGGCGTACCGAGGAGGGTGAGGGTTCGGGGCTTGTGGCTCATGCGCATTCGCAAACTAGCGGAGCCGCTGCTTGTGGGCAATCGTCACAGAATATCGTTGGCTCTCCATGCAGCCTAAATCTATCTTACCTCCATGAATCTTGTTGCCAAAATTACTGAGGAAATTAAGGAGGCCATGAAATCCCAAGATGCGGTGCGTCTTTCCGCACTGCGCATGTTGAAGTCTTCGCTCAAATATACTGCGATTGAAAAAGGCGTTGCGAGTGAGGCGGACCTTGCCGATGCCGATGTGATTACCGTGGCGCGGAAAAGAATTAAGCAGTGCCAAGATGCCATCGAGGGATTCATGAAAGGTGGTCGTCATGAGCAGGTGGAAAAAGAAAAGGCGGAAATCGCTGTGTTGGAAAGTTACCTTCCTGCGGCACTTTCAGCCGAAGAACTTGCGGAATTGGTGAAGGGAGCCATCGCTGAAATAGGTGCCACTGGCAAAGCCCAGATGGGTGCCGTGATGAAAGCTGTGATGGCAAAAGCCGCCGGTCGCACCGATGGAAAGTCGGTCAATGCGGAGGTGCAAAAACAGCTTGGATAAAAAACGCAAAATTGGGATAGGGACATGGGTCATCATTGTCGCCGGCGGCTCAAGTCGCCGGATGGGCTATGATAAAATGACCGCAGACTTGGAAGGCCGCCCGGTGTTGGCGTGGAGTGTGGAGGCGTTTAATGAATGCCCGTCCATAGATGCCATTGTCCTCGTTTGCGCTGCAGGAGAACTCCGAGAATTTGAAGCAATTGCTCGCCTAGTCGCGCCGAAAAAATTACGAGCGGTGATTGAGGGTGGAGCGCATCGGCAACTGTCCGTTGCTGCCGGCCTTGATTGCGTTCCGCAGGGTGTTTCTATGATTGCCGTCCATGATGCAGCGCGTCCTTTGGTCGCGTGTGCAATGATTGATCGCTGCCTTGAAACGGCCCGCAACACCGGGGCTGCAGCCTGTGCGCGTCCGGTGACGGATACGCTCAAACGCGTCAATGACGAAGGCTTTATCGTCGGCTCTGTGGAGCGAGAGCATTTGTGGGCCGTTGAAACGCCGCAGATTTTTCGTGCGGAATTATTACGTCATGCCTACGAGGAGGCAGCGAAATCTGACGGGTATTTCACGGATGAAACTTCCGCTGTTCAAGCCGTTGGTGCTCCCGTTTCTCTCGTGGATTCTGTGGGGTGGAATCGCAAGATTACTTATCCCGTGGACCTCGAATTGGCGCGGCTTTTAACGCGAGGTAGAGCGGCCGAATTATGAAAAATGTCGTGTGGCGCGTTATTCTCGCGGGCTTTGTTTTGCTGCTCGTTGTGACGTGTGTGGCCATGTTTTTGGGGGCTTGGGTACACCCCGATGATAGCGGTGATTTGCCCTCGTGCCCTTACATTGGCGGGAATGAACTTGTCGGACAGTCCTCCAATTTCATGGCGGCTATTGGCGCGTATGAAGCCATTCGCGAAACGCTGAAACGCCATTCCACCGAAGGTCTCGACGCGCAGACAGCCGTCATCGAAGAAGCTTTATCCACGGCGGACCCACGCATTGCTTCCTGCGCCAAACGTCTCGGCGCGGAGAAAGATATTGAATCCGCCCGAAGAGCCTTTATGCGCATGCACCGGCTCATGGAAAAGCATGTTCGTGCTTTGGAGAAAAAATAGACTCTCTCGAAGGCGGACTTGTCGAGCGGATGGGGCACGTTAAATTGAGACACTTTTTTGCTCATGAAATCTATTCCGACCAGCTCCGAAATCCGCCAAAGCTTTCTCGATTTTTTCCGAGAGAAACAACACACGATTGTACGCTCTTCGAGCTTGCTGCCGGATTCTCCCAATTTGCTTTTTACCAATGCGGGGATGAATCAATTTGTCCCGATTTTTTTGGGTGTGTCGAAGCCCGATGTCTCGCGTTGGCCGGATGCGATTCGTGGCTCTGATCGCCGCGCGGCCGACACGCAAAAATGTATTCGCGCCGGTGGGAAGCACAATGACCTCGAAGATGTGGGATTGGATACCTATCACCACACCTTTTTTGAGATGCTCGGAAATTGGAGCTTTGGGGATTATTTCAAAAAAGAAGCTATTGCTTGGGCATGGGAACTTTTGGTGGAGCGTTGGAAATTTCCGCCACAACGACTTTATGCGACCGTGTATTCTCCCAGCAAAGGCGATCCCAGTACGTTTGATCAAGAGGCATGGGATGCGTGGGCGGAGCATTTTAATGCCGTGGGGCTTGATCCGAAAATTCACATCGTTCACGGCAACAAGAAGGACAATTTCTGGATGATGGGTGACACAGGTCCGTGCGGGCCGTGCTCGGAAATTCATTTGGACCTCACGCCGCAGGGCGACACGCGGGGAGCTTTGGTTAATCAGGGAAATGCGGAATGTATCGAATTGTGGAACCTCGTTTTTATTCAATTTAATGCCAACCCTGACGGCACTTTTAGTCCGCTGCCTGAGCGGCACGTTGATACCGGCATGGGTTTTGAGCGCGTATGTTCGGTGATCCAAGGAACGAAGGGATTCACGCAATTTTCAGGAGCGCGTGTTTCCAATTATGAAACGGATATATTTCGCCCGCTATTTTCAGAAATTGAAAAATTAAGCGGGAAAAAATATGGCTCCACCCTGCCGGAAGCAGGGGCAAATGCTCCTAGCGAGCAGGAAAAAATTGACATCGCTTTTCGCGTGATTGCGGATCACGCACGCACGCTTTCTTTTGCGGTGGCGGATGGGATTCAGCCGGGAAATAATGACCGTCATTACGTCCTGCGCCGCATCCTGCGCCGTGCGGTGCGCTATGGACGTACGCTAGGATTTCGCGAGCCGTTTTTTTACAAACTCGTGGGTGTACTTGCGCAAACCATGGGTGACGTCTTTCCCGAGCTGCGAAAACAGCAGGCGCACATCGAACAGGTGCTGAAGCGCGAAGAAGAAGCCTTTAACCGCACTCTCGACAAGGGCCTAGAAATGTTCGAACGCGAAGCTGCGCGCTTGTTGGGGAGCGCACGCGTCTCGCGTGCAGCTTCCGGCGACTCGCCGGAAGCTCCGACCCATCCCCGCGCCGAAGGAGGCAAATATTCCAAGCGTCGCCTTCTGCACTTTGAACGCCCTTGGGGGAAATACCATGTGACATTTAGTACGTGCGAAAGGCGTCCCCTTACCGAATCCGAGAGAGATATTGTTTTGGAATGTCTGCTTTACCAGCACGAACATCGGCAATACGAGCTCTATGCAGCTTGCGTTTTACCCGATCATGTTCACCTGCTTTTTGAGCCTCAAATCAAGGAAAACGATGCCGAGGGCAAACCGATTTTTTATTCCCTTGCGCACATTCTCCAAGGTTTAAAATCCGTCTCGGCACACCGTATCAACCAGTTGCGAGGTGCAACGGGGGCACTTTGGGAAAAAGAATCTTTCGATCGCTTGATTCGCTCGGAATTAGACCTGCACGAGAAGTTTCAGTATATTTGCCGTAATCCCTTTGAAGAAGGATTGCAAAATGAGGCGGGGCATTACAAATGGCTTTGGGCTTCGGGCTACGATGCGTCCGGCGAGTCGCCGAACGCAGCACGCGAGGACGCGTGCGCTCCCCAAATCTCCGGGGCGTTTGCGTTTAAGCTTTATGACGAGCAGGGCTTCCCACTCGACCTTACGGAATTGATGGCGCGGGAACGGAGACTGACCGTGGATGTTGCGGGTTTTGAAAAGTTGATGGAAGACCAGCGTACGCGGGCGCGTGCAGCGCAAAAAAAGCAAGTGATTGCGGTTTCGGAAGTCGTCACGAAAGAGGCTACACGCTTTTGTGGTTACGATGATTTTTCGACCGATGCCACAGTGCTCGAGGTGGTGAAGCTTGACGATCGCTTGGCCGTCGTTCTCGACACGAGTGTGTGTTATGCCGAGATGGGAGGGCAGGTGGGTGACACGGGAGAATTGTGCGTGAGTGGCGACGTATGGCGTGTGACGCACACGCAAAAAGCGGGGGATGTGTGGCTGCATATTCTCGAGGGTAATGATTCACCGCCCATGGGAGCACAAGCGTCGTTGCATGTGGATCAATCGCGTCGTGTCGCCATTCAACGCCATCATACCGTGACACATCTTTTGCACTGGGCATTGCATGAAGTTGTCAGTCGCGATGCGGTGCAAAAAGGAAGCTATGTTGGTCCCGACAAACTCACGTTTGATTTTAGCAGCAATGCCCTCACGGCGGAGCAAATTGCGGAAGTGGAAAATCTCGTCAATGCGAGAATCGTTGAAAATGCGCCGGTGAGCTGGATGGAAATTCCTTACGCCGAGGTTCGCCATCGCACGGATGTGATGCACTTTTTTGGTGACAAATACGGTGAGCGTGTGCGGGTGGTTCAAGTGGGAGGAAATGTAGGAGCACTCGATGGATATAGTATGGAATTGTGCGGTGGAACACATGTTCGCGGCACGGGAGAAATCGGGCTTTTTCGAATTCAAAGTGAAGGTGCCGTTGCCGCAGGAATTCGCCGCATTGAAGCCGTCGCAGGCATCGAGGCTCTTCATGCTGCTGCTGCCGATCGTGAAAAAATTAAATCCTTCGCATCCAAGTTGGGCGCGCCCGTTGCAGATGCGGAAAAGAAATTGGAAGCTCTACTTGCGCAGCATAAGAACTTGGAAAAAGCATTCAAATCCGCACGCCAACGTGAGGCTGTCACACAAGCTGCGGGTCTGCTGGCCACGCAAAAAACTTTGGGAACGCTTCCCGCGATTGTGGCGCGACTCAACGAAGCGGATGGCGACACATTGCAAGCTGCAGCGGATGCGCTGAAATCGAATTTTTCCGGCGTGATTGTTCTCGCGGGAACTGCAGAAAATGCCGTGTCGCTCGTGGCCTGCGTGAGCGAAGAACACATGGGGAAAATTTCTGCTGGGAAAATAATTCAAACCATCGCGCCGATCGTGGAAGGTAAGGGCGGCGGACGCCCTGACAATGCGCGTGGTGCTGGTAAGAATCTCGAAAAAATGGAAGCTGCCCTTGCGGCAGCGCAGGACATGATAGCGAAAGCGTAAGCCTTACTTTTCGCTTCCACTGCGCACCACGACACTCCAATGCGTGCGTGTGTAATGCCAGCCCGAGTGAATGGAAAGAATCACACTCGCATAGACGAGCACTTGCCCGATGGTGCTGAGGGTGGATGCCAAGTGCGGTGCTGCTTCCGGCATGAGCCATTCTTGCATTGCATCACGCAGGAGAAAAAAACCAATCATGATCATTTGCGAGGCCGTCTTTGTTTTTCCCGCAGGGTCGGCGCTGAGGACGATTCCGTGTGAGAGAGCGAGCTGGCGGAGGCCAGTAATGAGAAAATCGCGCGCGATGAGAACGACCGCGGCCCACGAGGGAATATCGTGTGACCACACGAGGCAAACAAGCGCCGCAGCGATGAGAACTTTGTCTGCAAGTGGGTCCATCAGCCGCCCGAAATCTGTCTCGCATTTCCAGCGACGCGCTAACATTCCGTCGAGATAATCCGAGAGAACTGCTAGCGCAAATGCGAGGGCCGCAATGGTGTCGCTTCCCGCAAAAAAACTTTCGCGGGTGGCGACAAATACGAGCGTAAGGATGAGTCGCAGGATGGTGAGGCGATTGGGAATTGTCATGCGTGCCGAGTGCAATCGAGCGTCGCAAACGTACGCCTATTTCGCAAGGCTACGCAGGTAAAATAAGTTTTTTTGAACGTTTTGCCGAGGTGCGCGTCTAAGCATTTCACAACACGGAGATCCGGCTTACGGAGCCCCCTAAAATATTTTTCAGATTTTTTGAAAAAAGGGGTTGACTCTTCCAAATTTTATGGCATTCTCTCCGTCCCATTAATTGGGAACCGATTAAATCGGTCATTGCTCTTTCCGCCGGTGGCAACGCCCGCAAGACCAAAATCTTCACGGTCGTCACACGCCCGGAAGTGGCTTAAGCGATTTTTGAAATCTTAACTCTGAAAGTAAAAATCAGAGGGTAACCACAAAGATTGATTTGTGGGTTATCGTCAGCAGTTTTTTATGCGACAAACCGATCGTAAGATCGGAACTCTACGCGATTCAGCATCGCGTAGGGATTTGTCAGAATTTGGTCTCCCGTAAGGGATGGCCGCAAACTTTCAACGGAGAGTTTGATTCTGGCTCAGAACGAACGCTGGCGGCGTGGATAAGACATGCAAGTCGGACGGAACTTTTTCGGGTAGCAATACTTGGGAAAGTTTAGTGGCGAACGGGTGCGTAACACGTGAGCAATCTGCCGAGAAGTGGGGGATAACTTGTCGAAAGGCAAACTAATACCGCATGTGACCAAGGAGGACATCTTCCTGACGTCAAAGCCGGGGTAACCTGGCGCTTCTTGATGAGCTCGCGTCCTATCAGCTTGTTGGTGAGGTAATGGCTCACCAAGGCTATGACGGGTAGCTGGTCTGAGAGGACGACCAGCCACACTGGAACTGAGACACGGTCCAGACACCTACGGGTGGCAGCAGTCGAGAAT
>JAJTYZ010000097.1 GCA_021463515.1 Chthoniobacterales bacterium | reverse complement strand
TTAAAGTGCGTCATTTGGTTCGCTTCGATCCCGAGGTTGTTAAGGCGTGGTTGAGGGAACAGACGGTCTAATTTCAAACCACGCATCGGCTTGCTCCTCGGCGGCCAACTCGCGGTCCAAGCAAGTTTCCACAACTGCAACATTCGATTACATAGAAACCTTCTTCAATCGTAAACGCCTCTACGGTTCCCTCGGTTTCCAAAGCCCACTAACCTTTCTCAATAACTACTTTCAAAACCTCAATTCCTCGTTAAACTAAACAATAAGAACACCTGACCTTGCCATGTCCACTTTCTCGGGAGAGAACCAACCTACCGTTGGTCAAAATCAACGAAGCCTGATGCAGATCGCAGACTCATGAGACCGCCAGAGATCAAGAAGGTTACGATTCGCCTACTCAGGAAGGAGCTTCTGGCCAAGAAGTTCGCCATCCCCAAGCTTCAGCGCAACTTCGTCTGGGATGCCCGTCGCGCAGCCAAGCTGCTAGACTCGATGTTCTACAACATCCCGGTTGGGTCGTTGTTCGTCTGGGAGATGGACAAAGCATCTGCCCATCTCATCAATAAGGCCGAACACGCTCTCCCGCAGCACAACCCCACCCTGAAGACCATCTGGCTAGTGATCGACGGTCAGCAGCGAATCTCGGTGCTGTATCGCGCTTTTGAGGGTGGTATGGTCACGAATGACTCCGGCAAGCGCATCGACTTCGACCGGCTCTGTTTTGTCGTCAATCCAGACAAGCACGTGGATCGCCCGCAACGCATCGTGCACCGGAAACCTGTGGATGCCGAGTTTGTCGCCTTGAAGGACATCCTGGCCGCTGACTGGCGAGGCCGGATGCCCACGAAGACCAAAGGCTTTCTCGCCAAAGTGAAAGACTGTCGCGACCGGTTGCTGAGCTATCCTATCCCTCTCGTTCACGTCACGGGAGCCACGCTAGAGGAGATCGGTGAAGCCTTCATCCGCGTGAATTCGCAGGGCATGAAAATAACCACCGCGGATCGGGCCATCGCGTTAATGGGTGAGGTAGATGTCCGCGCCATGGCAGAGAATGTTCGCGGGGCCATTCGTGAGAAGAGATTCGATCTCGGCAGCCTCGACTCCATCCTCATGGGCTTCAACCTTGCCGTCGAGAAACTCAACGAGGACGGCGACCCACCAAAACTCGAAGCCATGGCCCGCCGATGGACGGCCAAGATCAAGAAAGACCTGGCCAGCTTGGATGAGTTCAAGAAGCTTTGGACTCGTTTTCGCGCTGCCTTTCTTTCCGCCGTGGATTACCTCCGAAAGAACTTTCCTCTCCACGGGCCGGATTACCTACCCTCGGCCAACATGGTTGCCACCTTGAGTGTATTTTTCTTTAACCACAAGGGCCAGCCTATGACGAAGCAGCGAGGCGAGATCCGCAAGTGGTTTTGGGCTACTGGGGTCGCCAACCGCTACAGTGGCCGCGGCTACCACCGCAATATCGTGAAGGACGCTAAGTTCTTTGCCGCCCTCGCCCGAGGCAAGTCCCGGAGGTTCGGGTTTGTGGAGCTGCTTGATCCTCAGACTGATCTATTAGCTGAGCAGTATTCCGCACAGTCCTCACTGACCCGGGCATTCTTCTGCCTCTTGGCGCTAAAGAAGCCAACCTATCTCGACAGCGGAGAAGACATTCCTCTTGGCGATGGCACCCTCAGCCATGCCAACAAGACCCATCGACACCACATCTTCCCCCAAGCTCAACTCCAAGGCCACTTTTCAGCCAAGGTTTACAACCGCCTGTGCAACATCTGCTTCTTAGTCGCTCGTGACAACCAGTCCATCGGCATGAAGCTTCCACGCAGTTACCTCGCCGAGACCAAGATGAAACATCAGTCGAGATTCGCCACCATCATGCAAAGCCATCTGATTCCCGCAGCACCTACAGGCTCCATTTGGATGAAGGGCACCAAGACCGCATTCAAAAAATTTCAGCAACAACGCCTGCAGTTGATCTGTTGTGAGTTCGAGAAGGCAGCTGGCATGAAACTCTTCGCCAAGAAATAACCACTTCCACCTATCACCCGTCGGCCGTGAGAGCGGCCTTTTGTATAAGGCAGCGGATGAGGTTGTAAGTGATAAAGTGCATGCACAGTTCGCGTTTGATCATGTGAGGGGATTTGCAGCGCAAAATGTCCATATTGATGTGGGTTTTAATCTCACGGAAGTGGAGTTCAATGCTTCGCGATCTGCGCCTTGCCGGATTGCCCACGATTAAAGTGCGTCATTTGGTTCGCTTCGATCCCGAGGTTGTTAAGGCGTGGTTGAGGGAACAGACGGTCTAATTTCAAACCACG
>JAJTYZ010000096.1 GCA_021463515.1 Chthoniobacterales bacterium | reverse complement strand
TTAAAGTGCGTCATTTGGTTCGCTTCGATCCCGAGGTTGTTAAGGCGTGGTTGAGGGAACAGACGGTCTAATTTCAAACCACGCATCTGCTTGTTCCTCGGTGGCTAATTCGCGGTAATGCCGGAAAATAACATCGGGCGAATTGCCCGCTTCCAACGCTACCTCGTTAGCATTTTTTACCTTGGCAATTCGGTAGCTAATAAACGAATGACGCAGCACATTGTGAGGCCATTCGATGCCGAGACTGCGGGCTAAATTTGTCACCTTGCGGTAAACTTCCCTGCTCGGAACAACCTTGCCTCGGCTCACATAAGGCCGCAACCATTGGCGTAAATTTTCGCTAATCGGCACGATGCGTCGGGAGGCCGTTTTTGCTTGCCCTGCGCGGATGGTGATAAAACGTCGTTCAAGATCAATCGCCTTCCATTCAATGCGACCAATCTCGGCAGCACGTAGCCCCGCAAAACCACCAAGCACCATGAACGGAATCATCTCCTCGGTGGCCGCCGTCAAAAGCTGACGCATTTGCTCGGGCGTAAAAATTTCCGCTTCCGTATCGCCCACACGCGCTTTCGGCACACCCTCCGCCGCCGTCTCCTCGCCCTTGGGAAGATAGCTGCGTGACTTCGCCCACGAGAAAAACGTGCGGATAGAAATGAGCGAAGAATTGCGCGTTCTCGGTGCTCCGCCGATATGCCGCAACAACTCGTCAATGTCGTGACTTTTCACCTGCAAAATCGGCCCGGCAAAACGCTCTTTAAGGCGATTGATGTCGCTGCGAAGTTGCCCCATGTAACGCTCGCTGGCTCCGTCTTGTTTTTTGATTTCCAAAAATTCCGCAGCCGCATCCGCCACGGTGATTTCTCCCTGCACGCCCTTCATACGCTGGAGATGCTCCTGCACGGCGGCAATTAAAGAGCGTTCACCAAGGAGATTTTTACACTGCACGTATTCCTCCACAGCGGCGACAAGCGGACAATTAAGCGACGATAGAAGTTGCTTTGCCGAGAGGTAGGCTTCACGTTCCGGTGCCGATAAATCGGTGGACTGATTTTGTCCGGCCATGATTTTTCGCGCCATGAGCCGAGCTTCTGTTTTTGCCGACTCCGCGCTGGTAAAACTTCTCCTCACCCTGCGTCCATCGCGGTAGAAAGCGACAAAATACCGCTCTCGTCCGCTGCCCGTTGTGCGATAAATCGGCACACTCACCGAGCCTTGTTTAACCGAGAAAGCCGGGCCGTTCGTTCCCCGTTTCCCCTCGTTATGACGCACGCCAGACAGCCCCATATCCTCATAGCCAATGTCAACAAGTAACCGCTCAAAATCATTTTCCATGCCCATTATTTTGCCAGCCGCTGAGGGGAGGATTCCATGAAGGGAGGGGGTGCATGGAGGGTGCGAATCGTTTCCATTTGCTTGCGCTTGTTATTTTATATGATAGCATTGAGTTCCGTGAAGATTGAGTTTTATCGCACGATCGAAGGGAAATGCCCCGCCTTGCTTTACTTGGATTCACTAGATGCCAAGCAGGCGCAAAAGGTTGCTTGGACGCTGCGTGCGGTAGAATCTCTCAACATCGTTCCCGCTATCTATCTTCAAAAAATGGCGGGCACGAACGGTCTTTGGGAAGTGCGGGCGACTTTCGGTGGAAATATTTTCCGTTTGCTCGGCTGGCGCACACCTACGGGAGTGCTGATGCTGGCGCATGGATTTACGAAGAAAACACAACAGACTCCTACAAGGGAGATTGAAACAACCCAACAGCGAAAAAAAGAATATGAAAAAAGAATCAAGTGATGTAGAAAAATATATCGCGGAGCGCAAGGCGCGTGATGCGGAGTTTGCTGCTGGTTTCGAGGAGGGATGGGAGGTCTTTCGTGTAGGTGCGATGCTTGCAGCGGCGCGAGAAGAGGCTGGTATTTCTCAAGCTGAATTAGCACGGCGCGTGGGCACCGCTCGCGGGAATGTGTGCCGATGGGAGCGTGCGCCCTCAAATATGACGCTGGAGACACTCGCCAAAATCGCCACCGCCCTCGGTCGCTCCCCTGTGCTCTCGCTCAAACGTGCCTGAGCTACGTGGGAATCCGAGGTAAGGTGAAATTTTAACCATCCACCAAGCTGTCGAAAATTCCCTGCTGCATCGGGAATAGTGCCGAGTGTTCGGCGCGGAAAAAATCGCCCTTCGTCTTGCCCGCCGCTTTGCCTCGCCTCGTATGACAATCAAAAGCGTATTCGGGAATCGGCACATATTCGGGAGCATTGCGAAGATCGTCGGCAAGCGTATCGGGATCAACGCCTCGCATTTCGTCATAGACGAAGTTTTGCAGATGATCGGCATCGCGGGATTTCTTGGCCGCGCAGAGAAGGATCACCGCCTTGGAAATGAAGATACGCCCTCGTGCTTGCCGTCCCGAGAGATTGGCATTGATGAGGGCGTAGGAGTCGTAGAGTGCCTTAATTTCCTGCGTGATAATGCCCCAACAATCCTCCGCAGAAATCGTGAGAAGGCGTTTCCACACGTAATTGCCAAAGCCGCTGGCCCAAAGTTCCAAGGCCCAATATCCGGCAAGCTGCGTTTCCCCTCGGCGAATACCCTTCTGCATGGCCGAGCTTACCTCGCTAAAATCATAGCCTCTAAGCGTGCGCAGTTTCATACCATGACCGGCAACGCCAAACATATCGGAAGTGAAGGATGACATCCCCCTTGTCCTCTCGCAGAATTCGCAGGGAATCCATCAGAAATTTTCGCCATTTTTCGCATCTCGGGAAAGCCTACCGCATGGTTGACGCAGAGCCTATTTTCCTCGGGGGTGCATGGAAGGTGCGACTTCATCCGAGGCGCACCGATTGGCGACGTGGAGCATCCATAGCTACCGGAACTTCCCTGCGCTGGTGGGCTTGTTTTTGCAAACGCATTACCCGAAGCACAAGCTGAGGAGACCAGTGCGAAACGCTCGTGTTTCTCGACGCGTGTTGAGCGGGTGGTTGAACTCATTAAAAAATATAAAAACACGCATTTCGATTTCCGAAATTAACAGGGCATGTTCGTATGCCATGATAAGGCGCGAGTACGATGCAGAAAATCCGGGCGTTCTTTGAAAAAATTCGAAAAACGAATTTTGCCTTGGCGGAAATTCTCGAAAATCGCTGCACGTACGTTCGTAGTTTCGCAGGAAATTGACACAGTCGTCCTTGCTCGAATTCGGAAAGGCGATCGTCTGGATATTCGGGGGATGACAAAAAAAATAAAATTAATTCTTGCAAAGCTTTCAAAATCCTGTATTTTTTTCCATGTTTAAATCAATTCATAAAAACTAACTCCCATTAACTCCCATGAAAAAAACAACATCACTCCTCGCAATTCTTGTCGCCGGGCTTATCTCCAGCCATGCGGAGACAACCATCACGCTTGCCGATTTCGAGACGTCGTCCGGCTATCCTGCAGCCACGAATAGCGTGGTGTCCTTTGTTGGCTCGGATGGCTGGACTAATGTAGCCGGTGGCGGTACTAACAACGCCAGAATTACTCCAGATGCGGGTGGCAGTGGCTACACCTATGTCTTGGCGGGAAGTCAAAGTGCCATGGTGAGTGACATTTGGGTCTGGCAGTCCTTTTCCAGCCAAAGCGTCACAGCGGATGATATTGCCAATGGGGAAATTAGCTGGTTGCAGGGTACTCCGGGGGAAATGGGTGCAAATGTATGGGCTGGAGGATTTATTGGAAACTCGGGAGGGGGCACTCCCACAGGGATTTATGGGATGAGGGATAATGGAGGAAATTACAACATTTACCTTTTGGGAAAAAATGGATCTACGAATACTGGCGTGACGTACCAATATGGTGGAGGGGGGACACCGACCATGGACTATGTGTATCAATTCTCAATGACATTTGATTTCGGTGCGCACACTATGAAGGGCTATTATAGCCTCAATGGAGGGAGCAAAAACTTGTTGGGGGAGGTGGATATTGCCAGCAGCCTGACGGCGGCAGAATTTGCCACGAATTATGGCATGACGCTCCACGGGAGTGTAAATACCGGCATTGATAATATCCAGATGATAGTCGTCCCCGAGCCGACCACCCTTGGGTTATTGATGTTGGGTGGAGCGGTAGTATTGCTGGTCAGGCGCAAACATAAAGCTTGATGAAAAATAACCGCTGGAGCGAGATGGTCTGGCTGGTTTGGAACCTTAGATTTCTTCTCCAAATGCCCCCTTGGCGGTTCCCTTTGCTCCGGCTCCTGTCCATGAGCGTTTTTGCCTCTTGACTGGAGAGGGCTAGGATTAAAAAATAAACACCTCATTTTTTCCATACCTCTTATTTTGCCATTATAATTTTTTACAAAATAGAATTTAACATGATAGTGTCACTTCTTATTACGAAAACAAATGCTTCCGAGTTGAGGGAGGTGAAAACGGCGGGTTGTCGCAGGAATTTTTTACGGCGTGTGCTTTGGTTTGTGTTCCTTGGGGTTGTGGCTTTACCAGTGGTAGGAGCCACGTCGGAGCAAAAAAGGGTCGCGATTTTTTCGGATCCGGATTTTCCCATTCGGGTGGTGCAAGACGTAGCGTGGTACGAAGAGGCGTTAAAATCGGGGGGATATGAGGTGCAGCGTGTCACCTTGAAGGAGCTTCTGGCCATGGACTCGACAGAAAATTTTGACATATTATTTTTGCCGACGGGAGGGCGTTATCCTTTGGATGCGGAGACAAAAATTGGGATGTTTTTGGATGCCGGAAAAATGGTGGTGTTGGACGGTCATGCTTTACTCAGCGACTGGGAGCAACCGCCGGAGATTTTGGCTGTGGCCGGAGAGCTGCGAAAAAATCATTTGGAGGGTTTGGGCAGCGAGGCTTATCGCGATTTTCAGATGAAGCAGGGTGTCTCCGATGTACGCTCCAATTTATTGCGATATGATCAGGAATTAGGGCGATGGACGACGCCGATTGATGATTTTTCCTATCACAGTGTGATGGCGAAGATGTGTTCAGCGGAGTTTCATTTGGAGCCGTGGCCTAATTATGAGGTGCATAGTTTGCAGGCTGGTTACACCCGTCCTTGGAAGGAGCCACTTCATCTCAACCCTCTGTTCAAAGATATGGGTGAGGCTCTTCCGGCGGAAATTACCCCGACGTCAGAAAAGCAGCTGATGCGTGTGCAAATGCCTTCACGAGATTCTCCGGAGGTGGTGGAATTTGGGAATGACTTGCTGGTTCCCGTTTATCTATTTGATGCGTCGAGTGGAAAAGAAAAAGAGTATTCCGGTTTTCCCAAGGCCTCGGTCAGTGAAAAAGACCGCGAGGGGGATTTTTATATTTACCGTATGAACCGGCCGCAGCGCTTGGGAGCCACGCTGGTTCAATTTGGTGAAGTGGGAGGGGAGTTGTTGCGAGGTCAAAAAGGGAAAGAAATTCTACTGGGCACCTTGGCGATGGCTTCGCAACCGTTGCCCGGCGAGCATTCACGCGAGTATGTACAGGCCTTCAATGAATCTCTCAAGTGGCAGAGCCAATTTGCGCTCTCCGCGCTGGAAGCCATGGCGTTGCTGGAGAAAGCGGCCACCCATTTTCATTATGTGGGGAATGCAGAGCAGGAACAGGCGGCCCTTTCCGAGCTGTCGAGAATACGGAGGCAATACGAGCGTCTGAGCGAGGAAGGAAAGCAGATCAATAAAAGTGTTTGGAGGGGAGAGCGGCAGGATGCGTTCCTTGCTCTGACTAAAAAAAATCAGGAAGCGATCAAAGGCCTTGAAAAAACAAAGACGTCTTATGCCAGCATCCCGCAAAATACCATGCCGGAAAAGGTGAAAAACCCGCTTGGATCCTATCAACTTGGTTTTGGAGATCTCTCCATGCCTACCGAAGAGCGCTGGAGGCGCATTTGGCCACTCCTGAAAGAAAGCGGCTTTACTTTTGGCCCGTATTACATAGAGCAGGCTGGTGGGGCCGGCAACTTGGCCAAGTTCCCGGATATGAATGCGGGCTACCGCCTGTATAACTTAATTGGCGATAGTGCTTTTAGCGAAGGGATCGAGGATGGTGTTTTAAATCCTAAAACAGGAGAGATACGGGCTAAAAAAATGCGCGGCTATTCTTCTCCGGAAAAATTTGATTTATTTCTGAAGGATGCCGCATGGTTTTTGAAAACCGCCAACAACATGCCCGGAGTAGGTAATGTGGTGTTTGCGACAGAGCGGGATCTGGAATGGTCGCTCTGGGGCGACTGGATGCGAGGCAAGTTTTTAGGTTATTTGCAGGCAAAGTATCAGAATATCGAAGCCGTGAACAAAGTCTGGGGAACGACTTATCAAGATTTTCAGGAGATTCTGCTTCCAAGAAAAAGGCCCGAAACACCCTCGGAACATGCCCTTTGGGAGGATTGGACACGCTACCGTGAGCTGTATATTCTCAATGAAGAGATTCGTCCATTTCAAAAATTAGCGCATGAATATGCGCCAGATTTGCGCGTGACCCAATATGGATCGTATGATCAACAAGCCAAGCATCCGGCCAATGGTATCAATTATTACGAAATTTATCAGGGGATCAACCCGACCACGTTTGAGATGGGTCCGACCAAACGCGATTCGGGACGGCAAATTTTGGCTGCAGATATCACCTCTTCCGGCGGACGCAACCTGACCAGCGAGTGGGCGGGTCTGTATTTTCCGCCAGGATTTACGGCGGATCGGACCGACCTTATTAAACAGGAGCTATGGAATGGGGTTGGATGGGGGCAATTGGGCATTCAAACTTTCGCGGGTGCGACACGGGTGGTTTTCTATGATGGAAATGTGATAGATTTTCACGGAAATCCGCTGGCGAATTTGGCGCAATATAAAAATGTGACTTCGGACTTTAAGA
>JAJTYZ010000095.1 GCA_021463515.1 Chthoniobacterales bacterium | reverse complement strand
CCGACATCGCGCCCGGCTACGACCACATCACCAGCGGCATCGGCGCGGCGATGATCGGCTGGTATGGCTGCGCGATGCTCTGCTACGTGACCCCGAAAGAACATTTGGGACTGCCCAATAAAAAAGACGTTAAAGATGGAGTGATTGCCTACAAAATCGCGGCCCACGCGGCAGACCTGGCGAAAGGACATCCGGGCGCGCAGTATCGCGACAACGCGCTCTCCAAAGCCCGATTCGAGTTCCGATGGGAAGACCAGTTTAACCTGTCCCTTGACCCGGTAACGGCCAGAGAATTTCACGATGAAACATTGCCCCAAGAAGGAGCGAAGACAGCCCATTTCTGCTCCATGTGCGGCCCGCACTTTTGCAGCATGAAGATAACGGAAGACGTTCGGAAATACGCCGCAGAACACGGCGTCACCGAACAAGACGCCCTGCAAAAAGGCATGGAAGAAAAGTCCCGTGAGTTCACCGAGAAAGGCAGCGAGCTTTACGCGAAGGTGTGAAACGGGCATCATCTCAAACTGACAATGCACCGGATCAGTTACATTGAGATTCAAAACTTCCGAGCCTGTCAGTCCGTCTCGCTCCCGCTCGACGTCTTCACGCCGCTGGTTGGATAAAACAACGTCGGCAAGTCCACGATTCTTGATGCGTTGAAGTGGCTTCTGAAGCCGGATGCTCGTTCGAGCAGCGACTTTTCGGACGCCAAAGAGCCAATTGTGGTGACAGCCCGTGTTGAGGGAATCAGCCCAGCAATTCTCGCTCTCATCCCCGAGCCAAAGCCATTCTCACACGGCTTCAGCCTGCTCATGCGTTTTCGCTCGCCGCTAATGGCTTGCCAGAAAACAAAAACGGAATTCGCGCTGCCGATACATGGGTGCTCTTGGCGGCTGATGCTGAGGGAAAAACATTGGCGTCCGCTATTCACTCGCTTCTCAAAACACACGGAATCTGGGTGTGGCCGACGGGAGCTATCGAACCTATCCTCGGCACGGCTAGTAAAGGTGAGGACGCAATCATTGCGCAGGAAGAATCGCTCCGCGCAAAAAACAGCGCGGCGATTGCTGCCGAGTTCCCGACAATAGTCGAGTGCTTCAAATGGCTCAAAGAACTCAATCAACAATCAAAAGCGGAGGCGAAACAATGATTGCCACGAATTCCGAACCAACCGTCTTTGAAAACAACGGCCACAAGCTCGTTTGGGGCGACGCACTCCAATCGCTGGACGGTGCGGTGGCAGATGCGACGGTTGACTTGATTTTCGCCGATCCGCCTTACAACATCGGCAAGAATTTCAACGGTCGTCGCGACAAATGGCCGTCGGATGAGGCGTATTTGGAGTGGAGCTACCAATGGATTGAGGTGTGTTTGCGCAAGCTCAAGCCGAACGGGAGTTTTTATTTCATGTGTTCGACGCAGTGTCTCCCGTATTTCGACCTTTACCTGCGGAAAAAGCTGACAGTGCTTTCGCGCATCGTCTGGTTCTACGACAGCTCCGGCGTCCAAGCGAAGCGATATTTCGGTTCGCTTTACGAGCCGATTCTGTTCTGCGTGCGCGACCCGGAGAATTACACGTTCAATGCCGAGGACATCAAGGTGGCGGCGCGCACCGGAGCGGAGCGCAAGTTGATTGATTACCGGAAGCCTGTGCCGACGATTTACAGTTCCACGAAAGTGCCAGGCAATGTGTGGGAGATTCCGCGCGTGCGGTATCGGATGTCGGAGTATGAGGAGCATCCCACGCAGAAGCCGGTCGCGCTGCTGGAGCGCATCATCAAGGCCAGCTCAAATCCGGGCGACTTGATTCTTGACCCGTTCGCAGGCACGTTCACGACGGGCTTCGTTGCGAAGCAACTGGGGCGGCGGTTTATCGGCGTCGAAATCGAAGAGGAATATGTGAAGGTTGGTCTGCGGCGATTGAATATCGCCACGCATTTCAAGGGCGAATTGTTGGTGAAGCCATTGAAAACTTACGATTTAGCCTACAGCGAGCGCGAAACAACTCCGATGCTTTTGGAAAAATAGAACATGCCTTCACAGCGACCATCAAAGCGATGCTCCAGAAAAATTTCGGCGCAGCGGCAGACGAACTTTTTGAGCGCAGTCTGTTGCTCCAATATGTGAACATCAAAACACGCTCGGCGAATCGTGGCTCAAAGTCGCGGAGCAGTTTTGCCAATCTCTACGCGCTCTATGTGCTGGCCGAGGATTACTTGAAGGGCGGGTTCGACAAGGCGGGTGACTATTCAAAATACGAAGGCGCGGTTTTCAGCCGTCTGTTCCAGCGGCAGCGTGAGTTGCCGTTCGGCAGCAAGCTCTAAAATCATGCGCTGAATCACCGGCTCAACGAGGAGTTCAAGAAGTTTTTTCCGACCAGCGAACTCACGCCCATCGTCCGCGATGTTCAAACGAATCGCTATTGGCTCAATCGGAATCTGCTGCGGGTAAAAGTTGGAAGAAAGGATTATGACCTCGTTACGAGCGTCGTCGAAATCGTCAACGAATACATCAAGACAAAATCAGCCGCGTTCGCCGCGTTCATCGAAACCTGTGTCAAACTCAAGGAACTGACAAAATCCGCCCCGAAAGAAGCAGAAGCGTTTATTTTGGATCTACTCGCGCCGAACCGAGACGCCCGGCTGTTTGAAATCGTCAGCTTCGCCATCTTGAAATTCTTTTACCATGACCAGACGGTTTATTTTGGCTTTGACCTGAACAAATTGACGAAAGAGCAACTGACACTTGTCAAGACGGGGCGAACTAATGCGAATGACGGCGGGATTGATTTCGTGATGAAACCGCTGGGGCGGTTCTTCCAAGTGACGGAAACGCTGGACGTGAAGAAATACTTTCTGGACATAGACAAGATTGAGCGATTCCCGATTTCGTTCGTTATCAAATCAGTCGAGCCAGTTGAAACGCTTCGTGAAAAACTGAAAGCCGGTGCACAGAAACAATTCGGTGTCCAGCGCGTGGTGGACAGTTACATGGCGTGCATCGAGGAAATCATCAACATTCCCGTTTTGCAGGGGCGATTCCGGCAGGCCGAGAGTCAGGGTTATTTGCCGCAGATTCTCGATGAAATCGTGAAGCAGAGCAAAGTTGAGTTCAATTATGCCGAGGAAGGCGAGGTTGACGGTGAAGAGGAGGAATGAAAACCCTCGACCGCCAAAAGCTGGATGTCGTCAACCAGACGCGGAGCAATCCCGCGTTGCGGGACTGGCGCGGCCAGTTCACGCCGGAGTTAGTCGCGGCGAGCGGCTTGCACGCGAGTTCGCAAAAGCGTAATTTTCAGCCATGAGCACGATTTCAATAAGTGAGTTGAAGAAGAAGCCGGCGAAGCAATGGCTCAAGTCCGCAAGCAACGATGACTTGGTCATCACGTCGAAGGGCCAGCCTGTGGCCGTGCTCATGCGAATCGCTGCGGCCTCGGTGGAATCCACTCGTGCGCTTGTGCGCAGCGTGCGGGCGTTGCAGGCGCAGACCGCGCTCCTGAAAGCCGCTGCCGCCAATGGCACGGCAGGCCTTTCCATGTCCGACATTGATGCTGAAGTCGCCGCCACTCGTCGCACCCGCCGCCAGAAATGAAAATCGTGCTCGACACCAACATCGTCGTGTCGGGCTTGCTTCAATCACAAGGGAATCCCGCCCAAGTTCTCACGCTGGCATTGGCTGGAGCGGTTCAGATTTGCCATGACGAGCGTATCCTCGCCGAGTATGCCGAAGTCCTCGCCCGTCCACGTTTCAAGTTTGACACCAAGCGCGTCCGCGAAGTGCTGAACAAAATTGAAACGGATGGCTCGGCGGTTGATGCCAGTGGAGAATCCAACTTGGATTTACCTGACGCGGATGATGAACCATTCCTTGCCGTGGCGCTGGCGGCCTCGGCGGATTTTCTCGTGACGGGAAATTTATCTGATTATCCGCCAGACAAGCGGCGCGGTTGCGCGGTTGTTTCTCCAGCGACGTTCATGGAACATTGGCGGAAGGTGCATGATGAAGATTGAGATTGTTTAACCGAGTTCACCGAGAAATTTTTACGTGAGTTGAATTTGAAAAGTTTTGCCCAAGTTGAACCACGTTGCCGCCAATTGCCATGCCCATGATTAAGGAAAGCAGGGTAGCACACGCGCCTCGCGTGTTCCGAACGACGCCCTCGTCGGTCGGTTTTCGCCGCACGAGATGTGTTCAGCGAGGCGCTGACCACGGCACGCGAGGGCGCGTGCGCTCCCCGTTCTACATGCTCGGGCCGCTCACCTCCCCTGAGGCAGCCGGTCAGGATGCCGTTCCAGAATCGGTGCGCCCGGCGTCGTTGGGACGGAGCTTGCGGAGTCGCAACCACGACCACATCACCAGCGGCATCGGCGCGGCGATGATCGGTTGGTACGGCTGCGCGATGCTCTGCTACGTCACCCCCAAGGAACACCTCGGCCTGCCGAACAAGAAAGACGTGAAAGACGGCGTCATCACCTACAAGATCGCGGCCCACGCCGCCGATTTGGCCAAAAGCCACCCCGGCACCCAATATCGCGACAACGCCGTCAGTAAAGCAAGATTCGAGTTCCGTTGGGAAGACCAATTCAACCTGTCGCTTGACCCGGTGACGGCCAGAGAATTTCACGATGAGACCTTGCCCCAAGAAGGCGCAAAGACCGCGCACTTCTGTTCAATGTGCGGCCCACACTTTTGTAGCATGAAGATAACGGAAGATGTGCGCAAATACGCCGTTGAGCACGGTGTCACCGACCAAGACGCACTGCAAAAAGGCATGGAAGAAAAATCCCGCGAGTTCACCGAGAAAGGCAGCGAACTTTACGCGAAGGCGTGAATTTGGCAAAATTACTGCCATGTCGCCCTACAAAGATTTCACCGCTCGACTGAAGCTGCTCATCAGCAAGAACCCGCATCTCGTCACCACGACGTTGAGCAACATCTTCACAATGCGGCTCATTGGAAACAAAACGCACGGCGACTTGGCTGAAATCGCAATTACCGAGTTCATCAACCAGTTCATGTATGACTTCAAGTCGGTTCATGTCGGCAAAGACCTCTATCGCGCAAAGGAATGCGAGGAGGATATCAAGATCGTTAACCTAACTTCCCCCTAAAATCCACGTAAGTCGTTGTAAATCAATAAGTGTGTCTCGATATGTAGCAAGTAATATTTTATGGTTTTTTAAAATATTTTAAACTTTACTATTAACATCTATTTTTCATCTACTAATTTCAGTAGCAAGTGTTCTTACAAGCCACCAAATCTCGTAAAAAGGGTAAAACTT
>JAJTYZ010000094.1 GCA_021463515.1 Chthoniobacterales bacterium | reverse complement strand
TGAAAGTGCTAGGATATCTTCATTGTTAGGGGCTTACAATATAGAGATACAAGGTTTATTTAAACAAATAGAAGTTTTAAAAATAGAGTATAACGATTTAATACAGGAGTTAAGAGCAAGTGGCGGATAGAATAAAATTCAGAGTTTCAGCTATGCCTATAGAAACTCTAACAACAGAAAACAATACCGATAAAGATGTAATAGCTTCTGAAGTTAATAGAATATTAGGGGGCGGTGGTGATTCAGTGAGCTTAGATGGGTATGAAGATTCGGCTTCAGGACAAGGATATGCTAATGCAGCACCATATTATATAGATGCGGTACATACAGCAGGCGGAACACAGTGTGTCTCAGGAGTTAAAGATTTTGTTTACATAAAGAATACTGGATTCTTTTATGATACGTCTACAACTTTAGGTGCGGTTAGTACACATGCAGTTTTAGTTGTTATTAGAGAAGAGGCTTATGCTACAGCTACAGATGGTGGCTTTGTAAGTTCGGCTGATGCAGCAGAAGTACACTTCTATGAAATAGCATATTTAAAACCTGGGCAAGCGATAGTGCTTCCACTGGGAGCTGGAGCTGCTTCGATTACTCAGTTTGGTTCTAATGCTAATGACTTGTCGCAATTAGGGTCTGTAGCAGGAACTGGGCAAGCTAGGATTTATGTAAAAACAGTAGCAGAATCAGGTGGGTCTGCACCTTCTAATGGCAATGCAGTAGAATTTTTAGCAGTAGATTAATATGAATATACAAAATTTATATGAAGAGATAAGAGATGAATTTCCTGAAGTAGGAGAATCTTATTTCTTTAAATTATTTAATGATGCACAGTTAAAGTTTGTAACTGATTCAGGAGTTTTAGTTAAGACCAGTAAGTTAGCTTCTTTATCTTCTAAAGTTACTTTTACAGTACCTACAGATTTTATACGATTAAAAAGGGTAGATTTTTTAAATTCTAGTAATGAAATTATTTATGACCCTTTGATGTACTATGTAGGAGAAGGGTACATAAGATTTGATAGCCCTACTTCTACTATAACTTCCATTCCTGGGGAGATAGCTAATATAGTTTTATGTTATGTATATACTCCTACTGCTCTAACTAGTATTAGTCCAGAGTCAGTAGAGACTATATCTGTGCCTACTCAATTTATAGAGGGAGTAATGGCTTGGGTGAGAAGAAAGTTATACCAGAGATATAAAATAGAGGTAGTAGATAGACAGGGAACAGTTAGAAAAACTAACGATTGGAATGCAATTCAATATTATACTAATTTCTATAATGACGAAGTTAGGAAAGCAATTAAATATATTAACAGTTTGGATACCTCTGCTATGACTATAAGAACTATAGAATCAGCAGCAGATATTCCACAATATACAGTAAGACCAGCACCTTAAAGGAGAAAAAATGAAAAAATTAATTTTAGGTTTGATATTGATGTTATCAACCTTTGTACTGGCTCAAAACAAGTCTGCGTGGGAACAAGACTACTATGGAGCTGGGAAACAATATAGTAATAATCTTCGTATAGCAGTGGGTGATACTACCACAGGAGAATATTATTCTAGCGAACAACTTATTATGGTTCAAGTAGACAGTAATTGGACAGCATCTAATCTCGGAGTATGGGTTTATAATCCATATGAAAGTGCATTTGAACCATTACAAGATGAAACTGGAGCTTTGATAGAGATTACTATAACTCAGGGGAAGGCATCAGTATTACCTCCAACTTGGTTTGCCGGAGTCAAACGAATAAAATTTAGTAAAATAACTTCTGGGGCTTATGTAGCTCAAGCTACAAATCCATCTTCGATAATTGTTACATATATAAGGTATTAAAATGTTTAAAAAAATATTATTGTTTTTAATAATATTTATTCCTTATTTATTTGCTCAAAGGACAGTTGACGGTGGCATGCTA
>JAJTYZ010000093.1 GCA_021463515.1 Chthoniobacterales bacterium | reverse complement strand
TGAATGCGGCGGGGGTCAAGCGCAAGCTGGAATATGACAGACGCCATCGGCTGAAGCGCATTAAGAATGCGAATAACGACCTGCTGGCGCGCTTGGTCTATGGCGAACAGGATCAGGTTCTCGAGATTTACGATGCGTCCCAAAACAAGACCTCCTTCGAGTATGATCTTCACCTTGGGAAAGCGCTGCTCAAGAAGGCGACCACGCCCGAGGGGCGCGTGCGCATCTTCACGCGGGATGCGAAGGGGAGGATGGTCCAATTGCGGACGCCCGCGACAGCCGAGTGGGAATTCGCTTATGTGGGCGATGGGGAGGCCCTTGAAAGCGTCCTTGACCCGCTGGATCAGGAAACCAGCTACGCCTATGACGCCCGGCTTAATCGGATTCGGAGGACTGATGCGCTGAGCCGCACCATTGAGTCTGTCTATGACGACCTCGATTTGCCTGCCGAAGTGACTGATGCCCTGAATCACGTGACCGCCATCCAAAACAACGCCCATGGAGACATGGTCAAGCTGACTGATGCCCGCAGCAAAGAATACACGCAGGTATGGGAGAGTGGCGGCACGCGTAAATCGCTCGATTGGCCGGACGGCGGTGCGCAGACCAGCACCTTTGACACCAATGGAAACCTCGCGCAGTGGAAATCTCGGGGGGATTTCGCGACGGTGAGCATCGCACGGAACGCGGCCCAAGAAATCAGCGGCGTCACTTGGACAGCGGGTGCTGAGAGCGGGAGCACGTCCTTCACGCGCAACGCGGCGGGGCAGGTCACCGGCGCGTCCGCCTCGACCATGAGCCTGAGCGTTGACCAGAGCATGAGCTACGACGCGGAGGGACGGCTGGCGACCCTCGGGCAGACCGTCGGGGCCGTGACCCGCACGACAGGTGTCACCTACGATCTTGAGGGGCGGGTCAGCACCCTGACCTATCCGGCCGGGTTTGCCGTCAGCTACGATTACAACAAAGACGGGCAAATCGAGACGATCCGGTTGGGCAGTACGACCCTGGCCAGCTATGCGTATGATGCCGGTGGACGGCTCGCGACGAGGACGCTCTCCAACGGGGTGATGACAAGCTACACCTACGATGGGGCGGAGCGTTTGGATTCGATCACGGTGAGCAAGAGCGGGACAGTGCTCTGGGCGGAGCGTTACGGCTACAATGCCGATGGCGAGCGCATCCACACGCTTCGAGGCACCACGGGGACACTCGGCGATGCCTACTGGCTGGACGCGGCCAGCCAGTTGAGGGGAGTCAAATACGGGGTGGCTGATGCGACGGGCGCGTATGCCGGGATAACCGCCGGCACGTATTCCGAGTGGAGCTACGACGCGGCTGGCAACCGGCTGCAGGAGACCGGTAGCGCGGGGATGGTCAACTACACGGCCAACGCCATCAACCAATACACCGCCATCACGGGCACCGGAACGCTCGGCTATTCCGCGCGGGGCGACCTGACGCAGGTTGGCAACTGGACGCTCACCTACGACGCCTACGGTAACTTACTCCGCGCCCACAACACGGATACCGACGCCTTGGCGAAATACTGGCGGGATGCCACCGGCCGCCGCGCCGTCAAGGACGTAGACGGTAGTAAAACGGTCTTTTTCAACCTCGGCACCGATCAACTTGAAGCCTACGATGTGACTGCCGACACCGTGAGCAGCACGATCTACGGGCTCGGCATTGACCGCCCGCTGGCGGAAGTGAGCGACGATGGGACAGTGACCTTCTACCATCAGGACTGGCTTGGCAGTGTGGTTCTCCTCACCGACGAGAGTGGGGCGAAAGTTCAAAGCTATACCTATGATGCGTGGGGCGTGCCGAGCGGGTTCGACGCTTCAGATATCAGTATTCCAATTTCAAGCATCTCTTCCCGCTTCCTCTACACCGGACGCGAATACGACCAAGAAACCAGTCTCTACCACTACCGCGCCCGAGCCTACGCCCCTACGTTCGGACGCTTTCTCCAACCTGATCCCATTGATTTTAGCGGCGGGGATGGAAATTTATTTCGGTATGTCTTCAATAATCCCATTAATTGGGTTGATCCATTTGGTTTAGAAACCGCTGTCCAGATTGGAATGGGGACGGGTATTAAAGGAAATCCGTTTGGACATGCTGCAGCCGCAACATCTGGCCAAGGTGTTCACAGCTTCGGAACGGGGACGCCACGAGGTTCCTGTTTCTCGGATTACATGAATAGTCAAGCTGCTTATCGTGATAGCATGGTATATGTTCTACCGACTACGCCTGAACAAGAAAAGGCGATAAACGACTACCTCAACGATCTTCCTGACGAGCTTCCTCACGTTCCTGGAAAAGATAGTAGTGATAACTGTGCTTCTCGAGTAAATGAAGCTCTAAAGGAGGCGGGATTAGACGTGGGAGAGAATGGCACACCAGCGGAATTGCAGCGGGCTTTGGAGAAGATGGTTAAGGACAGTAACGCCCTTCATTTTTCCGTTCCTAAGGGATCGACGCCAAGTGAAGCATGGCAGACGTTTGATCCCAAATGAAAATTGATCGTTCGAGAATCAAGGTGTATGCGATTACAGTATTAGCTTGGTTCGTGGCATGCGCTGGGGCCAATGCGTGGTTGATTTCATCCTACCTTGCTAACCCGAAGGATAGCGACCTTTACGCACACACTTGGGGCTATCAATTTGTTGTTTTTTTAATCTTTCAATTACCTTTTTGGTTTCTAGGATTACTGGCCGTCTTAGTCGTTGAATTTATTTTTTTCGCAAGATATTCTGTAGCCCTTGGCTCGAGTAGTGACGAGCGGCAATAGCAGTGTCTGGACATAGGAGTCAGTCATGGGTTATTGATATTTTGGCGTAGGTCTGCTGGCTTTCAATTCCAATAGGATTTGTCTGTATGTTTCTTGTGATGATCGTTTTTATTGTGCTCCTGATTATCGGTTTGGTTTTGCAGGAACTGTCTTGGCGGCAGATCGCCCTTTTCCTCGGAGTCGCTACCGCCTCTCTGTACGGTTTCTATCTGCTTTGGCTCCCCTTGGTTGCTTACGCGGCGGTTCTCGGTATATTGGATGTCATCCTGATTCTCATGATCTTTAAGAGGGATATCACCATCCGATGAATCTGGGAGCCTCCGCCTTCTACGTCTGGCTGGTGTGTTGCGGTGTGGGGCTTGGTGTCTCTATTTCGCGGGCTGAGCAGGCGCAGGATTTCGATCACCCCAATTCCTACCTTGGCAACGCCGGGTGGAATGCGGCGCTTGAATTATGGATGGAGATCGGGGAATTGCCTGTCGGGCCGGGGGTCAGCCTGCCCGTGCGTCTGAGGCTGGCCAGCGCTCCTTCGCGTCCGGAGGCGTTGTTCGGTTCGCTGTTTTGGTGCCCGGTTCTTGAGAGCACCCTGTCGCGTCCCAAGGCGCATTATCTTGAGTTCACGACTCTGGGCGGCGGCCTTCGCTTCCTGTCACGAGCCCCGGACGGCGATTTTGTTTCGCTCAACGGCCGTTCCTCGGCTCATCTCGACGAGAACACGGTGGAAGTCCGCTCCCAGGGCTGGCGCTATCGTTATTCGGGCGGGAAGATTCGCGAGGCGGTTTCCCCGGACGGGGCGTCTGTCGTCTGGACTTATCAGGATGGCCGCATTGCGGGTCTCACGGGATCGGATGGCGAGACGCTGCTTTCCGTCACCCGAACGGAGGACGGCGTGACGCTAAACGGCAAGCTGGGGAAATTCCAATTTCGGGGTGAAGGCCCCGATGCGGCGGGCGTCTCGCGCTGGCGGCTGTCTTTTCAGGGCGGGCGCGAGGAGACGATGGCGCTCACGCCGGAAGGAGCTGATGTCATCCGGTTGGACAGGGTTTTTCCGGGAGGCGCGGCACGCGTGTACCGCTGGCAAGCCGGTTCGGGGGCCCTGCTTTCCGACGGCGATTTCACTTACGAGATGCGTCCGGCCGACACGGGGCTTTCCCTGCTGCACCGCATTGACCGGGAGGGCAGGACGGAATGGTACACGTTCGACACGGTCAAGGGGCGGTCTGTTTACAAGCGGCAGGATGGCAGCCGGGTCGTGAGTTGGTACCATGTGCAACCGGGGCCCACCTACATGAAGGCTTTTCGGATGGACAGCCTGACCGAAGACCAACGGCTGGTTTCTTCGCGAAGGCTGGCCTACGACGCCGGGGGCAATATCCGCAAAGCATGGACGGAACCGGGGGAAGCCCTGCCGGAAAATCCGGATGGCCTCCGCTACATCGGGCTTGAGGAGGCGGAACGTCTCCACCGGCAGCGGGATGTTCTGTTCGTTGATGCGCGGGCGTCCGTGGAATACTCCCGCGGCCATATTCCCGGCGCCGTCCGCCTGGGCCGCGACCCATTCGAGACGGACTTGGCCTCTCTGGAACGTGAACTCAAGGCCGCGGTGACGCTGGTGGTTTACTGCGCGAGCCGGCAATGCGAAGACAGCGGCATCGTGGCCGCGCAGCTCTGGCAGCGGGGTTTCCGCCGCATTCTGGTTTTCGAGGGCGGCTGGGAGGAGTGGGGGGAGGGGAACCGATGAGAGTGCGGCATAGGCTGACTGTTCTGGGCCTTGCTCTGATCTGGCCGCCGTCACCCGGCGCGGCCGATGTCTTCCGCCTGCCGGCGCAGGGCGAAATAACCCATGCCGAGGTTTTTATCCGTCCGGCCGGGAAAAAAGCTCCCTCCGCCGTGGTCGTGCTCTGCCCCGGCCAGAACGGCAGCGCGGAGGACTGGCTGCGCCAGCCGGACTGGCAGGCTTTTGCGGAGCGGCATAATCTGGCTCTGGCCGGGCTTTATTTTCAGTCCCGGGACGAAGATTTGCAAAACGGCCGGGGCTATTTTGTGGCTTCGCGGGGTGCGGGAAAACTGCTTGAGGAGGCCCTGTCCCGGGCGGGGCTTGGGCATCTGCCGATCTTTCTCTACGGATTCAGCGGCGGCGCTCATTTCGCCGCATCCTACGCGGCCTGGCATCCGGAAAAGGTGTTGGGCTTTTGCGCTTATTCGTTCGGGTGGTGGAAGGCGCCGCCCGCCGGGCTATCCTCTCCGGCACTTATCGTTTGTGGGCAAGCCGACGGGGCCCGCTATGGGGCGACATTTGCCTACTTCCAAGCAGGTCGACGGCAGGGCAAGCCTTGGGCCTGGGTTAGCCTGGAGGCCACCCCGCACGCGCCCAGTGGAAAACTCGAGCACTTTGTCCGGAGCTATATCGAATGCCTGCTGGCCTCGCCGCCGGAACGGGTGATCGTCAATAACCTAACCAAACGCGTGATGGACGCCCAGGAGAGCAGCGAATTGTCCACGTCGGTACTTCCCCGCCGCGACCTTCTGCCGGCGTGGCGTGATATTCATTATCCATGAAACCTTCTCTTCAAAGATCACGCAGCCTCTTCCCAGCTGGTCCGACCTTGGGGCGGTGGGCGGCTCTGATGTTCCTCTGGATCTGCATCTCCTCTGCTTTCGCTCAAGGCTCCAAGACGAATATCTCCTACGGGGTGCGCCTGTTGGAAAGAACCGTGCCCACCGGGGTGCCCGGCCAGCCCGAGATTAACCTCTTCCTGCGTTTGCCCGAGGGCCATACTCCTGAACAACCCACGGCCAAGGGAGTGCTGGCGTTCTGTACTTGGCAGGGGGAATCTGATTCCATCAGGAAAAGACTGGCCTCCGACACGGATCCCCTCGTGCAATATGCTAAAAAGCGTGGCCTTGCCTTGATTACGTGGAACACGGCCACGCTTTGGAAGACCGGACGGAGCTACAACCAGATTGATCGCCGAGAACTGCGGGAACAGGACTCTGATTTTGACCGGGTGGCGCGGGCGTGGAAACACGGGGTGTCCAAATTGTGCCGGGAGCAGGCTCTGCCTGAAGACGGGTTTCTCCTTTATGGCATCTCGCGCGGGGCACATTGGAGCGGGCGCCTTGCCCTTCGGGCTTCGGACAAGCTTCTGGCGGTTCATCTCCATGTGGCCAACAGCTATGATAAGCCGCAAGGCGCGGGAGGGCAGGTCTTGTGGATGATTTGTTCGGGGGATCTGGATGTTGGGCGAAACAACGCGATCAGTTTCTATCAAGAGTGCCGCAGAAAGGGGTTTCCGATGATGTTGAAGATCATCAACGGCTTGGGTCACGCGGATCATCCGGACAACATCAAGCTATGGATCGCCTTTTTTGACTACGCTTTGCAGGCTAGGGAGAGGGCGGCGGCCACCGGCCAGACTTCCGCCCAAGTCATGCAGGAGGATATGGCGGCGGCGCGGCTGACTGGCGATCTGCTTTCACAGGAGGGTTACCGCAGGGACGAGTTTTCAAAGATTCCCGAGGCGCAGCGCGTGCCACTCGTCAGCGAAGATCTCGCACGCATTTGGGGCTATCTGCGAAAATAACACATGGACTGGATTTTTACGACTCGCACGTCCTTCGGTTTCGGCAATCCAAATTTGGCCGGAGCCCTTTTTGCCATGCTCGCTCTCGCCGTTTGGGTACTGTATTGGCCTCCGGAACGAGGGCATCGCGGCCCAAGGCCGAGTGCTGCCTTCTGGTTTTGTCTGGTGACCTCCGGCCTGTTTGTTGCATTGCTCGTGATGACCGCCTCCCGCGGGGCGGTGGTCAGTCTGGCGTGCGGGAGCCTCGCCGCCTGGCTGGCTGCAGGGCGGCCATGGCCCAGCACGGCGAAAACGGTGGCTTTGGCCCTTGTTGTGGCAGGGATCGTGCTCTTCGCCGGGGTTGGCCGTCTAGGGATGCGCGTTGCGGAATCATCGCCCGAGGAAGGTTCCATCGGGAGCCGGACTGCTATCTACGGCGCGGTTCCGGCCATGATCTCCGCTGCGCCCGGTGGTTGGGGATCGGGGCGTTCGGCGGCTGCCTATGAGAATTGGTTTCAGGATGCGAATGACACCCGGAATTACAAACACCTTATTTCCACTCACGCGATCTGGATGGTCGAAAGAGGCTGGGGGTTTCGCGTGGCGTACATTTTCGGCGGGCTGGCCGCTCTCGTTCTTGGCTTCTATTGTCCGGTCGCCTTCGGTGTGCTCGTGTGTTGGGGAATCGCGGGCGTTTTTAGCCATGTCGGGGCCAGTTGGCCTCTTGGGATTGTTCCCGGACTGGCCTTGGGTTTATCGGTGTGGCGTCGCACCGTGACGAGATGTTGGCCCCAGCCGGCGATGGGATTCCTCCTCGTCTGCGGCGCATTTTTTTTCGTCAGCCTCCTAGCATTTTTCGGGAGCATGACCCATGCGTCGGGGAAAATATTTTACGATGGCGGAGCCGTTTGGGTAGGCGAAGGGGCAGACCGCCTTTGGTTTCCCGCGCCGGACAAAGCCGTGATGGGAGAAGACTACGGGAAGATGGTGCGTCAGTTCTCCTGGGAGGCAGTTGTGGGGGATGCCGAAGTTATTCGCGAGCAGTCTCCCCGGAAAATCGCCCTGTCTGGAAACGCGGGGTTTCCCTCCGGCGGTGTTCTTGTGCCTCCCTACGATCTGGTCTGGCTGAATCCTCCGTCCAAAATGGAGACAGCCCAAAAGACGATCGTGGAAGCGGCGAACCGCAAGTGGATTGTCTGGGGCGAACTCCGTACGGATGCCAACCCCCGCAGGCTGAAGCCGTGGTTTGAAGCCCTTCCCCAAGCCTCTTGGGTGGAAGTGCCGGGAAAGGCGCTCTTACTGGATAATTTTGAGATTTCCTTATTATTTGTCGCCCCGTAGTTCACGGGGTGAGGGATGCAAATGGAGCATGATAAATTGGCGCGATAACAAATGGTGTCTTGTCAATATTCGATAGCGGTACACTCAGAATTTAGGGCGTTATTAACAACATCTATTGTGAAATATCAGCTTAGAAATTCTATCGGCATCCTTGACACGGATATTATTTATACGAAGCCAGTCATCGCCAGCACATGAAGAGAACCTTGCCGACTTCCGTCGGATCTGTTGAGGAAACTGTCAAGATTCACGGCACAAATCGTGAACTTGGCTCCCGTCGTAATCCGTGGCAGGCTTCCGTTGATGTGCCCGTGGTTATGAACTTTCCCCCCACGCTTACCACCAAGCAACAAGATGGAGTTGTCACGGGATTGGATACGAGCAGACCTCGCGGACGCGGTGCCATGATACAGGCAGCTGCTCATTTGTACTTTATTGCCTCCGGACTTTGGCTCACGACACGTTGGATGAGCCGACGTGCGCTTACAAAAAGCTCTCCCGATGCAATAAAAGAACGACGCGGCTTACAACGCCGATTTTCGCGCTATCTCATGTTGCTGCGTCAATGGAACATGCTTGAAGTCACGTTTCATGGATTTGAAGACTGCCAGCATTGGCGTGGAAATGTTCTGGCTCCAAATCATCCTTCCCTCATGGACGCGGTGGCTTTGATCTCGCGAGTTCCTGAATTGGATTGCGTCATGAACTCGAAATTATTGCGTGATCCGGTGATGGGAGGAGCTGCAAAGCTGTGCGATTATGTTTGCAACAGTGCTCCGGTGAGGATGCTTCGAAGCTGCCAGAATCGTTTGACGGCAGGATCAAATATTTTGATTTTTCCGGAGGCAACGAGAACCTTGACGCCACCTCTCGGCCCTTTTCATCAGGGCTTTGCCTTGGCCGCCATCAAGGCCGGCGCACCCATTCGTACAATTTTTATCGAATGTGATTCCCTTTATTTTGGTAGGAATTTTTCGTTCTTTCGCCCCGCTTGCTGCCCCATGTCATTTCACCTAACTGCGGCACGCGTGTTTCCGACATCACCCGATGATAACCCACGTACACTTTCGGCGGAAATTGAGAATTATTTTAGCAGTCAATTAATGAGCGATGGTCATAGCATTATTCGTCGAACAGCATGAGCAAGGAAAGTCACGGACAGTGCGTCATTGTTCCGAGCTACAATTCGGGACGTCTCTTAGAAGAAACGCTGCGCTCTTTGCTGAAAATTTGGGAGCCAGTGATTGTTGTCCTCGATGGCTCGACCGATGGAAGTGCTCAATATGCACATGAGTTAGCGAACGAATGGAGCGGCCTTTATGTGTTGGTTCATCCACTCAATCTGGGAAAGGGTGCCGCTGTGCTGACGGCACTAGAACATGCGGCGACGTTGGGAATGACTCACGCTGCGGTATTCGATGCGGATGGGCAACATGTGGCTTCCGAAATACCGCGCTTTATGGCGGCATCCCGCAAACATCCCGAAGCCATGATTCTCGGCGTACCAATTTTCGGTGCTGATGCACCGTCGTTGCGGGTGAAAGGTCGGCGTGTTGGTAATTGGTGGACTAATCTCGAAACGTGGTGGGGCGGTATTGATGACTCGTTGTTTGGTTTTCGCGTTTATCCAATCGAACCTTCGCTGCGCATCCTTCGACAAATGCGCGGCGGGCGACGTTTTGATTTCGACACGCAGTTGGCCGTAAGACTTTATTGGGCAGGGGTGCCACCGTTGAATTTGCAAACGCCCGTACATTATCTCGAGCGAGAAGTGGGGGGTGTGAGCCATTTTCGGTACGTACGAGATAATCTTCTGCTGGCATTGGTACACGTTCGCCTTTTTCTTCGATCCTTAATACTTTTTCCGTCCCTTTACCGCTATCGCCGCAGGGGGCGACTGGAGGAAAATGCGCTGTGAAACCTGCGATGCGCCGCCGGCTGGGTTTGGGTGTCTCCGCTTTCTTTACGGCTGTTTCGATGATGAAGTTGGCGCGACGGGAAGGGCGAGAGGCACAGCGGTGGAGCATGGTATCCGCTGCGGCATTTCTTATTCCGACACTCACACGCAATGCGTCATGGTGGGGGCCGGTAATAAAGACTTTTACGACTTCAAAAAAAGAGGTTTGGCTCACCCTCGATGATGGGCCTGATGCGGAAGAAACGCCGAGAATTTTAGATGTGTTGCACGCATTTCAAGCACGCGCCACGTTCTTTTGTATTGGGCAGCGCGTGGTGGAGAGACCGGAGTTGGTGCGAGCGATGATAGAGGCGGGGCATGATGTGCAAAATCACACATTCTCACATCCTGCATTCAGCTTTTGGGCTGCGACACCACGCCGTGTTCGTGAAGAAATGTGGCGTGGCTCGGAAGTGCTTCGAGCGGTAACGGGCCGCATTCCCACTTTGTTTCGGGCACCTGCGGGCTTAGCGAATGCTTTTGTTCATGAAGTGGCCACGTGCATGAAACTCCGCATGGTAGGCTGGTCCGTAGGCGGACATGATGGAATTTCTCATGATCCGAATCGTGTGCTGCGACGTATTCTTCGAAGGGTGCAATCGGGTGACATTATTCTTTTGCATGAAAATCGACTGCTCGGGATGCCCGTAGGGCAACGGGCGAAGACTTTGGAAAAGTTATTGATGGGCTTCGAGCAATGTCAGTTGCGCACGATAATTCCGGAATTGTGAGTTGCATTTTGTTTTACGTACGTAGGAAGCACTGTTAAACAGGAGAGTTCCATTATGGAACAGGTTACTATCGCTCGCCTCAAAGCAATGCTCGTCGAAAACTGTATGGTTAAACTCGCACCGGAGACGATTCTTGAAGACACGCCGCTTTTCGGGCCCGACAGCCTTGGGTTGGATTCCTTGGATGCGTTGCAGATGGTGATTGCCGTAGAACGGGAATACAAAGTGGTCATCGGTGATCCTGCTTCCGCAAAGGATGCGCTGCAGAGTTTGGGGGTGTTGAAAGACTATTTGGAGAGAAAAATTGTGGCTCGAGGTGATGCACGGGTGCATGAAAGTAAGCTCGACAGCTGACGTTGCCATTATTGGAGGAGGCCCCTCCGGCGTAGCTGCAGGCACGGAGTTGGCACGGGCCGGCTTGCGGGTGGTAATTTTGGAGAAAGAAAAGTTTCCGCGATTTTGCATTGGTGAATCCCTGCTGCCGCAAGGCAATGGCATCCTGCGCGAGTTGGGCGTGTTGGATAAAATTGATCAGGCGGGATTTCTTCGAAAATACGGCGCGGAATTTGTCACAGGGGATAAAACGCGAATGCAGCGGTTTTGGTTTAAGAACAAATTCGATGCGGACCGTGAACATACTTACCAAGTAGAACGTGCGACGTTTGACAAATTACTACTGGATCATGCGCGTGAGTGTGGATGTGAAGTGCATGAACAAACTCGGGTTTTGAATTTGGAGAATCCAGATTCCGAAGCCATGACGGTTTTTTACGAAAGAGTGGAAGGCAGGGGTGATTTGCATGTGCGTTGGGTGATTGATGCCAGTGGCCGCTGTGCTTTCACCGGTTCGCGTGTTGGATTGCGCCGAAGTCCGACCCAAAGGAAACGCCGTGTGGCCATCTACGGGCACTTCGACGGCGTATTTCGGAATTCCGGGAAAGCCGCTGGGCATGTCACCATCGTACGTTCGTCCGATCGGTGGTTTTGGTTTATCCCTTTGTCAGGAGGGCGCACATCGGTTGGCTTGGTGTTGCCGTCGGACTGCGTGGGAAATGGCGCGAAATTGAATGAGGTTTTTGCAGCGTCTGTACAGGCCGCGCCGGATGTTGCGGAACGGATGTGTCGGGCAACGGAGGTGACGCCCTTGCGTGCAACGGGGGATTACAGCTGGAAATTTTCATCGTTTGCAAAACGTCGGATTATTCTCACGGGTGATGCTGCGGGTTTTGTGGACCCGGTGTTTTCCTCGGGAGTGCTCCTTGCGCTCAAATCGGGCATGAAGGCGGCTCAAATGATCATTAAGGCAAATGCGGCAGGGCGTGGATTGAGCTTTTGGGAACGCCGAGCTTACACGCGTGAAGTTACGCGATGGATGGAACAATACGTACAGATTGTGGACATGTTTTATGATCGGGCAGGCTTTGAAGTTTTTATGAATCCCGCAGCATTTTTGAATATTCCTTCAAGCATCGGACGACTTGTGGGAGGAGATACCGATCTAAGGTTTTTCGATCGGCTTCGCCTCGTTATGTTTCTCATCATTTGTCGCATTCAGCGCATTCTGCCTGTCGCGCCTTCAATTCCATCCTTGCGTTAAGTGCTCCTTTGCAGATTGCCGACTATGGTTTTCTTCCGCGCACCAATTTATGCCGCATTTCTCGCCGTCGTTATCGGGAGTGGGCTATGGGCTATATTGACGATTCGTTTTGGGACGGAATTTCTTCCCATTCTTCCGGCGTCATTACCGAGTGTACAAGGGCTCACAGATTTTGCGCTGGGTGCTGCAGGCAAAGATGAAATTTATGCCGTCGTTGATCCGATGGTGCAGGGCACAGAGCGTCAGGAATTGCTTGCCACCGCACGAACGGCACTCTCCGCCGCCCCAGGTGTCGAGCGAGTTGTTGCGCCGGGAGAAATTGCAGAAAATTACGCAGGGGCTCTTGGTGCATGGATTCTACTCAATTCGCCGCCCGAAATTTTTGCACGAGCGACAGGTGCATTTTCGCCCGATGTGATGGCGAAGAGACTCGAGGAAATTCCGGAGCGCTTAGCGGGTGCCATTGATCCTGCACAAATCGTGCAAATGCAATTTGATCCTTTGGGAGTGTTGGAAAGTCTGGGCGGAGAAAGGGGCGATCAATCTGCATTCGGCTCGATGGGAATGGACGCCGGATTCCTCATCATCACGCCGGATCATTATCTGGAGAATACCGCGCAGGATACGGCGATGACCGAGGTGTTGCGTTCTGCTTTGGATCAAGCTTTCAGTGAGCACGAGCGTGGCAAAGTTCTTCTCACGGGAAATCCTGTTTTCAACGCGGAGATATCGCGGCAGATGCAGCGGGATGTGGGGATTATGGTGGGAGCGGCTCTTATTTTGCTGATCGCGTCATTTTACGCTTTTTATCGCACGTGGCGCCCTTTGGGATGGATTTTATTTTTTCAAATTCTGGCCATGCTTTGCGGCATTGTTGCGGCGCGAATTCTTTATGGAGAACTCAATGTCATCAGCATCGGCTTCGCTTCCATTTTGCTTGGTGTAGGCATGGATTACAGTGTCTTGGTTTATCATTACTACGCATCATCTGATCGAAATAACGCCGCCGTCTGGTACACTTTGCGGCGCGGGATTTGGTTCAGTGCATTAGTAACGGCTAGTTCTTTTTTTATGCTGGGATTTTCCTCCTTCCCGGCTCTGCGTCAGCTCGCAGTGCTTGTGGGCGTTGGTCTTCTAAGTACGGCACTCATGGCTACGTGGTTGCTGCGGGCGGTACTAAGAGATTATCCACCCCGTGCGCCGCGTGTCCTTTCGATTGCAAGCAACGGAACGGCTTCTTGGGTGATGCGCCATAAGGGACTCCTCACAGGAATTGCCGTGGCACTCGCCGTGACCTTGATTTTGAGTCGTCCGTGGACCTACACCAAGCCGCTTTATAGCCCGAGTTTAGAGGATATGCGTCCGATTGGTAGTATGGCTTTTCGTGCGCAGGAATGGTTGGGTCAGCTTGATCCGTCGAGTGGCGACGCCATTTATGTCCTTCGTGGTGCCACGCATGATGCCATTCGCGCAGCGGTGGTTCCGCTCGAACAGGCGGTTCGTCCGGGACAAAAAGGAAGTGCGGCATGGCTCGTTCCGAGCGAATCGAATGTTGCAGCCAACTTGTCTTCATGGTCGGAAAATACCTCTGCTCGTTTACAAGAGGCCTTCGAGCGTGCGGGAGTTGGGGAAGATTGGTCGGAGATCACCTTGCAATTAGCGCGGGTATTGGATGCTACCAAGCGGGGAGACGCCGACGCATTTTCCCAAGTGAATTCTATTTTGCGTGCGTTAGCGGGTTCCGATGAACGCGGAAAGTTTGCATTTTTGCGAGTTCCACACGCGGCGAATCATCCGATCCCCGCCGGAGGCCTTGCGGGCATTGCGCCCGACGTAGAAGTCTATCCGGTCAGTTGGGTGTCGCTCACCAAGGAACTGATGGAACTTGCACAGCATGATTTTGAATATCTGGGCATTGCCATGCTCATCGCGATCATCGTGCTCTGTACCGTGGCGCAACGATCGTGGCGCATGGTGTTGCTGAATCTCACGGCGTTGGTGTTGGCACTTTGTCTGTTTATTGGCCTTCTTCGAATCGTGGGTTTGTCGCTCACACCTTTATCGCTCATCAGTATCCCGTTGCTCGTGGGGCTTGTGATTGATTACAGCCTGCATATTTTGATGACGTTGGAAGAACAACGTGGGGATTTGCATAAAACCTATAGGTATTTAGCAGCGCCGGTGGTGCTGACGGGGTTGAGCGGTTGTATCGGATTTGGTGTTCCGGCTTTGACTGGCCAACCCGCTCTCACCAATTTCGGTTTAGTCATGGATATTGGTATTATTTCCGCCGTTGTCGCATGTCTTTTGTTTCTGCCCGTGCTTTATCTTTGGGGTGTGGGTAAGGATTATCGTCAGCGAAAATTTTACCGCGTCTTGTATCGTCGTCGAAGTTTTGAGCTCATTTTATTTGGATGGAGGCTGCTTGGGAAAACAGGGGCGTGGCTGATCTCCCGTACTTTCGGGCTAGGTTATGCCTTGACCCACTTTGCAACTGTTCGGACGGTGCGGCGTAACATGGCCATGCTTGATCCGCAAAAAGCAACTTACGCAGCAGCGTGTCGGCTTTTTATCAATCAAGGAGAAAACTTTTCCTCGTATGGTCGCTTGGCGCGTGAAGAGCCGCAAGCGGTGTTGCAGATGATTGGTGAGGCGAGGGGCTTTGAGTATTTGGAGCGAGCAAGGAAGGAAGGACGCGGGTGCGTGTTGGTGACAGGGCACTTGGGATTTTTTGAGTTGGGCGGATTGGTGTTGGCGCAAATGGGATTTACGATGGCAGCTCTCACACTGCCGGAACCCGGGGATGGTCTTACCGAATGGCGTGCGGATTTTCGCGCACGATGGGGAGTGCGTACGATTGTGATTGGGCAAGAAACATTCGCCTTTCTCGATGCGGTGCGAGCCTTGCAGGAAGGAACCTTAGTGGCATCTCTTGCGGATCGTCCTTATGACGACAACAGCGTTGATATTGCGTTGCCTCATGGGGGTATGAAATTTGCCACGGGTTCGGTATTGCTGGCACTCCTAGCTGGATGCCCGATCATCCCTGTAGCGATCCTCCGCGATCCTCATGGAACTTACCGGATGGATGCCTGTGATTATATTGAACCAACTTGGCTGCCTGAAGGTCGTGAGGAAACGCTGCGGCATTATACTGAAAAGATTGCTGCCAGTTTAGTGCCTATTTTTATCAAATGGCCGGAGCAATGGTTTCAGTTCTCACCGGTTGACGCCGCGCCTGTTGTCCGAGGTAATAAACGTGTCTAGGCTTATGCACATGCGGACTATGGTGGCGATTCTGATGATGGTGGCTGCCATCTTTTCTGCATCGGGAAATGAGCTTTCTCCAGCGGAGGCGGCGAACTTGTTCCAGCGATTTGTCAAAACTCAGCGTGCGTTGCGCACTTTGCGGGCAGAATTTGAACAGACGGTATCTTTGCCGGGGTTGCGCAGCCCTTCTGTAAGCAAAGGAACTTTTTTTTATCGAGCACCGGATGGCGTACGCATTGATTACTCGAAGCCTGCCGGAGATTTTTTTCTTTTGCAGGGAGAAAAGTTTTACGTAGTTCGTCGTCGTGGGGTGCCACGAAGTTATTCCGCCTCGGATCGAGAAGCCCGAATGTTGGTGGCACTGCGCCGTATGATGGAAGGTCGTTCCGATCCCGAAGGTGAGATGGTTAGCAAGGTGTCTCGCGAGGATGATGAATATATCGTCACACTCACGCCGAAAAATCCGTCACGAGAGCTTCCCGAAAAAATTGAGAATCGAATCAATGCTGAGTCTTTGCTGTTGGAAAAAATGACGATTCAACTTCCGCGGGGAACGAGCATGGAATTCAGGTTTTCCGATTGGGAGCGCAATGCCAAGATTGACGAATCTCTTTTTTCATCGCCATGAGCGAATCCCTGACACCACACGGCCCCGGATTTCGATTTATTGATCGCTTTGAACTCACTTCAAAAGGCGGAGGGATAGCGTGGAAATTTTTAGATCCTGAGAGCTTTTTTTTGCTGATCATTTTCCGGGGCGTCCAATGATGCCCGCTGTTTTGTTGACCGAATGTGCGGCGCAGGCAGCGGGAACCGCATGGATGTACGGCTCACATTGCGAACCCGGAACCTTCTTATTTCTTGCGTCTATTGATCGCTTTCGAATTAGGAATGTTGTGGCTCCGGGGGCGACGGTGCGAACCGAAGTTGAGATGATGCGCGAAATGGGGACTCTGGCTCAATTTTCGGTTCGATGTGTGGTTGATGAAATGGTGGTTGCCGAGGGGCATCTTACTTTGAGCTTAGGTGTTGATTCCCCTCAAAACACAAGCAACAAACCTCCGGATAGGGGCGGACAATCATGAGTGTGAAATCTCAGAGGAAGGTGGCTATTACGGGTTTTGGATGTGTTACTGCTCTGGGGAAAAATCTTACCGAGACATGGGATCGCCTCTACCAAGGACATTCCGCACGTGTACCGTTGACCGTCATCGAGACTGAAGGTTGCCGCGTAAGAGAAGGGGCACAGGCTGAACTTCCAAATTTAAAAAATTTAATCGAGAAGGAGCTGAGGCGACTTAGTCGTGCTTCGCGGCTTGGCTTGCCTGCTGTTGGCGATGCACTGGAGCAAGCAAATCTCTTAGATTTGGACGGACGCTCTAAGCTACCGAGACTGGAAATGTGTGTGAGCACGACCGCGTGTGGCATGGAAAAGGGCGAGGAGTTTTTGCGGGGAGTGTGGTCAGGGCAACGTGAGGGACAGGCTGCTCGTGTTCGTCATTATCAGGCTCAACACCAAATTCGCGAAATACAGCAGTATTTTGGCTTTGTGGGGCCTTCGATGATTGTTGCCAATGCATGTGCAGGAGGCGGCAATGCGATTGGCCATGCAAGCGATTTGATCCGTTCTGGGTTGGCGGATATCGTGCTCACCGGTGGATATGAGGCTCTTTGCGGGTTGGTGTTCACGGGCTTTGACTGTCTGCTTTCGCTTGCGCCGGAAGCTTGTCGTCCGTTCGACCAAGGGCGTTCCGGACTTATGCTTGGTGAGGGAGCGGGGTTTTTGGTTTTGGAGAGTGAAGAAAGTGCGGTGCGACGTGGCGTGAAAATAGCAGGATTTCTTGCGGGCTATGGACATTGTACGGACGTGAGGCATCTCACACAGCCGACGCAGAATGGAGAGATGTTGGAGAGGGCGATGCAAATGGCGTTGCAGGATGCGGCGATGTCCGCGGACTGCATTGGTTATGTGAATGCGCATGGTACGGGGACGCCCTTGAATGACAGTGCTGAGGCAGCGGCGTTTACCCGTGTCTTTGGTGAAACCATGACGCGGCTTAGCTCGACGAAAGCGGCCCTCGGCCACACGTTGGGAGCAGCAGGAGCGATCGAGGCGATCTTGTGTTTACAGGCATTGCAGAGTGGTCAAATTCCCCCGCAAATTAATTTGCAGAATCCCGAACCGCTTGTGGCAAATTTCTTGGCGACGCGAAATGAACTCATCGAAATGGAAGCGGCGATGAGCGTCAATCTCGGCTTCGGCGGCTCCAATGCGGCTCTTATAATTTCGCGATCATGAAGCTCTCGATTGTTTCCAGTGGCGTAGTTTGCTCGGGCGGCTTCGGGTCCGATGCGTTGTTTGGCAAATGGGCAGAGGCGAATGTTTCGAATGCAACGGGAAATAGGGAGCATCGAGTCTTTTTGGTAAACCGAGAGGCAGGAGAGCTTCGTCGTTGGGAAAAAGAAGCGCGCTTACGGCGTGCCAGTCCGATTTCCTATTATCTTATCGAGGCGGCAAACCAAGCACTGGAACAGGTTCCCCATCTGGATCGGAAACGCGTGGGGGTGGTCAGTGCATTTTTTCTCGGCTGCCTTGTTTATACGATTCGCTTTTTTCATCAGATCACCGAGGAAGGTCGCCGATCGGCAAGCCCCATTATTTTTCCGGAAACAGTTTTCAATAGTCCGCTAAGTCATGTGGTTTCGGCATTGGGCATCGGGGGGCCGGTATACTCTCAAGTGGGAGACACATCGTGTTGGTCGAACGCGCTTCGTACGGCGCAAGTCTGGTTGATGCGGGGGACTGCGGATCACGTGTTGGTGCTCGGTGCGGAGGAATTTGATCCTCATCAACTCGATGCCTTCCATGCAGGAGGTTTATTTCGTCAATCGCTGTGTGTTGGTGAAGGTGCTGGTGCCATTCTTCTCGGACGTGAAGAGGTCGAGGGTGGCGCGAGCTTGCTGGAAGTGAATGATGGATTTTCTTTCGGAGATAAAAAGCAAGCGGCACGCGCAGTGCAAAGGTGCATGGAAAACGTTCCGTTGGATTGTGCAGTGATGGATACAGCCTCGGGTTGGATGAGGCCCCTTGCGGCGCACGCCATCGGGAATCGAAGGATTTTACTGCACGTCGAAGGTCTGAGTGTCGAAGCATCCACGGCTTCTTGTGCGTGGAATACCATTCGCGCAGCAATCATGCTTGCAAAGGGAGATGAGGAGAAGATCGCCGTACCATTTTGGGGGCTTTCGCAGCAATGTGGGATAGCACTTTGTGGAAGGTGACAGGAAATTAGCCGATTGCTTTTTCACCATCGTCCGGTGAATTCGGAGAAGGACGCTTACGATGGAGCCATGATTTCCAGCCCTCAGTTATTTCTAGGCATGTCCACAAGATCAATCCCGAGGAGATAATTTTTAGCAGGTGAGTCACCTTGAAATTTAATCCCGAAAATAAGTCGCGATGTCCGTTGTTGTGCCGCCCGAAACACCCGCGCTTGCGGCGATGGCGTCCCATCGCTGCTAAACGACGATTGTAAAGCCGCATGACGGCAAGGATTGGGGCGGCTTCTTTGACGGAATAGGGCGGGAAGACAAGAAGCTCCGGGCCTTCTGCAAAAATGGGGCGAGCCACGAAGAGGTAATAGAATGCGAGATCGAGATGGAAGGCAACTCGCATCAATTCATAGTCTCCGAGATAGTCATATTTATCCTCGTAAAGCCCCTCGAACATACAGCGAAAGCTTTTCGTAAAGTCGCGATTATGCGCCTTCAAAACGGAAGTTAGGTCTTTATTTTTACGCCATGTCATGATGGTTCGCACGGCGGCCGAGGAGGAAAAGGCGATCCAATCCATACCTGGGCTGTAGAATGGATCAAGGAACGCGGCGGCATCACCGACCAGTACGAAACCATCACCCGCAAAAACCGTCGAACGGTAGGGCATGTTACGTCGGTAGTGGACATCGCCCGAAACAAACTCAGCATCACGCAGCATCTCTTTCGCTGCGGCGTGACGCGAAAGAAATGTGCGGAGTTTTTCTCCAATGGAATCATTGCCCGAGGGCCATTCTGTTTTGCGAGGATCAACGACGACACCAATGCTGGTGTCGCCGCCTTTTAGCTGAATCCACCAAGCCCACCATCCGTCGCCGACTAAATGGTTGGTTGCCGTTCCGCGAATGCCCACATAGTCACGCCCTAATTCCGGATGAAGGTCTGTAAGTTTCTTGGCATCCCAATCTTCAACGTTACGCCAGCGTGACCATGCGGAGAGGGTGGGGTGTTCTTCGAAACGCTGCCACCAACCATTGGTTCTCGACAACATGCACTTGATCCCGGAGGCATCCACGACCCAGCGTGCCCGTAGGGAGACGTCCTCTCCGGCGTGGTCTACCTGTAATTGTTGCCAGTTTCCGGGTGTCAGTTGTACCGACGATACCGATGCCGGACGCCACACTTCGACGCCGATTTCAATGGCACGAAGGAGTACTTCTTCGTCCATGACCGCGCGATCCACGAGGAATGAAGGAACGGTTGAGAGGTACTTCCCACCGATTTCAGAACAGTCGCCAACACTCTTACAAGCTTCGTTGGAAAACCAGAAACGAAGGCCATTTTTTGCCAGCTGAGTTTGGGTCAAGAATTGAGTGAGCCCCAGCACACGACAAAAAAAGTAGGCGGCAACTTCCACCGTGGCTTCTCCAACTCGGCGCTTAAAGGCGACTTCCTTTTCGATCACAATGACCTTGAGGGAAGGATCACGTTGTTTGAGCATTAGGGCGGTCGCAGCTCCGCTTAAAGCTCCACCGATCACAGCGATATCACACTCGCAGTGTCTCGGCGATTTATTCATAGTCTTAGGCTACGGACGTAGCCACACGTGGGCAATCATGCACTTTTTTACAAACTTTTTGGGATGGGGACGCAGGCATTGGCTCACGATGTTGCAGATCGCTCTTTCATTCATTTTCCTGTCGCGCATCTTTGGTGATGCGGCTCTTCGGGAAGAAATTCAGCGGCTCCTTTGGGTTGCTGATGGGCGATGGCTTGGCGTTGGGTTGCTGAGTGCCTTGATTACCGAATTGCTTTGTGCTGTCCGCTGGTGGTTGATGTTGCGGGTTTTCAAGGTGCCGGTGAGCATGACGCGAACATGCGTCTTTACGCTCGCGGGGTTATTTTATTCTTTCATTCTGCCGGGGGCAGGTGGGGGAGATATTTTTCGGATTCTTTATGTGATTCGACTTCATCCCGGGAAAAAAATTCAAGTTGTTGCTTCGGTTATCGCCGACAGATTGTGCGGAATGGTTGCACTAGTGATTGCCTTAGGAATCACGCTTATTCGCTCCGATACACTTCCGTTGGATGTTTCGTCTCGAAGTATTTTGAAAGTCAGTACCTTCATTTTAAGTGGGCCAGTGATTGTCATTTTCCTATGGTGGCTCACAACATTTCCCATGATCCGTCAAATAGGAGCACACAGAATGCCACCGAAGCTGCGTGCGCGATTGTTGGCGGTGGGAGATGGCTTCTGGGAAATTTTGGAACATCCCCGTGAAATCCTATTGGCGATTGCGGTTTCCTGCATTGCTTTCGCTGTACATTTCGCCACGTATTTTTTTAGTGCGCGGGCGTTTGAGCTTCCTGTCTCATTAAGCGGCATTTTTGCAATTATGCCGATCGTGGATGCGCTCATTATGCTGCCGATTACCTTTTACGGAGTCGGTCTTCGCGAGACATTGCTGCAGCATCTCATGGGTAGCCTTTTTGGAGTGTCCGGTGCGGCGGCAACTATAGCGTCGTTGACCGGCTTCGGGCTTCAAGCGGCTGTGGCGCTGGTGGGCGGATTGTTGCTTCCATTTACTCTTCCTCGTCGGGTTGAAAAGGCGGAAGAATCTCTATCTCAAACAAAGAGTCAGGCGATAGTTGAGATGCCTTAGGAGGCAGATTCATTGGATGGCGAAGTCTTCGGGTTTATGCCCACGGATTCCATATTGGCTCAACATGTGTAAAAGCCAACGGCTATAGGGTCGGTTGATAAAGGCACCTGCGGCCATGCCGCTCAGATTTTTTCCGATATGGCGTTCCATGACATTGCTGATGAGGCCGGGGTAACGTTGCGACATATCCATTCCGCTGCGTTGTATTGCGAAAATTCGTCCGTCGTAAAAGTGGTCCACAAGATGTTGCCATGCTCCGAGAGTTTCGCGATACCAATGCCAATACTTGGTGAGTTTTGCCGGTATGTGGGCGAGTGTTTTCGTGGTGGCAGGAATAGTTGCGGCTAATTTTTCTGCAGAGACCATCGCCATGCACAGACCCGGGGAGAGCATGGGATCCACAAAGCCAAAGGCGTCGCCCACCATCGCCCAATTTTTACCGGAGCCACATTCTGAAATCAGCTGGTAATTGGCAAAGGTGGCCACGGGCGAAACTCGGCGACGATTTGGGCAGGCTTTTCCAAGATGGGGCTCGCTTTCAATGAGGTTCTCCAATTGTTCCTCCGGAGTAGCCCCGAATTTTTTGGCAATTTCCTTGTTGAGTACGACGCCCATCGAGAGTTTGGAATCGGGCAGCGGGATGCGCCAAGCCCAGCCGTGGGCCAAGCGAATAATCATGACGGTCCCCGGAGGCTCCGGCCATGGGCAATCCTCGAAGTGGGCGAAATGCGAAATGTCTTTGCGTCGCCCCACAGCTGCTTTGATGTCGAGTGCTTTGGCGAACAACCGTCGTCGGCCACTGGCATCAATCAACAAATCAGGCTGCTTTCCATTCCATTCCGGTATTTGTGCAAGCGTCTCCGGCGACAGTTTCATGCGGGATTCTCCGTGTGTTGCGCTTTTGTCCACTTCGATTTTGGCTGCCGTTTCGATATAGCGTAGGCCCGAAGTGATGGCAGTATTAAGAATCAAACTGTCGAACTCTTTGCGCGGCACATTGTAAGCGTAAGTCGGCAAAACTCCGCGAGCGGCCGTGAAACTGAGGAGCAATGTGTCCTTTTCGCTAAACGTGAACATCACGCCTGGCTTATAGACACCGAGAGCCGCCACCTGATCTTCAATACCGAGCCGGCGAAAAACGGGAATCATTTGCGGCACCAGTGACTCGCCAACTATGAGAGGCGGACGTGCTCCGTCATCGAACATCACCGTAGAAATGCCTTTGCGGGCAAGGAAAGCACCAAGGGTAGAGCCTGCAGGGCCGGCACCAACGATCGCGACTTTCATGACGGAGTTTGTGGGGTGCAAACGACTCATAGAGGATCACCTTTTAATTTTTCCACTCGCTGTTTTAGGAATGGCAGATACGAAGGAAATTTTAACAGGAAGCTTATAACTCGAGAGACGTATGCGGCACCAGCTCATCAACTCGGAGGGCTTGGGAGATTCGGTGATGCCTTCAGCTAGTACAATTTCTGCAATTGGAACGTTTCCAAAGGTCGGATGGCTGATAGCACTGACGCGTGCTTCTTTTACGGATGGATGAGAGCAGAGTATGGTTTCTACTTCCTCGGGAAAACATTTCATGCCGCCCACGTTGATGACAGCATGGGTGCGTCCCGTCAAAAAAAGTGCACCTTCCTCATCCTGCTTGGCCATATCTCCCGTGCGAAACCATCCATCTTGCAGGATTTGTTCTCGATGCATCCACGGTGAGAGGTAAGCATCCACCAATCCCGGTCCTCGAATAAAAAGCTCCCCAACATGACCGGTGGGAACTGGTTCTCCCCGCTCACATCGTAAAGAAACGTCGTATCCTCTTTGCGGGCGCCCCACAGAAGTTGGTTTGTTTACGGGCCATTGGTCATTGAGAAGCGGAAGTCCACATTCGATAATGCCCAAGGCTTGACGCAAGGGGATGTTAAAACGCTCATGGAAACGCCGGCTGGTTTCGGTCGGCAGTGCAGCCGCAGTGGAAACCGCAAGTCGTAAATCCGGCACGGGATGAGCACTTTCACAGGAAGCAAGCAATGCGTAATGGAACGGCGACATGTAAAGGGCTGTTCCTTTATGTTCTTTCAGAAGGTTAAAAATATCCTGCCCCAAGTGAGAATCTCCCAGAATGGTGGTTACACCGTGCCGTAAATACAGGATAATGGATACGGCAAAATGATGTGACATGGGGAGAACCCAGATAACGCGATCACCGACTCCCAATCCCAGATGCGTGTTGCTAGCTAGGACGCGTTCTAAAAGGGTTTCGTGTGATAGAACGACACCTTTACGCGCTCCGGTTGTTCCCGAGCTAAAGCGGATGAGTGCCGGATTTATCCGGCGCAATACCTCATCGTCAAACAGGCTCGGTTCTGTGCAGAGTCCGTATAAAATTTCGGACGATTGTAAGCCGTCCACGTGGAGAGAGTGTCTAACAGGTGCTTCCCGATGCCAATGGCGACCTCCTGCACATAACACGATGTCGGTAGCCGTTGTTCTCATTTGTTCCTCACGTTCGATGAGGCTGAGCTCGGGTGCTATTGGCAGGAGAACGGCATGGCTTCGAAGGATCGCCAGAGACCATACAATGTGATCTACGCCATTGGGACAATTTAATCCCACCCGTTTCCCTGCGACATTCTTTAGTACTTGGGAGGCTGCATTTGTTAATTGTTCGAGTTGACCGAATGTCAGCTGACGCTCTCCGGCGATGAGTGCGGTAGCTTTCGGATCCGCATGGCAAAAAACTTCTTCGACGATATTCATGGGTGACTCCATATTTTTTCACGATGTTGCTTGATGTTGGAGGCGACGCGTTTCCAATCATTTTCCCCGCGTCCATCATCAATGGCCGCAGCCAGTCCTGCCGCTTCTCCCGTGGCCATGCACGTTCCCATCACGCGAATGGATGCTTGGGCTTCGTGAGTGCAGGAAAGGCAGCGTCCTGCAATCCAGAGTTTCCTGATGTCACGATGCCGCAAACAGCGCAAAGGAATCTGTGCTGGAGAATCGCTCTCGGGGAAATGCCATTGGGCACCGGTGGCTTTTTCACGAAGTTCGAGAGGCCATCCTATATTGGCAATGGCATCGTTAAATGAAACTCCGTTCAGGATTTCCTGTTTGGTCAGTTCATGAAAGCCGCACGCACGGCGACTCTCTCGAATGCCGGCTCGGGATGGCCAATGTGTAATGCGACAATTTTCGCAACCCTCCAAGTTTTTACGCAGGTAATGTGTCATCATAGTCGCCACTCTTCGCCCTTGACTTACCACATCGGCCAGACAGCGAGCTGATGTAGGATCCCAAGTGCTGTCAGATTTTTCTGCAGCGAGATCCAGGGTGAGGAACGCTTCATCGCTTACGAGGCCCTGACGAAATCCCGCTCCCAGAACCTCCCGTGGAAGATGTCCGGCGTTCACGGCTGCGACGAGCCTGTAGGCCAGTTGCAGTTTGTGGTCGTCTTCAAAAAATGATGTGGGAAATCCGCGCATCCCGACGATGTAAGCGGGGCGCTGGAGGCTTTTTGATTCGCTCATGGAGAAATCTCCTCCAGCCAACATCGTTAATGTTGCATCGCCCGTTGCATCCACATAGGTCGAGGCCGAGACAGTATTTCGGACGCCGCGGCAAATAATATCCACCTCCTCCAACTGAGGGTGTGCAGCGACGATCTCCGCTCCCATCCAGACTTCCAGATGAGGCGTCTCTTCCATCATGGCATCAGCGAGAGATGCGAACGCTACAGGATTGTGGGGCATCACGACCATGCGCCCCATGTGGCGTGGTGGCTGCGCTCCTCCTGTGTCGAGTAATCGGGTGGCGAATGTGCGAGCAAACCCATTATTTGCCCAGATATGCTGCTTGTCTTCACGAAAGGCGAAGAGCCCGCATATGGTATGCACAAGAGCTGACGTTCCCATGCCGCCCAGCATTTCATTACGTTCCACGAGTAAGGTATGCGCTCCGATTTTGGCGGCACTCACGGCGGACGCAATGCCTGCGCTTCCCCCACCAGCTACAATAACATCGAATTTTGTCATGCCACGCCCAGATCCGATAGAAAACTATCGAGCAGAAGCTGTCGTTCGGGTTCCGTTAAAGCGGCTTCATGCCAGCAAAGTGTGACAACTATGCGTCCATTTTTCTCGTTACAAAAAATCCCTGTTCCCGGGGGCGTCCCGATGCCCGGAACGTGAAAGGCATTTTGGATGTTTACTCCATAGAAGCTATTCAAACCCGCAGCGAACTCTCCGGTGTGCGAATGAAAGAACGAGGAAAATGGCCCGCGCATCTGCCATTTCATGAATGACATGTACAGGCTTGGGGGAATGAAACTCATGAGGTGCATGAGTTCGTCGAGAGATTCTCCCATGCGATTTTTGAGGAATGTGGCATGTTGCGTCATGAGCACCGCCGTTGCGCGTTCGAGTGAAACAGCGTCTTCACGCTTGAGCGTTCCGAAAAACATCGCAATATGGTTCAGAAAAAGTGGGCCGTGTTCGCCTTTTTTCCGAGTTTGCGTAGGGACGCCGCAGGTCTGTGAGGCAGGTGATGTGCCACGTCGAGCAAAGACGGATTCATGAGCACGCATGGCGCAAGCAAGGAAAAAAGGCATACTGACCAAATCGCCGCAGAGGGCGGCACAGCGTGCGTTGACGACCTTTGTTTGTTTCTCCGAAAGTTCATGGATGAGAAAATGCGTCACGCCGGACGTTGGCCGCACTGGCCCTAGGCTCGTAATGGGAGTTCGCGATAACTTGCTAAAAAAGTCGGCCATCGGATACGCCTTGCGCCACGCATTGGCGAGGTTGCCGGAGTGCCGATTGACGGAGGATTGGATATACGGTGACGTTGCTTCTTGCGCTGCCTCTAATTTTACAAGTTCCTGAATAAACAATTCCGCCCCCACACCGTCGAGGATGAGGTGACTCCATGAAAAAATAAAAACAGCACTGCCGTCTTTCATTTCCAAGAGGCTGAAACGCACTTTGGGCCAAGAAGTTTTTCCACTTTTCGGCATAGGAGAATTAGTGATGTTTTCCATCAGTGCATGGGCATCGCTGAAGACGGTGGCACCGGAGGATTTCAAAATTTTGGAAGACCCTTCCTGACTATAAAAAAATATATCCGGAGGCTCTGGTTGTGACGCGGGGGTCCAGTAGGGGATGCTGAACAGCCAACGACGTTTCAACTGGGCATTGAGCATGGGATACAGTCTGCCGCATTGCGAAAGTGCTTTCTTTAGCCGACTCACATCGGGAAGTTTTTCGAGCAAGAGGAAGGAATGTGCTTTATGTCCGCCTTGCCCTGTTTTGTGCAAGAGCCGGTCGAAACCTAGAACAAAGTAATCCGAACCTTGCATGGGAAGGTTTTGAAATTTGGGAGGTGGCGGTGATGCGAGAGAGGATGATGAGGTCGTTATTTCTTTGGGCGCGGGTGGCTTCACCTGCCTTTTACGGAGCATTGTCGCTAGGGCACGGGCACTCGCGAGGTTTTCGCGTGAGACAGATTCTACGGGAATAGTAACGCCGAACTCCTCTTCCACCATGAGCAATAACTGCATGATCGCCATCGAATCCAATCCCGCTTCGTAAAGATCGTTATCAGGCCCGAAGGATGAAGGCAGACTTAGTACACGTTCTCCAATCGCCTTGATGAGGCGGTTTTCCAGAGCCTCCAAACCATCTGTCGCCTTCTCGCTCATGGAACCTTTCTTATACCATCGTAGGGTTCAGTTACGAGGTAAAAGGGCGGCTTTGGCATCGTCATACATTACGGACTGGAGCATGATCCGCATTGAGTCGGTCAAAAATGGGGCTCGCCATCAATGTTGTTGTCACAGCCATGATGACAAGAATCGCAAAGAGTCCCTCGGAGATAATGCCGCGTTGTAAGCCGATGTTGATGATGATGAGCTCCATCAAGCCCCGCGAGTTCATCAAGACACCAATGCCGATGGCGTCATGCTGGGAAAGTCCCGTGACTCGTGCCGCCGCCCAGCAGGCCACACCCTTTCCGACAATCGCTGCCACGATGACGGCGGCACACATTGCCCAGAGGAATCCGGTGTTTAGCAGGGTAATCTTGGTGTTTAATCCCGTGTAGGTAAAAAATAGCGGCAGCAAAAGTGCCACAGTCAGCGGTTGGATGCGCTGGATTAAATTGTCGGTAATTACACCACGCGGAATCGCGGCTCCCATGATGAAAGCACCAAAGACGGCATGAAGTCCGATCAAGTCTGTGAACCACGCCCCCAGTGCCATTAAGGCCAAATAAAGCACCATGCCTGCCTCAACGAGTGCTCCATTTCTTATGAGCTTTGATTCGAAAGATTTCAACAGCGGCTTGATAATCAATAGCACAATCGCCACATAGCTTAACCCAGCACCGATGTTGATGAGTGAGTGGCCGATATCATGATTGAAGCTGGCGACGACCACCGCCAAAAGGCACCAAGCCGCAGCATCATCCATCGCTCCCGCCCCCAGTGCCACAGTTCCCATTGTCGTACTGGCAAGCCCCTTAAAATGAATGATACGGGCGAGCATGGGAAATGCGGTGATGCACATGGAGGCTCCGAGAAAGAGTATCGCTTCGCTTAGTTGGGTTCTTTGAGGGAATAATTCGGTATGATGAAAAAGTACCCACGCCAATCCTCCACCCAAGAGGAAGGGTGTGATCATGCCCGCCGCAGAAACGGCGACCGAACAAGCGATGCGCTTGCGAACGATATCCGTGCGAAACTCTAGGCCAACGACAAACATGTACAGAGCCAATCCCAGCTGGGATGCAGGGAATAGATAACTTTGCGTGTCGCGGGTGGCTTGGGTGTTATCCCACGGGAATAACCATGTCTGCGCTTCGGGTGCGAGTAATCCAAATAATGAAGGGCCGAGGAAGACTCCCGCAATCATTTCGGCAACTACTTGCGGTTGCCCGAAACGCAACGCCACCGCGCCGACGAGTCGGCAAAACAGTAAGATAACGGCGATTTGTAGAAAAAATTGGACAGCGAGCTGGACGTTGTTCACGGAGAAAAAAAAGGGGCTATTTTACTTTGTTCACAATAAACTCCGCCGTTTCGCGTGCAGCGGCGGGATGGCTCACCCGCAGAAGATTTTCTCGCCAACGCTTCCACTCGGCTCCCCCTTGATCGAGCATGGCATGTTTGACAGCACCAAGGATGGCCTCGGGCGTGGTGGCGAGCGTGCCGGCTTGTAAATTGGCCAGCAATTTCACATTGCCTTCTTCCTGACCTGCGACCACATGGCTGATAATCATCGGGCGGGCAATCGCGAGAGTTTCCTGCACGATCGCACCACCGGCTTTGCCAATGAATAAGTGATTTTCCGTGAGAAGCTCCGGCATGTTGTCCACCCATCCCAGCAAACGAAACGCCCCCACCGGAACATCAAGGCGTTTCAAAAATGCGTGTAGGTGCTGGTGACGCCCCGTGACGACGGTAAGCTGGATGCCGGGCAAGGAGGTTAAGCCGCGCACGACAGACGCCACTCCATGCCGGCTTCCCGAGGGGAGATAGAGAATTTTCCATGGGGGACCTGCCGGTAAGGGCTGTTGGGCTAATGTCTCGAAACGTGGGCTCACAGGAAAGCCGAGTACTCGGATTTTCGTCGGCTCGACACCGCCACGTACCATGGCATCGCGGGTGGAATCGTTGGCGACAAGAACCCAATCTGCGGGAGCGCGATTCCACACGCGATTGATGACGATGGAATCCGTGACAACCATGAAACTCGGACAACGCGGAACTTTGCCCTGCTCCATGAGCCGATGAATTAAGTAATTGTAAACCGGATAGGTCGTCACGACAGCGGATGGCTTTTTTTCGTCCAGCAGACGTTGCAGTGCCGCTTCCAACTTGCCCAGCGTCGGCATCATCCAGTCAAAGAGCGGCGTTTTGTCATAAATCCAAAAAATAGCTTTCCACGAAATGGGTACGCGCTGAATGGAAAGATTGTAGCCAAATTGTAGCACCTTGGCGGTTCGCGGACTCACCTCCGCATAGGTATCATGCACCTCGGGAGAAATGGCGTCGTGACTCGCGAATGCATCACGGACATTGCGGGCAGCGGAGTTGTGTCCATCGCCAAACCCTGTAGTGAAAATAAGAACTTTTTGAGTGTTCATGAAAATCGCTGCCAGTCGAGCGACGCGGAGAGGTTAGGGGAGGCACGGGTTGTTCGGCGAGTCTCGAAAAATAATGAAGGCGGCGAGGGCGCGGTTGGGCGCGTTGTATTTTACTTCAAGTTTTTCGTTTTTGCCTTCATCCTTACCGACTGATCGGGGGTGTAGCTCAACGGTTAGAGCAGGCGGCTCATAATCGCTTGGTTCACGGTTCGAATCCGTGCACCCCCACACCATTTTCACCCACATATTATATCATGCCTTCCTTTGACATCGTTTCCGAACTTGATCGCCAAGAAATCCTCAACGCCGTGGATCAGGCGCGACGAGAACTTGCCACGCGTTTTGATTTCAAGGGGTCCAAAGCCGCACTGGAAATTGAGAAGGATGGCAATTTGCGCCTCACGGCAGAGGATGCGTCGCGGTTAAAAGGATTGCGTGAAATTGCGGTGGCGAAACTCGCAAAACGCAATCTTGATTTGCGCAATGTGGAGCAAAAAGATGCGGAGATTTCGCCGCTGGGTCATGCGCGGCAATTGTTTGTTTTTAAGCAAGGACTCGAAGGCGACAAAGCAAAAGAAATTTCAAAATTCCTCAAAGTCGCTGGACTAAAAATTCAATCCACCCTGCAAGATCGTCAAATTCGTGTGACGGGAAAAAAGCGTGACGACTTACAAGCTGCCATTGCCGCCCTCCGCGGGAAAGATTTCGGCGTCGCCCTCAATTTCACGAATTTCCGAGATTAAATCACGGGCCGAATGACGCGGCTACAACTTGAAAAATTTGACGGAGCTTGTGCTTGAGTTTGCTACCAGGATGATGACGTGACGACTTTTGACGTTTTGATTTGAGAAAAATCTTGAGCGGTATTCTTCGTTGGCTAGATTAAAACGTTCGGCGCGAGGGTCGGTAGCTCAATGGTAGAGCAGTGCCCTTTTAAGGCATTGGCTGTGGGTTCGAATCCCACCCGACCCAAAGTCGTGTCAAACTTTCACGATGGCTAATCTCCGTTTTAACGGCACTTCGTGGCGCCACTGGATCGCGTTGGGGGTGTCATCCGCCATGGTACTTGCAGGCCTGATTGCTCTACGTGGGCCAGATGCTATTGGGTTGTCTTTGGCGCGGGCGGTGGGGGAATGGCGCTTGATGGATTTTGCGCTTTGGCATTTGCAGGCTCCGTTTGGAGCATTAGGCGGGATTCCTTATTCGCTTTGGGGACTTGAGATGCGCGGCTGGCAAATCACGCACGTACTCGTGGCATGGGTGACGGCTGCGTGTTGGCTTTGGACGATACCTCCAAAGAGCTGGCGTGGACTCACTCCGCTCGCACCGGCACTTTTAGCGGTGGCTTTAAGCGATGTGCAAAGTGGACTTTCTGCTTTTGGATTGTCTGTTTTTATTCTCTCCGCTTGGCGAGCGATTCATGGAAAAGACCCGGAGGCGGCGTGGTTCACTTTGCCGTTGACTGCGTGGTTGGCGGCATGGTTTTCACCCGGGAGTTTGCCGGTTGCCGTCGCGCTCGTGCTCGAAACGTCATCGCGTGTGTCGCTAAAACGTACCGTTGCCACGCTGATTTTGATGTTGGTCGCCGTTAATTTTACGCCGTATGGGACGACGATTTGGCCGGAGGCATGGGTGTTTCTTGCGTGGTCTCCGCAGCCGATGATGGACGCAACGGGGGTGATTGCATTGTGTGCCAATTTACTGGTGCTCATCATGGCATTACGGGCTTGTTTTCCACGTGGCCCACGGGGTCCCTCGGTAGCCGCCGCATTATTATTTTGTACGGCATGGCGTGGTCAGACCGGTTACTTGTGGCCGGCGGGTTTGATGATGATTCCCGTGTGGAGTTATGCGGAGGATAAAGCCCGCACGACGGGGTTTAATATCCGATGGTGGTTTCGGCTTTCCGTGATTATTGCCTCGGTCGTACTGCTCTATTTCCCGGGGATGGCGGCTTTGCCGCGTTGGTATGATTTAGCGATGTCCGCTTCGATGGTGCGGCCAACTTTGACGCGGGATGCGCTTCCGAAAAGCGGGCTTATTTACCTGAATCCCGCCGGTCGTCCTCTTGCACGTTTTGGAGGACCGCTGATGCAGCGGGTGGTCGAGGAGACATCGCGGCAACGGCCACGCGAGCCGTCGCTGTGGCGTGAGCAGGATCGTCAAAAGCGTTATCAGGCGGTGTGGTTGTTAGGTGAACCCGCAGGCTATGCGCCGTTGGCGCGGCATTTGGGGGAGTCGCCCGATTGGCGTTTGGCGGCCGTGGATGCGGTGGGGATGCTTTTTGTGAGGGAACCTCGTGGGGATGCTTTTGCCACGGAACCCGCTTTACAATTTGCAAGGGAACAAGGTGCTGCCGCGAGCCGTGCCAATTTTATGGCAGCCTGTGCCGTCTCATGCCTTGCGGCGAACGCTATTCCCGAAGCGGATGAAGTTTCACGCCTTGCGGTACGTCAGTCTCACGACTCCACACGTGCTGCCATCGTGCGTGCGCGGGCCCTTATGCTCTCGGGTGATGTGCAAGCAGCGTTGGAAGAAAGCGACAGGGCGATTCAGCTTCAATCTCGTTCTTCCGAGGCATGGCAGGTGCGTGCCGAAGTGCTGTTGCATGCAGGGCGTGTGGATGAAGCCGGTGCCGCAGCGCAGCGTGGTAGGCGCTTGGCTCCCGACGATACGGGTGCTTTGTGGTTGGCTGCACGTGCGTCAAATGCGTCGCGAGCGTTCGGCGAGGAAGCGGAAATTTTAGAAAAGCTAATCGCGCTCACACAAGGACGCGGCGGAGATGCCGGATTTTATCTATTTTATCTTGGGCAGGCTTACGCCAAGGCAGGATTGGCGCGACCGGCCTTAAATGCTTTAAGCGAAGCTGCCGCAGCACCCGGACTTTCGGAAGGACAGCGTCGGGAAATTGAGGAGGTGAAGGCGTCCATTCGGGCCGCTCCCAATTACTGAAAAGTGCTTTGTGCTTTAACGTCCCGAGTGTGTCACGATAACGTGCTTGTATGAGTAAGCACTCTGCCAAAAAAGACATCACACGCCGTTTTTCTGCTCCTGTTCTCGATGGCCCTGATCGTGCCCCTAGCCGAGCCATGCTTTACGCGGTGGGTTATACGGAGAAAGATTTTGCCAAACCGCAGATAGGCATTGCCTCGACGTGGAGCATGGTGACGCCGTGCAACATGCACCTCGATCTCCTCGCTCGCGAAGCTGCAGGCGGGGTGAATGCCGCCGGAGGAAAAGCGGGGATTTTTAACACGATCACCATTTCGGATGCCGTTTCGATGGGCACGGAGGGCATGAAGTATTCACTCGTTTCGCGTGATGTGATTGCAGATTCCGTCGAGTGTGTCGTGGGTTGCGAAGGCTTCGATGGCTTTGTTGCCCTCGGTGGTTGCGATAAAAATATGCCGGGTTGTCTGCTCGCCATTGCACGTCTGAATCGCCCGGCTGTCTTTGTCTATGGTGGTACCATCATGCCTGGATGTTTAGGGGGGCAAAACATTGACATCGTTTCCGTTTTTGAAGCGGTCGGACAACATGCGTCGAAGAAAATTGACGATCGCCAGCTTCAGCAAATTGAATCCTGTGCAATTCCCGGCCCCGGTTCTTGCGGCGGGATGTACACCGCCAACACCATGGCTTCGGCGATTGAAGCCATGGGCATGAGTTTGCCCAATAGCTCGGCGCAGGACGCCATTTCGGATCATAAAAAAGAAGACGCACGCAATGCAGGGGCGGCTGTTGTGAATCTTCTCCAGCGCGGCATTCGCCCTTCGGACATCATGTCACGTGAGGCTTTTGAAAATGCCATTACAGTGACGATTGCCCTCGGCGGCTCGACCAATTCTGTTCTCCATCTTCTCGCTATGGCCCATGCGGCCGATGTGAAATTAACTATTGATGATTTCACCAAGATTGGGCGCCGCGTGCCGGTGCTGGCGGACCTTAAACCTAGCGGGCGTTACCTGATGTCCGAATTAGTTTCCATCGGCGGCATCATGCCCATGATGAAAGAGCTTCTCGCGGCCGGCCTCCTCCACGGCGACTGCCTTACCGTCACCGGAAAAACGCTGAAGCAAAATCTGGCACCCTACAAACCGTATCCGAAAGGTCAGCAAATTATTCGCCCGCTTAAAGACCCGGTTAAAAAGGAAAGTCATCTCGTCATTCTTTACGGTAATCTCGCACCCGGGGGTGCCGTGGCAAAAATCTCCGGCAAGGAGGGAGAAAAGTTTCGCGGCATTGCTCGCGTTTTCAACTCCGAGGAAGAAGCCATGCACGCCATTCTCGATGGTCGCATTAAAAAGGGTCATGTCGTCGTGATTCGTTACGAAGGCCCTAAGGGCGGCCCCGGCATGCGCGAAATGCTAGGGCCCACATCGGCCGTGATGGGGCGGGGTCTTGGTCAGGATGTTGCGCTTATTACCGACGGGCGTTTTTCCGGTGGCACGCATGGATTTGTCGTGGGGCATATCACCCCCGAAGCGTTTGATGGAGGGCCATTGGCGTTAGTAAAAAATGGGGATGAAATCGAAATTGATGCTGTCACGCACAAGCTCAACATCGGCATTTCTGCCGCAGAGTTGAAAAAGCGCCGTGCGGCATGGAAAAAACCCAAGCCGCGTTATCGTCGTGGTGTTCTCGCCAAATACGCCGCGTGTGTCACCAGTGCCTCGACGGGTGCTGTCACGGATGCAGGATTGTAAATGTTCCATGCCGTCATTTTCGATTGGGATGGTGTCGTTGTAGATTCTTCGGCGCATCACGAACGCAGTTGGGAGATTCTCGCCACGAAGCGGAATCTCCCGTTGCCCGCCGGACATTTTCAGCGCGGATTCGGGAAAAAGAACAACATCATCATTCCCGATTTGGGATGGGCCTCTGATTCGGCGAAAGTCGAAGAGTTGGCGCGGGAGAAAGAAGAAATTTATCGTGCCCTTGTTCGCCAACACGGGATCGAACCACTGCTCGGGGTACGTGCGTTGCTTGAAACACTCCAAAATGCGGGAATTCCTACGGCCATTGGTTCTTCTACGGAGAGGGCAAACTTAGACCTCTTGCTCGACCTTATGAATTTACGCCCGTTTTTTCGTGCCATCGTTTCCGGCGATGATGTGAAAAATGGAAAACCCGACCCTGGGATTTTTCTCCTCGCGGCTCAAAAGCTTGGGGTTGCACCTGCGGACTGCCTTGTGATCGAAGATGCTCACGTGGGGATTGAAGCGGCCCATCGAGCCGCGATGCGGGTACTGGCGGTAGCGACGACGCATCCATTGGATGAACTTACCGATGCGGATGTCGCTGTTTCTTCGCTCGTGGATGTCACTCCCATGAAGTTGCGCGAAGTTTTCACAAGTGCCGCGCGCGAGTCCGTCACTTGCGCTTCGTCCAAAATCGTGAATAGTTGAAATCACTTTGAAAGCTCCGTCTATTTCCCATCGGCTCGATCTCAATCTTCCTTATCACGGTGCCGCCCTGCGTATGATTGTGTGCATGATTGACGATGTTCTGGCCATGCACCCTTCGCCGAATGCAAAAGTTGAGTATCTTGAGGAGGAAGTAGGAGAAGAAATTGCAGAGTCATGGACTTCGCTCCACGACATTAAAGAGCAATTAGAAGCCGCCGCTGATCGCGTGGACGAAGCCTGGGAAAGCGTGGATTGCTGATCCGCAAAATGCCGGTACGGCACTTTGCCGCCGCATTCTCCCGAGCATCCTTTGTTAACGGAAGTTCCTTGATAATTCTGCATGGAATTTACGCATAATATATTGAGAATCAGCTTTTCATACGTGACTTTGACAACTTCCCTTTTATGGCTATATTTGCTTTTATGTATTTACGGACTTGGGGAAGCGTGATGCCTGTGCGTGCGATAAGGTTGGCGACTTCTGCACGCGGGGTCGGAATGTGCGAGCAGAGGACTTTCCCCTCGCTTATAACGGACAAAAAGGCAACAGCCTATGCTAAAGAACTCGTCGGCATCGCAGGTCTCTCGCAACGCTGGCAAATCGGGCTGGATTCTCCCAACGTATTTTGGGGAATCGAACAACTGACAGAAACATGAGTCATCCTTCGCCTATGCATGGCTTCACCAAGGCACCGACGGTTCTCCCCTCTGCCGTCGAGGCTATCGGCGAGACCAAGATGGTGGAGCTCTCCCGGATAACGCGGGGTTTGGAGGGCCGGATTCTGGCGAAGCTGGAGTTTCTCAACCCTGGGCTTTCCAAAAAAGACCGTATCGCGAGGCAGATCATCGAGGATGCGGAAGCCGACGGCTCATTGCAGCCCGGGCAGACGGTGGTGGAACTGACCAGCGGCAATACCGGAACCGGACTTGCTATTGTCTGCGCTGTGAAAGGATATCCCTTTGTGGCCGTGATGTCGAAAGGCAATTCTCGCGAGCGTGCAGCCATGATGGGGGCCTTGGGGGCGGAGGTTGTTCTTGTGGAGCAAGGGCTCGATTCCGTGCCGGGCAGAGTTTCGGGGCATGACCTCGAAAGGGTCGAAGCGGCCGCCCGGCAAATCACCGCCGAACGGCGCGCCTTCCGGGCCGACCAGTTCAAACTTATGGGCGGCATGCGCGCGCATTACCTTCACACCGGACCGGAAGCGATCCGGCAATCGGAGGGCGCGCTGGAGGTTTTTTGTGATTTTGCCGGGACGGGCGGTTCTTTTGCCGGGTGTGCGGCGGCTTTCAAAGAATACAACCCGCGCATCCAGTGCTATTTGATCGAGCCGGCCGGAGCGGAGGCTTTGTCGGGAGGGGACACTTCCCGGCCGGGCCACCGCATTCAAGGAGGCGGCTATTCCATGCCGAGCCTGCCGTTCCTGCGCCCGGGTGATATTGACGGGTTTTTAACCGTCACCGATGAGGAGTCCATGGCGGTGGCGCGGAGGCTGGCCAAAGAGGAAGGGCTTTTTGCCGGGTTTTCCTCCGGAGCGAACGTGGCGGTAGCCCTGCGTCTGTTGCAGACCACGTGCCGGGGGAAGACCGTCTTCGTTTTGCTGAATGACTCCGGGTTGAAATACCTGTCCACCGATCTTTGGGACTACGGAAGCCCCGCCCGGTGATCTCAAATCTCCCGCGTGGTCCAGCGCCTGACCACCTCGCGGGCCCACGCGGGCGAATCGCCGAAGGTCCCCTGCCGCAGGCGTTGGAAGGAGCGGAGGAAATATTCCCGGTGGGCCGGGGCGAAGGCGTAATTGTGGAACCGGGCCCAGGCCTGAGCAGGGGATTTTCTATATTCCTCGACGGCGCCTTCAATTTGCTGCCGGAGCGCCCTTTCCCCGTTGCCGCCGTATTCGTCGGCAAAGGCGTCCCACAGATCCGCGATGTCTCCGGCATCGGCCAGATGGCCTGACAACTCGCGCAATTCCTCCAAAAAAGTCCGCCGCTCATCGCCGGCCATGGCGGAAAGGCCTTCTTTTTTTATCCGGTAGGGGGTGAGGGAGACCGCGGCCAGTTTTTTCCCGTCAAAGTCCAGATGCGCGAGGTATCCGGTGCTGGCGTAATAGCGCCGGGCGAAGCCCTCGTTGTAGAAAACAAAGTTGCCCTGGCTGTAGGCGATGGGGACGCCGTGGTGGACTTCCAGCCCCTGGGGGACGTGCGGGTGGTGGGCAATCACGGCCGCCGCCCCGGCCTCGGCCAGGCGCCGCAAGCCGTTCACCACATAGGGCGGCGGCATGGAGGCCAGTTCGCGCCCGCCGTGAAAAATCACCAGCACCGCATCCGTTGTCGCTTTCAGGGCGCGGATTTCCGCTTCCTGGCGTTCGACATCGAAGACATTGGCCCCGGGGCCGTTGTCCAGGGACGCGCAGGCTTCCCCCTCGCCGCAGTTGATGATCCCGAGGCGGAAGCCGTCCGCCTCGATGACCAAGGGCCTGGCGGCTTCCTCCCCGTCCATGCCGGCCCCCACGGTGCGGAGTCCCGCCCGGCGGAGGGCGTGGATCGTGTGCTCCAGGCCCTCCGGGCCATAGTCCATGATGTGGTTGTTAGAAAGAGAGGCAACGTGGAAGGGAACTCCGGTTAGGGCGGCAATCCCCGCGTCCTCATCGCCGCGCAGGCATGGGCCGCATTTGATGATGGGAGCCCCACGGTCGCCGAGGGCACATTCGACATTGACGATGTTCAGATCGCTGTCTCGCAAGACTGGAAGCAGGTCGCCATAGACCGTCAGAGGATCACGTCGCATCAGGTCTTCATAAAGCCAGAGCGGCCCCCAATCTGCGGCGATGGTGACACGATAGCCGACGCGACTTCCCGGCTTGAACCAGTTCAGCGATTGCTGATCGCTTTGTTTTGTTTTCGCCATAAGGAAAATGTTTTTTGCACGAATCGGTAATCCTCCGCCTTGAGCCGCTCCAAGCGTGTCGGCTGGAAAAAATGGTGACGGCAGGCCCACTCCGCGTTGCCGAGGCTGGGCATGCCGGCCTCGGACTGGAGGGCAAAATCCTCGGCATAGCTGTCGAGCATGTTGAAGCGCATCTGCAAATCGGTATCAATCACGGCTTGAGGCTGGCAAATTTTAAAAAGCTCCGCCCGGCGTTTCATGGCTCTCACGGGGCTGGGCTGGTGGGTGTACAGGTCGGCCAGACGCACCATGTCGGTAAATTCCGCCAACGCGGGATGCAGGGAAAACGTGCTGACGCAGGCGTCGCCTTTATGGCGCTTTGTTTCCTCGTAAAGCGTCTTTAAATAGAGCTGCTGCAATTCCAATCCCCACACGTCTGCATGGTTCTGCAAATCCGGGCCGGTCGGGAGACTCAATTGCCCGTCAAGCTTCACGCCGTCCATATTTAGGCCGTCCGGAGCATCCGAAAACCATCGGCGAATCATCTCTCGGAAACGCTGAACGTATTGTGGATTCGTGATATCGCAAGCTACGGTACGGCCTTGCCGAGTAATGCACTCTTCGAGAGGCAGGGCTTCAGCGGACCAGGCGAGTGCCCAGACGAATACCCGAATGCCTCGATCATGGCAGCTTTCCACCCAGGCGCGCATGTCTGGCCATTTCGACGGATCGGGTTCGCCACTGTTCAGATTTTTTGCCCAGGCGGCGTCGAGGATTACGATGCCAGGGAGGCACTGATGCCGCTCCAGCAGCCCCAACCAACGCTCGCAAAGTTCCTGCGTGCAGAGATACCAGGCTTTGCGACTGACAGCCGCAAGATCCGCTCCGACCAGACTGGCGGCCAGTCCGATTTGGTCGTGCCATGTGCAATAAATAGGTTCCTGCCACCATGCGGGCACTCGGCGTCGCACTGGCCCGGGCAAATATCCGTGTTTCCGGCAATGCCGCAGGTATTCCGGCAAAACCTGCTCTCGATCGGCGGCAAATGTCATGATGAGCCGTGGACTTTCCCATCGCCCTTCCACCTTAAGTTTGCCGTCATAGACTGCGGCCCAGCCACCCGCCATAGCGTTGTCGCAGAGGGCCGTCGTGGTTGGCAGGGAGACTGGGGGATTCCACTCGAAGGCGTCCCATGTCCATGTCCCCGGCGTAGCGGCCAGACCAACCGAGAGGTGAAAAGGCTCGCTTCGTTCACGCAGACCGGCGCAGTCGCAGGGCGAGGCGAGGGCTTGCGCTCCACCCGCTGCCGCCCCCGGATTATCCCCAGCGGAGATGGCGAACGTTTCTCCGGGATGGAAATACGATTTGTCAAGAAAATTCGGAGCCGTCGAATAAATCTCATCTATCACTGCTGACATTCCCCGTTCCTCGCCTTGAAAAAATCCACGCTGATAGAACACCTTATCGAGAACCCCGTCACCTTCGATACGATGATGAATTTCTAGCGAGCGTTCACGGAGGGTATAAACGGTCTCGCGTTTTTTCCAAAGTGTCGAGCGTTGGGAAACCGTCAGAAAAATGGCATCCGGCTTCCGCCGCAGAGACACGCGGGTGATGGCCGTGGTTTCATCCCGGTGCCCGATGGTATTGCAAGCTCCACCGAGGAAAAAAACGTGGTGCTGACAGGATTTCGTAATGTCCAGCTCGGCAAGGCCAAGCTTCCGGTCAATACGCAGCGTGTAAAAGCCGGAAGTAATCTGCCACTTATCCGTGGCGGGGCGGGTGACTTTCACTCCAATGTGCCCCTAGGCGCCGTGATTTCGACGACGGCGGCGCAGGAACAACGCGACGACACCAACGGCCCCCAACAATCCGAGCGTTGTAGGTTCGGGAATAATTTGTGTGGTGATGTTGTCAAAATTAATACTGGTGTTGTCGGTCGTTGTCTGAAGGGTAAAGTAACGGTAATTAGTGCTGCCTGAAAAATTGGTGGCAAATAAGGCACCGGTTTCTCCCCCCACATAAGTTGTTCCATTACTTTGATAGATGGAATAGGTGTATTGGCTCGAAGAACTTGGATTCGCGGGCATGAGGATGTCCAGATAGTACCAAGTGTTCAGGTTTAGCGAGACGGTGTTCGTGCTGTAGGAATTGTCGAAAAGCCCCCTCGCATAGGCGGTACTGTTGAAGGATCGTAGTTGGACATAGCCCATGACAGTGCTGTCAGTGTTACGAATCCAGACTTCCGCCGTGGTGTTGGTGACCGTCAATTGAAACGCGGCAGTGAACCGGATGGATTCCGTGGTGGTGATAACGCCAGCATTGTTCGTACCAAAGTAGCCGCTCAAAATGGCATTGCCCGTGCCCCTATGTATTTCCACAGAGCGCGTGGAGGAAAGCGACGTGTTGGTGACGGCAGTTATCGTACTGCCTGTACCCGTATTAGTGTTCCATTGTCCATAATGAATCTGGTTCAGACCTACGGGGACATTGCTCCCATCATTATACGGTGGCGTATTATCGAAATTTTCTTGGAAAATATTCGTGGCGGCATGGGTGGCCGCAACGGAGACGATGAAGGCAACAATGAGTGTCGGGAAGTAGGTAGCCACTCGGAAGAAGCGACCGACTTTGTTGGGTGTTACTGTTTTCATATTTGGTATTGGGGTTGGTTGTTTATTTTTGGCGCGGTGAGGCGCAGGTTTCCCGTTCGAGGAGACGAACGGGGAAAGTTTGCAATGTCCCTTGAGCGGCAGGGCGGTTTGCCAGCAAATCCAGCAAGAGGCGAGAGGCGGCCAAGCCCATTTGAAATCGCGGTTTGGCCAGAGTGGTCAATGGCGGATCGGTGTGGCGGGCGATGGCGGCGTCGTTGAAACCGATAATGGAAATATCCTGCGGAACCTCGATGCCACGCGAGCGGAGAACCCGCAGCAAGCGGGCCGCATAGACGTCAGTCGCAGCAAAAATAAGGGTAGGCCAGTTTCCTCGTCCATCGCGCCATGATCCGAATTTCTCTTCGAGAGCCATCCAAAGGCGATCATCGGAATCTTGAAACGGTCCGGGGACGCAGACATCTGCTGTCAATTGGCAATCCGTTTCCGCTAATTCGCGACCCGCTGAGCATTCCCGCAATCGGATGGCATAATTGCCGTTCTGGAATCCTAAGAAAGCCGCTTCCCGATGTCCGAGCCCCCCGGCAAAATTCCACGCTTCGCGGTAGCCTCCGACATGATCGGCCATCACGCTGGCACCTTGTGGTGACGATTGATGAGTACTAACAAAAACCATCGGCAATTCCTGACGAGCGAGGAAGCTCATGGCTTCGGCATCCAACTGCTGCACGATCAATCCCCGCGCACGCCGTGCCTCAATAAATTTTTTCATCATGTCCAAATCGGACTGACCTTCGCGCAGATGAACAATCTCGAAGCGGCATTTCCATGCGCTAAAACCGTCGGTAAAGCCGTTCAGGTAATCCATGATGAGGTCGCTTTCGTCCGTAGATACGGTTTCAAGTCGCGCCACATGGCAGATGGGCAGAACGCGCTGACGAGCGGCATGGGTGGAGTGAATGCCACCGGATGTTCCCTTGCGGCAGACGATGGTTCCTACCGAGCGCCGTCGGCGCACGAGTCCCTCGGAAAGCAAAACATCGTAGGCGCGGTTGACGGTTTGGGCTGCGACTCCGAAAATTTCCGATGCTTCCTTGCAGGTAGGTAGCTTGGTTCCCTCGGTCAGCACACCAGTCATAATTTCTTTACGGAAATGCTCTGTGATTTGCTCACTGAGCAATTTACCGGGGTGTGATTTAAGGATATTATCGAAAGAGATCATTGGACTTATGCACTTATGCCTTTTTACCTTTTATCGGTCAAATGTTTTTTAATATTAATTTTTTGGCCCCCAGTAAGAGCCGTAGATATTATCGGGGGACCAAAGAAGATTTAGGTCATTGCCTCGTTGATTTACTTCATCACGCGTAAGGGATTCGACATGGCCGTCGGCAAGAAGGAAGTTGGCATGGTTTCCGTGGAGGAAATTTACGGACTTTTGCCAATAAAACGTGCTGCCGCCGAACGTGGTCACAAAGCACACATACTGCGGGGGGCCGGAGTTTGACGACCGGGAGCCGCGGACGCCGGCATCCACGAGGACGATGGTTTTTGAGGGCTGCTCAAGGTTGGACATCCGGGCGCGGGTGTTGATGTTTCCAGACGTGTAGCCTAGCGCCTGGGAGTAGGCGTAGTTGGGCGTGTGCCAGTCCCAAATGCGGTCAGGGTTCGCCGGGCATTGATAGACTGTCAATTTCCGGGGGTCATTCGCCGAAAAATTCGGGTTGGGGAGAACGCCCTTGTTGTCGGCTTTGGACAAGTCCGCATGGAAAAGATACTGGTACCAGTCGCGCTCCCCCGTCATTCCCGGCGCCCATGGACTGGCGTAAGATGGAGGGAACTCCCCATTGTGCTCCGTAGTGTAGGCCGAAATGGCGGCGTGCAATTGGCGCAAATTGGAAATGCAGCGGGCATTTTTTCCTGCTCGGCTCACGGAGGAAACTGAAGTGGCGAGGATCGAGGCGAGGATGGCTACGATGCAGATGACGACCAGCAGTTCCACGAGGGTGAACCCCGCGATGATGGGATGCCGCCGCGGGCGCGTCATTTTTCGCCCTCCAAGGTAATGGCCGTTGTCGAGGACAGGCCGGTGGCGGCATCGGTGGCGGTGATCTTCCATTGGCCGGGAGGATCATTGAAGGCGAAGGGGATCGAGAATTCTTCTTTGCCGTTTTCCGCCCGATGGTTTCCGGCGTACTCGGGGCGCGCGCGGCCTGTGGGGTCCTGGGCCGTGACATGGAAAACGTGCGTGCCTACGGGTGCTCCCGCCGCCTCGACACCGAATTGGAAAACACCGGCTTGGCCCGGTTGGATGACAGGTTGCCGCGGGCGGATCGTCACCGCATCCACTTTGTAGGGGAGCAGGGCATAAGCCTTGGCCACGCCCCGGAGCAGTTGCGGGGTGATGGAGTTGGTTTTTCCAAGATATTCCCCCGCTCGCGAATCATAGACCTGCGCCTCGGGAAAGCTGATCCGGGTGGGGAGGGGATCGGCGGCGTTGACGGGTCCGGATCCCGATGCGCGCAGCACACCGAGAAGCGTTGCGCCCCCGAGGGCGAACCGCGCGAGGCGCACCTTGGAAGAGTTTCCGTTTTCGGCAGACACTTGCACCGGGCTGGAGACCCCGGCTTCGGCGAGGAGTTTATGGAAGAAACCCTGCACTGCGACGACGGCATCCGACGCGCTTTCCCCGCCGATCTGGATTTCACCCGCCATGCCCCCGGCGATTTTCCACGCATAGCCCGAGAACCCGGCATTGAGAAAAATGGCGCGCCCCTTGCCGACGCGGTGAACGATTAGAGCCGGCTCGCCGCCGACGGTGGCGAGAGCCTCTCCGCCATGAAGCTGGAGACCGCGGACACCCTTGGTCACCGGAATCGCCTCGCCCGTGGCCATTGGTCCGGCGGTGATTTCCATGGCGCCGGGCGCGGGGGTGGGCGGCGCAAGCGGTTGGCGAAGGCCGAACAAATCATCGAGCATGGGGCGCGCCACGCCGTTCCCGTCGCGGATGCCGCAAAAGGAGTCCGCAATCACCGTCCCGCCGTTCTCCACGAATTGCCGGATGGCGCGGGCCTCACCTTCGCTGATGGCCGAACTCCACGGCAGGAAAAGCACCTTGTATTTGGCGAGGTCTCCTCGCGTCATTTGGTCTTCGTGCAG
>JAJTYZ010000092.1 GCA_021463515.1 Chthoniobacterales bacterium | reverse complement strand
TAGAAATTCCGGAACCCACGCCGACACCCACGCCTGTGCCTGCTGTCGTGAAGCCGGTACTTCCCGGGGTGCTTAACGACAATGTCAAACTCACCCCTCAAGAAGATCATTGGCGGGTGGAATGGAACTTGCCGCAGGGATGGAGCGATGTGCGTTTGGAAAAGTTTTTTGCGGGTTTATGGACTCCTGTTTCACCTCCACCTCCGCCCGTCGAACATCATGGTTGGTTCACATGGCTCACAAATATACCAAGTAACATCATCGGTTTCTTCTCAGGGATTATTTCACGCTTAAGCTTTGACGAAATTCAGCCCGACATGACGGCTGTGAAGCCCGTGAGCGACTCGTTAGGCATGGATATTTCCACTGCGGATGCGACAGCAGGTATGAAATGGCGATTGATGGCGCGAGCACCAAATGCACATGAACTCACTCCCGCTACGGAGGAGTTTACCATAGATGCAGCGGCCCATTTACTGAACGCCTTCATCCCTGCCGAGGCTGTAGATACCGGTGTCACAACACCGCCGACAGAGGAAACGTCCATCCAAATTGTGTCCTCCCAACAAAAGCCGGAGCAAACGTCCTGCACCGTCTTACTCGCCATTCCTTTCGATCCTAAGATTGACGGCTTCCGCCTTGAACGTCTCGGTACTGTAACAACTTTCAATACGGCAAGAGGAGTACCGCAGGAAGTCGAATTTCAAGTTATTCCCCATGAAGGTCGCGTCGAAATGATTTCGCAATTCAAAGTGCCGTATGAAGGGAATGACCTCACTACGGTCACATTTACCATTGATGGACTCGCACCCAATTCGGGAACGTTTTGGCGTTTGGTGCCTCAAGCGAGCGGGCGGGACTTGCCTCCAAGCAATGAGTTTTTAGTCACGACACTCCCGCCGTGGCGGCTCACATGGGCAACAAGTTTATTTTGGCTTTCGATTGCAACACTCGCATCATTGGCCTTTCTACGATGGAAATCACGACGCCTACCTTCATGAGTAGAACGCATTTTCCATGGAAAATGGGCCGCACCTACGGCATGATTCCGCTCAATCTTGCATCATTGCTTTGTCTCGTTTGAATGCCATGAGCCAGAAACAATCACCATCCGGTAAACTCACGCCCACATTTCGCCCACCCGACTTTTTACTGCCGCAGAGCGAAAATACTTCCATGCGGCATCGTTTGGGAGAGCCGGAAATCTTTCTATCATGGAATGGTGAAGCTTACGGCCCAACTACCGTGGCCGAAGTTATCGCCGGTGCTCGAGCGTCGTCATTTGAGGACGGCACGCTTTTTTGGTTTGAGGGGCAAAGCGATTGGCGTCCCCTCGTGGAAATTTTTGAAATTGAGCCTCTACTTCGGCACAAACAAGCATCACCGGCACCAACGTCACCGACGCCTTCCGCATACACGGCTGCCGATGTCGCAGAAAAAAAACCACACACTTCCACGACGGGTCGGCATCGCCGAAAACATCGAGGACATCACAAACGCTTGGGAGAAAAAAAGCCGCCCCTCAAACAAACAACCGACACCTTTCGCGGGCTGGGAATTATTTTTCTCCTAATCCTCCTCGCTGTGGGACTCACGGCAGGAATTATGATCCTCATGCACACGCTCGTGCGGGGATAACACGGGGCGGGCTCGGAAATTTCAGCTTGAGGCAACCGCAGCAGAAACTTTCAAGCGCAATGCGTTGAGGCGAATGAATCCCGTGGCGTCCGATTGATTGTAAGCCTGCGTGGGGTCGGCCTCCATCGTGGCGAGGTGTGGATTATACAAACTCACCGGACTGCGGCGTCCTGCGGCGATAATGTTTCCCTTGTAAAGTTTAAGGCGTACATCGCCCGTAACATTGTGCTGGGTTTCTTCGACAAGTGCCTGCAAAGCGAGACGCTCCGGCGCAAACCAAAAGCCATTGTAAACGAGCGTGCTGTATTTCGAAATGAGCGAATCACGCAGGTGCATGAGCTCACGATCCATCGTCAGTGATTCCATTTGCCGATGCGCAAAATGCAAAATCGCTCCGCCCGGCGTTTCGTAAACTCCACGACTCTTCATTCCGACAAAGCGATTTTCTACCATGTCCACGCGCCCAATACCGTGCTTTCCACCCAGACGGTTGAGGACTTTCATCACCCACAGCGGACTCAACGACGCATCCTGATTTCCATTGTATCCCATCGCCGCGAGCATTTCCCAAACGCCCGGAAATACCACGCTCACGCAATTGCCACGTTCGAATCGTAGCTCTACGTATTCCGATTCGGACGGCGCATCTTCGGGTGACACGCTCAGACGGAACATGTCCTTATTTTTCGTACTCGTGGCATCAAACCACGGGTCTTCCAAAATTCCGCTCTCGTAGCTGATGTGCAGCAAATTCCGATCCATGGAATACGGTTTTTTTGACGTCACAGGAACGGGAATGTTGTGCGATTCTGCATAAGCAATCATTTCCGCACGCCCGGGAAATTGTTCGCGAAAACGTTCCTGACGCCATGGCGCAATGACTTCCAATTCGGGTGCCAATGCGGCTGCCGCCAGCTCAAAACGTACCTGATCATTACCCTTTCCCGTAGCACCATGGGCGACCGCTTGCGCTCCTTCACGCCGTGCAATTTCCACCATGCGCTTGGCAATCAGCGGACGCGCAATGCTTGTGCCGAGGAAATACTGACCTTCGTATAGCGCACTAGCACGAAACATCGGAAAAATAAAATCCCGCGCAAATTCTTCCTGTAAATCATCAATAAAACACTTAGCCGCTCCCGTATTAAGAGCCTTCTCTTCGAGGCCCTCGAGTTCTTCCTCCTGGCCAATGTTGGCACAAAACGCGATGGGTTCTGCTCCGTAAGTTTCTTTAAGCCATTGCAGCAACACCGAAGTATCGAGGCCGCCCGAATATGCGCAGACAATTTTCATTCACTCGTTATTACTATGCTGCGTTCTCCGTGGCAATGCGCCGATAGCACCCCTGATCGGCAGGGAATTTTTTAAACGGCGAAAAAAGGACTTTTCGATAGCTGAAAGCTATATCTCATGTGGAAAACGAGTTGGATAACTCGTTCTACGTTTTTCAAGCCCCTTTCCCCCGTCCCTCTGCGTGAGGAAAATCGAACGGCGCGTCAGCGGACTGATGCGGCTACAGTACATTCCTGCACTCAGAATCGGATGGGCGGCGGGGGTTGGAGTTCCATTTCTTTGTGCTCCGATTGTACGGCGGCTTCAACGCCTGCTGCTTCGGCCTTGCGCACTTCCACGGGTGCGGCTTCGGTTCCTTCCCCGGAAGTCGAGGGCATCCCTTGAACACCTGCTACATTAGCGACGACTGCTTCTGCGACGGGAACATTTCCGCCAAACATATCGGACACCCCTGCGGGCGAAATGGCATTGTAGGGGTCGCCTCCCCCCACAACCGGAGCGGAGGAAACATCCACGGGGCGGATTTTGCTAAGGTCCACTGCGGCAGCGGCACGTGGCCATTCTTCTTCGGAAAACTCTTTCACGAAACTTTTGACTCCACCGGCATGCACGCTGCATTGAACTGTCGGAGCTTTGCCAATGCGGGCGTACTCGGAATAAGCGGTGCTCTCGGAAATTTCTTCCCCATTAGCAACACGCGTCACCTCCACACATTTGTCCGTGGCCAACTCACCCGAGAGCCGGCAAATCTGCACTTGCTCCACCGTCACCGGCGGCTTCATCGGCGACGAAGGAAAATCCGCCCGCGAAGCATTCATGACATCCACCCAAATCGGCAGCGCAAGGTCCTTGCCAAACGCCCCGCGATAAATCTGCTGCGGTTGATCAAACCCAATCCACACCCCACTCGTCACCATGGCGTCATAGCCAACAAACCATACATCGGTAAAATTGTACGCTGTGCCCGTTTTCCCCGCAGCACCGGCCACAGCCAACCCAAGGTCACTCATCGCGGCACTCCCTGTGCCTCGCACCAAGACATCCGTGAGCAAACTATGAACCTGCCATGCGGCACCATCGCTGATCACTTGTTTGCGTTCCGGTTGACGTTGAAAAATTACTTCTCCATTGGCATCTTCGATGTGATCAATCATGAACGACCGCTCGGGGCGGCTTCCTCCGCCCGGAAACATCGTGTAAGCCAGCACCAATTCTTCGAGCGTCATTTCACTCGTACCAAGATACGCATTGGCATAAGGGCGCAAAGGCGAGTCCACGCCGGCGTCATGCGCGACTTTCGCCACGGCATCGAGCCCGGTTTGAAATCCCACTCGCACGACAGCGGCATTTTTTCCACGCACCAAAGCTTCCCGCGCCGTGACGTCACCTTCGTATTCGTTGTCCGCCCGTTCCACGCCCCACTCGCCCAAAATGCCGGCACCCCCTCCAATTCCAACAAGGCGATTATCGAGTGCCCAATCCTGAACAACTTCTCCGGGAAAAATCCCTTTTTCAAAAGCTGCTGCATAGAGCAAAGGCACAAATGCCGTCCCCACCGGTCGCCGTCCCTGCACGCTGCGATTGTATTCGCTGTGACGAAAATCGCGTCCGCCCACCATGACCAAAATACCGCCCGTTTTGTTGTCCAAAGCCAAGATCGCGCCCTGCAAATATCCTGGCAGTTTGGTGTTGGATGAACCCGGTTTCGGCGGATTCGCGGCAAATGCTTTTTGAAAACCTCCGAAGGTAGGATTGGCATAGCCCGGGCGTCGCTCAACCTCATCGAGTTTGCGACGCAAAGCATTTTCCGCCTCCTTCTGCATATCCGAATCAATCGTCGTAAAAATACGGAATCCGCCATTCATCGCCCGATCGTAGCCAAGGGATTCAATCGCTTGCTGCCGCACATAATCCATCGCGTAGGATGTCTTCACTGGATCGGGACGATCCCGAACTTTCAATGGCTCTGCTACGGCCTGCTCGTAGGCTTGACGATCGAGAAAGCCCATGTCGAACATCTGCCGCAGAACATTGTCGCGGCTGATTTTGGAATCTTGCGGATTAGTCCACGGGGAAAGTCCATTGGGGCTCTTCAGCAAACCCGCCAATACCGCCGCTTGCGCCGCTGTGAGGTCCGATGCCGCCACACCAAAGTATCCACGAGCTGCCGCCTCGGCACCATAAAGTCCGCCGCCGAAGTACACACGGTTGAGGTAAAGCTCCATGATTTTTTCCTTCGAGAGCTTTTGCTCAATACGATGCGCCAAGGCCATTTCAAGAAGTTTGCGCCGATAGGTACGCTCCTTAAGATCAAAGGAGTTTCGCGCCAACTGCTGCGTCACCGTACTTGCGCCCTGACGAATTCGTCCTGCCAGCCAATTCGTAACGGAAGCCCGCGCAATCCCTCGGTAATCCACGCCATCGTGCTCCCAAAATCGCTGGTCTTCTGCGGAAACGACGGCCTTCACCAACATCGGTGAAATTTTGTCATAGGGAACCGGCTCGCGATTTTGAATAAAAATGCGCCCCATCGTTTCGCCTTTACGATCGTAAATGGTGGAAGCGGATTCCATACGATCGAGGCGCTCCATATCGAATCCTGCGGCGAGGTTGTTGAACTCCGAGAGGATAACATAAGCACCCAAACCGGCTAGCATGGCTCCGGCGAACAGCAGGAGAAGCAGAACAAAGAGGATACGTTTCCACCACGACCGTTTGCGGCGGCGAGGTCGTTCAGATTCCCAATGATAATTTTTACGCGGCATGTAGCCCGATGTGTCTTGCACAGAATCTCCCTGCTGGCAATGCCAATGCCATGACACCATGCGCGGGATGACTCAACAAACGACACTACACGATTGACGCACCATTTGCACCTTTGGAAAAAATTAGGGGTTTCATCTGGAATGTTGTTTTGGCATCGAAGGGCAAACAGAAACGGGTTGGAAAACCCGTTCTACGTCGTACATTCCCCGCACCCCTCCGTGCTCCCGTGGCTCCGTGAGAGCAAAATCAAGCGGCTCGTCAGCAGAGTGACGCGGCTACAACCGGTCATTTCCAAAACAGCCATCTTGCGCTAAGGTGACTTCATGCAGCACAGGCCATCCTACGGCGACGGAACTCTCGGACGTCGTATGGTTGAGGATGCGCTGAAGCATTTGCACGAATCGGAATATGCCGGAACCTCGGCCACGCTCGCAAGCCTCGCAGGCGCACTTTCGTTGCCACTGGAGCAAGCAAACCAATTGCTGGAAAACCTTATTCGGGAGGAGTTGGCAATTCCTACGGGCACGACGCTGCAATTAACCGATCTCGGTCGCGAGGAAGCACGGCACATCATTCGGGCCCATCGTATTTACGAAACTTACCTCGCTCGTGAAACGGGTATTCGCACCGAAGAATTGCATCGCCATGCGGATGAAGCCGAGCATCACCTCACACGCGAAGATGTGGATGCATTGGCAGATCGGCTCGGCAGGCCACGTTACGATCCCCATGGTGACCCCATTCCCACACGCCAAGGGGCATTACCGCCGCGACGCGGTGTTTCCTTGTTGGAAATGCCGGATGATTCCCACGCACTCGTTTTGCATCTCGAAGATGAACCTGCCAGCGTCTTTCGTGCCGCAGCCGAAGCGAGAATTTTGGCGGGTACGCATTTGCATATTCTCGGACGCAGCCCGGGCTACCTCCACGTGTCCGTCGAAAATCGCGATCACGATCTTCCCCAAGCTGTCGCCAACGCCATTGAGGTGACGCCCTGCGCTCCGCCGCGCCCCATGCGTCCGCTCTCGTCGCTCATCAAAGGCGAATCCGCGCCCATTGCGCACCTTTCCCCCACACTCGGAGGCAGCGAACGTCGGCGGATTCTGGATTTAGGAATAGTGCCCGGTACCATCATTCAGCGCGAATTCGACAGCATGTTAGGCTGCCCTACAGCTTACCAAGTGCGCGGCGCAACGATTGCCTTGCGTCGGGAACAAGCAGAGCGCATTTTTGTGGAGGTCTGACATTGCACACCTATCCATCTCCAGCCTGCGAAAAATGCCCTGCGGCTCCCGCAAATATCCGCCGCCTCGGCCTTGGCACCGGCCATTGGGATTATGTCGTCGCGCTTGCCGGCAACCCCAATGTCGGCAAAAGCACCGTCTTTAATTTGCTCACCGGCTTACGCCAGCACACGGGAAATTGGCCAGGGAAAACCGTTGTTCGCGCCGAGGGAGCCTTTGACCTCGAAGGCAAACGTTACAAAATCGTGGACTTGCCTGGCACTTATTCCCTCCTTGGTACAACGCCCGATGAGGAAGTAGCGCGGGAATTTCTTTTGTTTGGACGCCCCAATGTCACCCTCGTCGTTGCGGATGCCACCTGCCTCGAACGCAACCTCACTTTGCTGCTGCAAATTCTTCAAATCACCGGACGCGTCGTGCTTTGCCTGAATCTCATGGACGAAGCCCGCACGCGGGGGCTTTCGATTGACACACGTGGCCTCGCCCGCGAGCTTGGCATTCCCGTCGTCGCCACGGCAGCACGGCGTGGGCAAGGCCTCGACGAACTTCTCGCCGCCATCGGTAGCGTCGCCACCAATCCCCTCAACGGTACACCGCGTCCGCCTGACATCATGCCGCCCGAACTTCGTGATGCCGTAGAACAACTCACCCAACGCATTCGCGAAACGTATCCACGTGTCGAAAACCCGGCATGGGTGGCATTGCGTTTACTCGAAGGCGATCCACGCACCGCGAAGGCTCTCGAACAAGGTGAGTTTGAAAACGCCGACGCAAGCACCCCCACGGGCCAACCTGCGTGATGAATTCTGCTAAAGACATTCTCCACACAGCGGAAGAACTGCGCTGGGAACTTGGCCCTCATTTTCAAGATGAAATTGCGGCGAAAGTCAGTCGTGAGGCCTCGGCTCTCGCCGCACGGCATGTCCAACACGCAGACCAACCGTCCGGTATTTCGTGGCAACGACGCTTGGATTTAATTCTCACCGGACGATGGACGGGACTTCCGGCGATGGCTCTGCTGTTTGCCATGGTGCTTTGGATTACCATTGAAGGTGCCAATGTTCCGTCGGGGATGCTGGCAGGATTACTCGTGGATAAAATTCATCCATGGCTCAAAGCACTCACCCTCAACATCGGTATGTGGCCGTGGTTGGCAGGATTACTGGTGGATGGCATGTATCTTTCCTCCGCGTGGGTTGTCAGCGTGATGCTACCGCCCATGGCCATCTTTTTCCCACTCTTTACCCTGCTCGAAGACCTCGGCTACTTGCCACGAGTGGCCTTTAATCTCGACCGCATTTTTCAAAAAGCCGGAGCCCATGGAAAACAAGCACTCACCATGACCATGGGCCTCGGATGCAATGCAGCCGGCGTCATCGCCACACGTATCATAGACTCTCCGCGCGAACGCCTCATCGCCATCATCACGAATAATTTTTCGCTCTGCAATGGACGCTGGCCGACGCAAATTCTTATGGCGACCATCTTCGTGGGCGCGTTAGCACCTCCGGCGATTTCCGGCCTCGTCGCCTCCGCTGCCGTGTTTTTTGTCGCGCTCTTGGGTTTTGCCTGTGCGCTGGGAAGTTCATGGCTACTTTCCCACACTCTGCTAAAAGGCGAAGCATCATCCTTTAGCCTCGAACTGCCGCCCTACCGTCCGCCCGCCATTTTACGAACACTTTATACATCGCTGATAGACCGTACCTTGTTTGTGCTATGGCGAGCCATTGTCTTTGCCGTTCCCGCAGGTGCAGCTATTTGGCTAATCGCCAACACCCACCTCGGCAATCACAGCGTGGCATGGTGGATGGTCACCGCACTCGATCCACTTGGCTGGGTGATGGGGCTTACCGGTGTCATCCTCGTCGCCTACATCGTCGCCATTCCCGCCAACGAAATCGTCATTCCGACCATCCTCATGCTTACCGTCCTACTCTCCGGTTCCTCTCCCACCGATTCACCCGGCGCCGGCGTGCTTTTTGAAACCGAAGGCCATGTTTTGCACACACTGCTTACGAGTGCCGGCTGGACGACGTTAACCGCCGTGTGTCTCATGCTTTTCAGTCTCCTGCATAATCCGTGTTCCACGACGCTTTACACCATTTACAAAGAAACCGGAAGTTGGCGATGGACGACACTTTCTGCCGCCCTTCCCCTCGCCCTCGGCTTCATCGCCTGCACTCTCCTTGCCGCAGCATGGCGATTGGTTCTTGGGTAAATGGGAAGACGCATCAGCAGAGTAATGCGGCGACAACGGAAGGGAGATGGGTAATCTGGGAGAAAGGTATTTCCCAAGCTTTCAACTCTGATTCTATGCATCTACTATTGCCGCCCCCATGACTCACCGCGAAGCCTGTATCGCTCTTAATATGATCCCCAAAATGGGGCCTGTAAAAATGCGGCGACTCTTGGATGCTTTTGGCTCCGCAGAGAAAATTCTTTCCGCCCGCTCGGACCATCTCACTCGCGTGGAGGGCGTGAATGATGCGCTCGCCAAAAATATCGTCGGATGGGAAAATTTTGCCGACCCTACGGCGGAATTACGCAAGGCGACCGATCTCGATGCCCACATTATCACGGCGGAAGATGAAGAATACCCCGCTTCTCTTCGCGAAATTAATGACCCGCCGATTGTTCTTTATGTACGTGGGAAAATCACGGAGCGCGACCGCAATACCATCGCCATTGTTGGTTCTCGTCGGCCAAGTCACTACGCTACCGAATGCGCTAAAAAGCTGAGCTTTCAGATTGCCTACGCGGGAATCACCGTCATTAGTGGATTGGCACGCGGCATTGATACGGCGGCGCATAGCGGTGCTTTGGCAGCAAAAGGGCGGACCCTTGCTGTCATTGGCGCCGGCCTCGGGCATCTTTACCCGCCGGAAAATGCCGCACTTGCCGACCGCATCACTTCCTCCGGTGCCGTCATTTCGGAGTTCCCCATAGACACGCAGGCAGACCGTCAGACATTCCCTATTCGCAATCGCATTGTCACCGGCTGTTCCTTTGGCGTTCTCGTTGTGGAGGCAGGTGCTAATAGCGGTGCCCTCATCAGTGCGAATATGGCCGCCGAGCAAGGGCGCACGCTTTATGCGGTGCCCGGACGGATTGATCAGCCGGGATGCCTTGGTTCCAATCGCCTCATTCAACAAGGAGCCAAACTCGTCATGGCCGTGGAAGATATTCTCGATGAATTGCCTCTCGTTTTTTCCAAAGAGCCGGAACTCACCGCACCCACGCTCGCCGTAGAACTTTCGGAAACGCAGCAAAAAGTTTACGAGGTTCTAGGGACAAATGAGAGATCACTGGATGAAATTATGGCGACTAGCGGATTGACAGCCGCCGTTGTGTCTTCCACGTTGCTCGGCTTGGAGATTCGTCGGTTGGTGAAACAACTCCCCGGTCAACGATTCGTAAAACTCGTCTAAATTATGCCCAAAACCCTCGTCATCGCAGAGAAGCCCAGCGTCGCTCGGGACTTCACCCAAGTTCTTGGAAAATTCAAAAAAGACAAAGGCTTTTACGAAAGTGATTCGATGGTCATTTCGTACACCGTAGGCCATCTACTCGAAATTGAGGAGCCCGACAGCTTCAAAGTCATTCGCGGCAAATGGAGCCTCGAAAATCTTCCCGTACTTCCCGATCACTTTGATCTCGTTCCCCGCGAAAAAAGTCAGGAACAGCTCCGCATCCTCAAAAAACTTTTTACGCGAAAAGACATTGATGTCGTCATTAATGCCTGCGATGCCGGACGCGAAGGTGAGCTGATTTTTCGCTACATCGTACAGCACTTCAAAAATAAAAAACCTATCAAGCGTCTGTGGCTGCAATCCATGACCTCCGGTGCCATCCGCGAAGGTTTTGCCACTTTGCGCGACGATGCGGAAATGATTCCGCTTTCGGAAGCGGCGACCTGTCGCTCGGAAAGCGATTGGCTTGTGGGTATCAATGGTTCGCGGGCCATGACCGCCTTTTACAAGGAGCTTCTCGGCGGCTTTCAGGTCACTCCCGTAGGTCGTGTGCAAACCCCCACTCTTGCGATTCTCGTGGAGCGCGAAGAAAAAATTCGCGACTTTCGCCCCACGCCCTACTTCGAACTTCACGGAACTTTTGCGGTGGCCGCCGGAGATTATCTCGGCAAATGGTTTGACGAAAATTTCAAAAAGTCCGACGACGAAAACGCGCGGGCGGAAAGAATTTGGGATCGCGCCAAGGCGGAGGCCATCAAGGCCAAATGCGAGGGTAAGACCGGAACCGTTCACGAAGAGCGCAAGCCAACCACACAGGCACCGCCTTTACTTTACGATCTCACAACGCTCCAACGCGAAGCTAATGGCCGTTATGGATTCAGTGCCAAACGCACCTTACAGATTGCCCAGGCACTTTACGAAAAGCACAAAGTCCTCACTTACCCGCGTACCGACTCACGTTATCTCCCGACAGACAATCTTTCGGTCGCCAAAAAAGTCCTTGGTGCCATAGACGATCCTTCGCTCACTTTCCACGCTCGCAAGGCACTGGACAAAGGCTGGGTGCGTCCGTCTCCCCGCATTTTCGATAACGCCAAAGTCAGCGATCACCACGCCATTATTCCTACGGGTGCCGGCACGGAGAAACTCGATGAGGTCGAAATGAAACTCTACGATCTCGTGGCGCGTCGCTTTATCGCCGTGTTCTTTCCCGCTGCAAAATTTGAAGTCACCAAACGCATCACGACGGTCGAAGATGAAAAGTTTAAGACGGAAGGAAAAATTCTTCGCGAGCCGGGATGGTTGGAAGTTTATGGAAAAGTCGCCGCAGCAGAAGGCGATGACAATCTTGTCGCCGTTAAGGAACGTGAAAAAGCTCTTACCGAGAGCATCGAACTCAAAGACCTCCTCACGAAACCGCCCGCTCGTTTTAATGAAGCCACCCTCCTTTCTGCCATGGAAGGAGCAGGAAAACTCGTCGAAGATGAGGAGCTTCGTGAGGCCATGAGTCAGCGCGGCCTCGGCACGCCGGCCACCCGCGCCAGCGTCATCGAAGGGCTTCTTACGCAGGAATACATTCGACGCGAAGGCCGCGATCTCGCGGCTTCCGCCAAGGGCATTAAACTCATTAACGCCCTGCGCAATCTTCAACTTGCGGTTCTCAGCTCGCCGGAGCTCACCGGGGAGTGGGAATACAAACTCAAACAAATTGAAGCCGGACAATTTGGTCGCGATGTTTTCATGCGGGAAATTCGCCAACTTGTGGCTGATGTCATTAAAAAAATCAAAGAAGCTTCGGGCATCGTTAACAGCGAAACTATGCGCGGAAACTTTCACGATCTGGATGTCACCTGCCCGAAATGCGGCTCCACTGCCGGTTTTAAGGAATCTTTTAAGGCTTACGATTGCAAAGCAGATTGCAAACTCGTGATTTGGAAAACTGTCAGCGGACGCGAGCTGGAACCGGAAGAAGTGCGCACACTTTTGACCACCGGCAGCGTGGGTCCGCTGAAAGGATTCAAAAGCAAAATGGGGCGCCCGTTTGAAGCGAAGCTTAGTCTTAGCGACGCCACCGAATGGAAAACCACTTTCGATTTTGGCGATGGTGGCGTGCGCAATAAAGAACCGTTCAATAAGGAAACCGCGACTCTCATCGTCGAGAAATGCCCTGTTTGTGCCAAGGGCGGCATTTACGATTCCGGCACGGCATATGCGTGCGAACATGCCCTGGATGACAGTAAAAAATGCACGTTCCGCATGGGAAAAATAATTCTACAACGCGAGATGAGCACCGACGATATTCGTCAAATTTCCTCTACGGGAAAAACCGCGTTGCTCACCAAGTTTATCTCGAAAAAAGGCCGTCCTTTCAGCGCCTTCCTCGTGCTCAATAAGAAAACGGGAAAAGTAGGGTTTGAATTTGAGGAGCGCAAACCGAAGACCGAAAAAGCAGCGAAGCCCCGCACGAAAAAGGTGACGGCTTAAGAGCCTGCAATTTCTGATTTTGCCCTCGAGGCAACCTCCACTTATGCTCCGCAGTTCGCATGGGAACGGATTACAAACAGACACTTAACCTACCGCGCACCGGTTTTCCGATGAAAGCCGGACTGGCGACTCGAGAACCGCTGCAACTTGCCGCGTGGGAAAGGGAGGCACTTTATTCGCGCATTCAGGAGGCTCGTGAAGACGCCCCGCTCTTTGTTTTGCACGATGGGCCACCATTCGCCAATGGCGATGTCCACATGGGAACAGCCCTCAACAAAGTGCTCAAAGATTTAGTCGTTAAATCGAAAACCATGGCCGGATTTCGTGCGCCTTTTGTTCCGGGCTGGGACTGCCACGGCTTGCCCATCGAATTCAAAGTCGTTAAAGAAACCGCGGGTCTTTCCCCCGTTGAAGTCCGTCAACGGTGCGAAGCCTACGCTCGTAAATACATTGATTTACAACGCGAACAATTCCGTCGTCTTGGCGTTCTCGGTGACTGGGAAAATCCCTACCTCACTCTCGATCCGGCCTACGAAGCAGACATCCTCCGCTCCTTCGCAACATTCGTAGAAAAGGGTCTCGTTTATCGCAGTAAACGCCCCGTGCTTTGGAGCTATGGGGCACAGACGGCTCTCGCCGAAGCCGAGGTGGAATATCGAGAAAAAGAATCTCCTGCGATTCACGTGGCCTTCCGCGTAAGCCAAAGTTCCATTCTCCCCCCCGACGCGGAAATCGTCATTTGGACCACCACGCCTTGGACTCTCCCTGCGAATCTTGCCATTGCCGTAAGTCCGCGTCATCGCTATGTCGCTCAAAAGTTTTCCGAAGACGGTGAAACACGCACTTTGGTGATGGCTGCAGAGCGCGTCGCAGCCTTTGCGACAGAAACCGGCTGGCAACCTATCGGGACACCTCAGGAATTTGATGGCCCCACCCTCGAAGGAACCACAACACGCCATCCATTTCTGGATCGAGAGTCTCCCGTTTTTACCGCCGATTTCGTCACCATGGATACCGGCACCGGCTGCGTTCACAACGCCCCCGGGCATGGGGCGGATGACTTTCAACTCGGGCGTGCCAAGGGATTGGACATTCTTTGTCCTGTGGATGACCTCGGTCGTTTCACTGCCGAATGTGGCGTGCCTGCATGGGTCGGCAAACTTGTTTTTGGAACCAACCCTGCCGTTATTGAACTCCTGCACGAACGTGGAGCACTGCTTGGTTCCGCGATCTACGCCCATTCCTATCCACATTGCTGGCGCTCCAAGACGCCCATTATTTTCCGTGCTGTGGAGCAGTTTTTTATCCGCATTGACGATCTGCGAGCAGACGCTCTGCGTGCTATCGGCGAAACCGCATGGATTCCCGATTGGGGAATGAAACGCATCACGGGCACCGTGGAATCGCGGCCCGATTGGTGCATTAGTCGTCAGCGTAGTTGGGGTGTCCCGCTTCCGGCTTTTTACTCGCCGCAAAGCGAACCGATCCTCGATGCCTCTCTCATCCGTCGCGTCGCCGACCTCATTGAAAAACGCGGCACCAATGCGTGGTTCGAAATGGCCGATGCGGAACTCGCCGCTTTGTTAGGCTTACCCTCAGGTACGACGAAGGGACATGACACCCTTGATGTGTGGATTGATTCCGGCGTGAGTCATCAAGCCGTGTTGCGCCGCCGTCCCGAACTGCGCTATCCCGCCGATCTTTATCTCGAAGCCACCGACCAACATCGAGGCTGGTTCCAATCCTCGCTCATGACCGCTGTGGCCATCGAAGGTGGCTCTCCTTACCGCACCTGCCTCACCCACGGCTTCGTGGTGGATGTGGACACTCGAGAAAAAATTTCCAAATCCGCCCAAGGTGCCTATCGCAAACCCACCGAAGCCATGCACTTCGTTGAAAAATCTGGAGCCGACCTCGTGCGCTTATGGGTGAGCAGCGTGAACTTCACCGATGATGTCCCCTTCTCCGAGGAAATGTTCAACCGCCTCGGCGACACCTACCGTCGCATCCGAAATACTCTGCGCATTCTTCTAGGCAATTTGCATGATGACAATCCCGAGGCAATTGCCGCGTCAAGCGCTGTGGACCATTGGATTCTCGCCCGCCTTGCGGAAGTTGAAAACGCCTGTCGCGAAGCCTATGACGCCTTTGAGTTTCACCGCGTCTATCACACGCTGAATCAATTTTGCGCTGTGGATTTAAGCAGCCTCTATGTGGACATTACCAAAGACCGCCTGTATTGCGATGCGGCAAATAGTCCACGTCGTCGCGCCACACAAGCAGCCATGCGCGAAATTCTTTCGAGTCTCACGCGCCTGCTGGCACCCATCCTCGCTTTTACGGCGGAAGAAACATGGGGCTACTTCCTCCCGGGAAACTCCGTCCATTTGCAACTTTTTCCCGAACCTCGCGAAGCCAATCAAACCGCCTTGGCCGAGGGTGCTCGCTTACTACACTTGCGAGGTCTCGTTTTTCTCGCTCTGGAAAAAGCTCGTACAGAAAAAGTAATCACCAACAATCTCGAAGCCACCGTGACATTGCAAATCGCCGACCCCGCATGGCTCGAACATTGGCGCAATCGTATTCCCGAGCTTGAAGAATTTTTTATTCTCAGCGAACTCGATCTGACACACGGCGCAACCGATACCGCCCACGTTGCCATGACAACCTCCACCAAATGCGCCCGTTGTTGGCGTCATCGCCCTACCGTTGGTGCTCACGCCACTCACCAAATGCTTTGCGATCGCTGCGCCACCGCCGTGGAGGCACGACCCGCCATAGCCTGATGTCACCGTTCCGCCTGCTCCTTGCGGTCACGATGCCGCTCTACGTCTTAGATCAACTCACCAAATGGGCAACATTGCGTTGGATTCCATGGGGCCACGAAATCTCCATCATTCCCGGGTGCTTTAATCTCGTTCATGTCACCAACACAGGTTCTGCCTTTGGCATGCTGAAAGGGTGGTTTGGATTCCATCTCCTATTTGGCGTTGTGATGGCGATTTTCATTTTTTTTATCCTTTTTCGTTCCACCACAGATCGCCTCACTCGTTGGGCCTGTGCGCTTTTACTCGCCGGGATTTTTGGCAACATCACCGATCGGCTTGTTCATGGTCACGTGATTGATTTTTTAGACTTTTACATCGGGAAAAATCACTGGCCCGCCTTCAACGTCGCCGATTCCGCTATCGTACTTTCCGTCGGACTTTTTCTATGGACTTCCTTTCGCCCGCCGGCCAAGCCCTCAAGCCATCAAAAAGCTCAGGGGGCACAGGCGTCTCGCCTGTGATCCAAAATCAAACACAGGCGAGACGCCTGTGCCCCCTGGCCAAGGCATCCTTCCAAAGCGCTTAATTATAACTTCAACGCCTCATCAGACGCATGGGCAGAGACGCGAATCCGCTGGCCGGGTAAAACGCCAACCTTGGGGGCTTGCCCTCCGGAATTTCCCAACCCGTTGTGAGATCAAACAACGTTTGCATAAACACCAACAGCTCCAGTCGAGCCAAGGGTGCTCCCGGGCACACATGAATGCCTGCCCCATAAAGCAGATTCTTCGACGGATCGCGGTCAAACCGAAACTTCTCCGGTTCATCAAAAACAGCCTCATCACGATTGGCAGAAATCCAGTTCAACGAAATACGTTGCCCTACCGCAATCTGGCGTCCGCCAATTTCCACATCCTTCGTCGTCACTCGCCGACTCATCACCAAAGGCCCGTGAATACGCAAAATTTCATCAATGGCATAGGACAACAAATCTCGTTGCTCTCGCAACTGCGCATGAAGTTCCGGGTTGTTCGCTAGAAACCACACAACGATCCCTGCCGCCGCCGAAATCGTTCCAATTTCTCCCGCCGTCCAATTACGCAAAATGCTGGCGACTTCCTCGTGATTCAGCATACGCCCCCGCACCACATCGTGCATCAAGGACGCCGTAATATCATGCTCCGGCCCCGCATTTGCCTGACGCCGTGCTTCCATCAAATCCTGAATCATCGCCCGAAACTCACCGGCGATGCGTGACAGCTCCGAACGATCTTGTGCGAGCGTGGCCCGTTGACTGCGCAAAATCCAATCAATGAGCCCCAGCTTCAAACCCTCCGGCCAACCAAGAAAACCACATTGCACTGAAACGGCAAACGGCAGTGTCACTGCCGACGTTAAATCCATTTCCGGCACATCTAAAACACGCCTCAGCATTTCTTGCGTCAGCTCGCGACACTGCGGTTCAAACGCCGCCATACGCGCCTCGGAAAAATAAGGCTCAATCGCCGCACGATAAACCGTGTGGTCGGGCGGATCCATGCCATTGGGAACCGACACATGATGCGACACGACATTGCTAAACGTTTCGTGTTCCAGCAACGCACGCAGGACATCCGCATGGCGGAATAATGTCCAACCAAACAACTCGCTATAAGCCACCGGACACCGTCGTCGCATCGCATCATAAGCAGCCTCTTGATCATGATGAACCTCATCCGATCGCGGATTCCAATCACACGCCCCACTCATCGCCCCATTCCAATTTCAGCACTCATCAGCGCACTAGTTAAGCACCCGCAGACAATAAAAGAAAGGTCAAGAACGAGGGAGATGAGCACAGATATACGTCAGTAGGCTGACGCGGCTACAACATCTGGGGCGTCTGGGGCATCCGTGGTTGAATTGCTTTTTGCTGTAAGGGAAAACGAGTTGGAAAACTCTTTCTACGTGACGCGACTATAATGCAGTACTTCTCGCTTAGAGCCCGATTTGCTAGGATGCAGGCCAACGTTAAAAAATTATGGAATCCCGCAATTTGAGCCCGTTGAAAATGTTTATGGCCATGGCTTCGGAGCATCGCCCTGAATTTCATTTCGCCGAGGGCAATCGTGACTTTGCCGCATGGAAGGCGGCGGCCCTTCCACCCGTGCTGGCGACGCTGGGGCGTTGGCCGGTGGCCGTGGCACCCCATCCCCAATTGGTCGCAGAATGGGTCGACCGCGGAATTCGTAAACGCCGTTACCTCCTAGATGTCTCTCCTCATAGCTCCGCAGCACTGCAAGTGAACCTTCCGGCAACCGGTGAAGGCCCATGGCCTACGTTGCTCTGCTGGCATGGACACGGCCCTTATGGCAAGGAGCCGGTGATGGGTAATGCATCCGACGATGGCATTCGGCAAAATATCGCGCAGCACAATTACGATTACGGACATCAAATGGCGGAGGCGGGTTTTGTGACTTACGCTATTGATTGGATGGGATGCGGCGAGCGTAATGACAATGGAAAGCGACACTTTTTCAATCACAATGGCGGACGCGACTGGTGCAATCTTTACTATTTGCACGCAACGATGCTGGGCATGACGAGTCTTTCCATTAACTTGGCGCACGAGCGGGCGGCGACGGATTTTGTGCTGACTTTGCCGGAGGTGGACGGGGCGCGATTGGGCGTCATGGGGCTAAGTGGAGGGGGAACGATGACGCTATGGTCCGCGCTCACCGACGACCGATTTCGTGCAGCGGAAATTATTTGCTATAGCAATTTGTGGGAATGTTTTGGCATACGGGATTTGAATTACTGCGGCATGCAAATTGCGCCCGATCTTTACAGGCTGGTGGACCTTCCCGATCTGCAAGGTCTCCTTGCTCCCCTTCCCTTACTCGTGGACATCGGAATCCACGATCGAGGATTTCTGGTAGATGACGCCACGGAATGTTATCGCCAAGTTGAAGCTATTTACAAAGCCTCTGGGCATCCTGAAAATCTCGAACTTGATCTTTTCGTCGGCGATCACGCCTGGGGTGGCAACCTTTCCAAATCCTTTTTCCAAAAGCACCTCACGTAAAAATTCTCCGTAAAACGAGTTTTCCAACTCGTTCCGCTTTAGCCGTATCGCTCTGCTGTTCTCCCTCCCCTCCCATCGTGTCCTCGCACCTCCGTGAGAGAAAATCAAACAGCGCGTCAGCAAAGTGACGCAGCTACAACATCCGTGGAAGCGGCGTCATCCGTGAGCAAAATTCCTTTCTTCGCACGTTGGCGACACCTTGTTATGAAAATGAGTTGGAAAACTCGTTCTACGTTTTTTCAGACAATCCGCAAGGTGGTGGCGAGATCAAAAAGATGGGCTTTGTTGACGTTGATTTCAAAACGTAGGCGATGCCCTGCCTCACGTTGATCTACACTCGCATGACTACGACTGACCATCGTGTGCGCCCCGGTCTGAATGTAAAAATATGTCTCCGCTCCCATCGGTTCCACAATATCCACCAACGCTTCGAAGGAGTTTTGCGTGGGCACTTGATCGGGCGCGGGCCTATCACAATCTTCCGGACGAATTCCCAAAATAACCTCCTTACCCACGTAAGCCTCTGCAGCGGGGCGTCTCCCCAAATTAAGCTCCACGACCCCTCCCGATGCTTCTTTGAAAAAAATGGAACCGTCTTTGCTGTGGAGGCTGCCTTTAAGAAAGTTCATCGGCGGACTCCCCAAAAAGCCGGCGACAAAAAGGTTGCTGGGCTCGCTGTAAATGGTAAGTGGCGCATCCACCTGCTGCACGATACCATCCTTCATCACCACAATCCGCGTGCCCATCGTCATGGCCTCCACCTGATCGTGCGTCACATAGATCATTGTCGCCTGTAAACGCTGGTGCAGCTTCGTGATCTCCGTGCGCATTTGCACACGCATCTTGGCGTCCAAATTGGAAAGTGGCTCATCAAAAAGAAAGACCTTCGGCTGACGCACAATCGCGCGCCCTACGGCCACACGCTGCCGTTGTCCGCCGGAAAGTGCCTTGGGCTTACGTTCGAGGTATTCCTCGATGCCGAGAATTGCCGCTGCTTCTTTCACGCGTTTTTGGATTTCGGCTTTGGGATATTTGCGCAATTTGAGGCCAAATGCCATGTTGTCATAGACCGTCATGTGCGGATAGAGCGCGTAATTTTGAAAAACCATGGCGATATCACGGTCTTTGGGAGGAACATCATTCACACGGCGATCGCCGATGACCACGTCGCCTTTGGAAATTTCTTCCAGCCCGGCAATCATACGTAGTGTGGTAGATTTGCCGCATCCCGAAGGGCCGACAAAAACCACAAATTCGCGGTCTTCAATTTCGAGGTTAAAATCTTCTACCGCCGTCACGTCCCTTCCTTTTTCTCCCGGGTAGATTTTGTAAACGTTCTTGAGAGTAACTTGAGCCATAGATTGTTGTAGGTTTCGCCCAAAAATTTAAGGCATCCGAGGGGCCATCGGAGCCTGTTAATGAAGACTGAAAGACTACATCTGCGAACCGTGGCGTCAATCGGCATAATGCCTCAACCACAGATATTGTAGCTCCGTCACTCTGCTGACGTACTTTCTTGATTTGCCCTCACGGAGCAGAGTGGCGCAGCGACAACATCCGTGCAATCGGTGCCATCCGTGGTCAAAATGCTTTTTTTCGCACGAGAAAAACGAGTTGGAAAACTCGTTCTACGTCTGCGTCCCATTCCCATTTCCTTCTTCCCTTCCCCTACGTGCCTCCGTGCGATAAAATCAAACAGCGCGTCAGCAGAGTGATACGGCTATAAAGAATTCGCCTTCACAGTGGCCTGTGTCACTTGAGTCTCCCGTTGCAGTCGCAGGGGGACGGTGCATAGTTGAAGTTTTAACAACCGCTCCTAACGCACCCTATATACATGCTCCTCCACACCCGCTAATTGAAGCTGCGTCAGGCGTTCACAATTTTGGAATTGTTGGTCTGCATTGCCATCATCGCGATTTTGAGCATCTTAGGTTTTGCGGCATTCTCCAGCATACGAAACGCCTCAAGCGTCACCCATTGCATGTCCAACCTCCGACAAATTGGAACAGCGATGACGCTTTATGCGAGTGAACACCAAGGGAAATATCCTCCCGCTTGGAGAGTTTCGGGAGATGATGTGTGGAACAACTTACTGGGGCCTTATCTTGGACTAGGCCCCTACAATCCCAACGATCTCACAAAGCGATTTTTTAATTCTAAATTATGGTTTTGTCCCTCGGCCAAGGTATTAAACATGACTCACGTTGGGCCCGACCGGCACTATGGTCTCAATCGAAATATCCGCATGACGGAAAACCCTTATACCACCGACTGGTGGGATTACAGAGCCGCGAAAGTTCCTGAACCGAGCCGCATCATTTTAGTAGGAGAAATGAATGCAAATGCCGATCTCCTCTTGGAAATGGGTACTATAGATGCTACGGGAGAACTCACCACGAAATACCGCATTTCCCATCACGGCGGGAAGGGAGCTAACTGTCTTTTTTGCGACGGGCATGTCGAATACCGCGAAGGCATTCTGGGCGACCCTAATGACGGGACTTCGCCTTGGCGGTGGTGGTCGAACAAGTAAAACCTCTGGCCCTCTGAGACATTTTGCAAAGATCACCCCTAGGCAAATGTTCGTGCACCTCTGGGATTTTTTGAGGGTGAGTTCAAAGCACTCGGCTCCCACCATTTTCCTTCTACTAAGGTATGAACAGGAATCATGGGAATCCCGCGTTCTCCTCGCTGGAGCATTCCAATCAAAAAGTCCATCGCCACGGAACCAATCGCCTCGGAATCCTCATAAATCCCTGCCAAATTTTTCCGTTCCCGCATACTAATGTCCACAATTTCCACGCCCGCCGGTAATTTTGAACGCAGCAAGTCGGAAAAGTTGGGAGTCGGAATATCCGCGAGAAGCAAAGCTTGGAGGCGATGCGCCCGCACATAGCGACAAAGGCCGCAGATGGTTTCTGTCACTCCGGCAGCACTGTTGTAATCAAATAAAGGGGGAATGAGCGGTTGATCCGTTGTCCACCCCAGAGCCGTGGTTTGTTTCGCCGCATGAGCCGCAAAGGCCATAGATTGACAACGCACATCCGTAAAGTGCTTCATCGCCAATCCAATTCTCTTAGCTCCCCGTGCTTTGAGCCTCTGCATCGCGAGGCGTACATTTTGATAATGTGCGGCAGAAACGATGTGCAGCCGTGGAGATAAAAGCGTGTAACCGAGAGCAACGACGGAAAATCCCATGGAAAGTGCTCGAAAGTTCGCGGTGCGGGGAGCGGACAAAGCAGCAAGCCCCGCACATTACGGGCCTGCAAAATGCCGACAGCACGCCTCACTGCCGCCTCGTCGGCATACAAGACAAACTCTTCGATTTTATAGCCGCAAAATGCGGCCCGCTGCGATGCTCCCTCAAAATAGCTCTTGTAGTGAGGACTCCCCCACCAAGCTTCGCCACATCCTGCTGTGTTATTCTCGAAGGCTGGTTTTGTTCCATACCGTCCCAGCATGACACGACAAAAGTACACGCTCAAGCCGCGGGAAAAGGGAAAAAAACGACGACAGACATAAAACGTGTTTCCCAATGTGCATGTCTCACACGGGAACGGAAGCGTCAGGAGACTGACGCGGCGACAACGATGCAACTGCAGCCAAAAACAACGCCTCCACACGGAACAAGTGGCGTGTGTCACCCTGCATTTTTTTGCATCGCACGCAAAAGATGGAATGATGTTAATTCTTCCTTCTCACTCTTCACGCATCATGAAACTTCCTCTCCTGAAATCCGCCGCTTTCCTTGCTTTGTTCCTTGCGCATTCGGTGATTGCCGAAGAACTATTTTTGGATACCTTCGATGAATACAGCATTACGCCACCGGCGGAACAAATTCCGTTGAAGATTGGCAAAACGCCTCCTGCCAAATGGTGGTCCGCAGATCAGGATGATAGTCGCTCCGCTCATGTTGTGATGGATACCAATAAGTATTTTCAAGGGGATGCGGATAACCAATATGTGCGGCTTACTCGCACGCCGGAGGCGGACGCCATGCATGACCTCAATCTCAGCTCCATGTCATTTTCCCCTGCCTCCGTGGGAAAAGTTTCCTTTGATTTCTATGCACGCGCTGGAAGACTTGAGTCCACGGTCGGTACGGGTTTCCTGCTGCGATTGATGGCGAATGTCACCGAAGGAGATTACGACGCCTATGATGGGCAGCAGACTAGTGTGGGCCTTTATATCACGGCCAATGGAACCATCGCTCGGCTTGCGGATGGCGCCAAAGGCAGCCTAGCACCCGGTCTTTCTTTCCCATTTTGAAATGACCAAAAAAACACATTGGCCATCGTGTTTAATAATTCCAACGCCACGCACCAAGAGGGCAATGATAAGATCGAGCTAGGGCAGATGACTCTCTACCTCAATGGCGAAAAGCAGGACACTTGGGACATGGGATCAGGAACTGCCGCCGGTGTCGGACAAAACATCAATGGCCTTTGGCTCCAAATTCCCCGCACCGCCGCCGGTGAAATCCTTCTGGATAATGTGGCGGTCACCACTCCGTAACATTTACCCAAAATTCTTAATGAAGCATCCTCGCTTCCACACCCTTTTATTGTCCTCTCTCCTCCTTATGGCACCCGCCATAAGCAAGGCGCAGGGGGAAGCGGAATCAGACGTCGTGCGCCATATTAAGGTTACGCCTCGCGACCTTCATATCGAAACAGCACTCCTCAAAAAAGGACGTCCCGTCGCTCGTATTGTCATTCCCAAGGGGAATCCCTAGTTTCGAACTCAAGCGGAGCGCATCGTGGATGCCATTGTAAAGCGCGGGGGAGGGAAACTTCCCATCGTGGAAGATCAGGCGTATCGCGATGTTACAGGGCTTAAAGAAAATCTCATCCTGCTGGGCAACCGCGACAGCAACCAAGCTATCCAAAAACTCTACTATCTCCACTTCACCCTGCTAGACGCCCGTTATCCCGGGCCCGAAGGCAGCGAGCTGCGCTCGTTGCATGATCCCTTTGGCGACGGAGGAAATGTCATTTTTGCCGGTGGCTCCGATCAACCCAGTGTTCAACGCGCAGTAGATTGGTTGGTGCAGGCCATTGAGTCCGCCCCCGCCACAGGCGGCAATCTGTCGTTCGGCTACCTGCAAAAAATCGAATTGGGCAAAGGCGTCAAAATGCCCACATCGGCCAAAGGCGCGCCCTTGTGGGAAGATTCCACCGGCTATCTCTCGGGGTATTTCGGATGGAATCTGCTGAGCAAAAATCTGGCACTTTTTTACATGACCGGGGATGAGTCTTTCGCGAAAGAATTTCTACGCCTCGCATTTCCGGATGAAAAAATTGCGAAAGAGCTCTCGGAGTTTGACGACGAAGCTTATGACGACCCGAGAGACCCCCTTGCGAAACCCTACCATTATCGGGACATCATGATGATGCTCTATTGGGACCTTGCGGAGGAGCACCCATTTTTTACTCCCGAAATTCGTCAGCGTGTGACCGAAAAATTTGCAGAGCAATTTTATTATCATTTGGGTGGGGTTTACAAAATCATGGACCGTAAGGAACCACAGGAAATTTTGCCCGGGCGACATACGATTTTAGAGGCTTTGTCCGCCTATGCGGACATTCTCGTCCATCTCTCGGATCGCACGCAAAAAAATTGGTCCGTACAATTTGCATCGCCGGCGTTCCTGAATCTCGTGGCAACCCTTACGGGAAATCAGGCTTTTGTAGATATGATTCGTGACACAGGGCAAAGCACGAGCGAATTCCGCATCGGACAATCCTACTGGCCCGCAAAATCCTATCCTCTCAATACCTTCCACAACACCTCGGGAAAGCTCACAGCTCTACGACTTGATCCCGCCGCCATGAAGCCCGACTCGGATTTTCCACCAGAAAAAGTCATTGATCTCCTCTCATGGCGGCAACAGCCGGATGCCTTTGGTGACTACCTTCTCCTCGACATAAAATATAAAACAGGCCGTGTCCCCGTTCATAGTTTTTCGCTCGTCACACTGCGGATTGACGGCACGACATTGCTGCGCGGCTATGCCAATCAGGTTGACATCCTGCGAGAAGGTATCCCGTTTGGAAAACGCAGCGACTATGCCGAAATCACGCGTCAACTTAAGCTGGGCGACACGTTGATCATCCAAGCTCGCATCGGTAATCTCGGCGGCCACCAATGGCAACGAACCCTCCTCTTGCGCAAAAACAAGTTTCTCCTTGCCCTCGATGTCATCACCGCCAACGAAGACTCCCAGATCTCACAAATAGACCTTGGTTGGCAGCAAGTTTACAGAACCGCCATGACCAAAGGAAACAACGGCGATTACCTTTTGCGTCCGCAAGCTTCTAAGGAAGCGAGCACGAAGGATTACACACTTGGTGTGTCGCTTCCTTTGGAAAGTCGTATTGTGGCGGGGCAGGGTACGCTGGGATCGGACAACCATTCTGCGCAATTCAGTTTGGTAAAGCCATTTTCCAAAGGAGAAAATGTTTGGATGGTGAGTGCAATTCGCGCGGGAACGCCCTTAGACACGCCAACGGCAGCGCAAAAGGGTGACACCGTCGCACTGCAACTCCCACATCCTGCCATCCTCAAAACCCTTCCCGACGGCGGATTTTTTCTCGTCGAAGAAAATCATATTTGGGGGTTGGATGTAAAAAATATCCCAGGCTTTTTATCCGCAGATACGCCGGTGACTGTGGACTTCAACCGTCAAAGCGGCCAGCTCGTCATCCAGAATAATTCCACAAGCCAAGCGGCAAAGATCACCGACATTCCCGGGCGTCCGACTCTCACATGCGCTCCGGGAAAAACGATAGACATTAAACTCTCCGAAGCACCCCTTCCTCCTGCGCTTGCCAGTCTGTTTGCGGAAGCACCGACTCTTTTATCCGCCGAGGCAACGGCAAGAAAAGCGGCGACAAAAGTCGAAGAGAAATTGCCGTCACTTCCACAGACATGGCAATTTTCCGGCTCAGAATTTATCCATAAATTGGTACTTATTGACAACGGCGGCACGCCCCTTCTTGCTGCTGCTGATGGCAAGAAAATCCATCTGCTAACGCTCCAAGGCGAGCTAAAGCGCACTTTGATTGCTTCGGATACTGTGGGAGTCATGCACCGGTGGCCCAAAGAACGCCTACTGATTGTTGGGAGCAAGGATGAATTTGTTCGCGCCTTCGACCTCGAAGGCAATGAACGCTGGAACTACAAAACGCAAATGGCGGAAGAACTTGTCGCTAGCCAAAAATTTTATTGGTTCAAAAAGACGAAACCCGGTGTTACCGCGTTGCAAACACTCGCACTACCCGAAGGGCGCGAAGTGCGTTTTGTCGGTGGCACTTCGACCGTTGAGATTCTCACCGCCGAAGGAAAACTCGAAAAGCGTTTTTATCAAGTCGTCGGAGTCGTGGACACATTGACGCCACTTCCAAGTCAAGAGGGTTCACCGGCCCGCATGTTCTGCGCTCGCTCTGCGGGCGATTGGCCCACCGTTTTTGAAGTCACTTACCACGGCAGTGCGTGGTCGCAGCGCGATATGGGAAGAACCATGACTACCGATAAAGCGAGTGTGGACTTAGGCTCTTTTGGATACAGCATGGTCGGCCGCACCACGCTCTCCATCCAACGCCTCACCCCCGAAGCACCACTCACTCTCGTTGGAGATTTTAATGGATCTCACAACCGCTTGATGCAATGGAGCCTTGACGGAAAACCCTTGCAAGAAATCAATCTGGGGCCCGGCTTTATGGCTGAGGACACCACCAATAGCAACTATGGCCGATCCGCCCTACGTCGCGTCAATGTGCGCGACCTTACGTTTATAGACCCCGAGGGAAATGGAAATCTGGAAATTATTCTCGCCACCAATCGCCAATACATTCTGGGCTTCGATGCAAAGTTTGCCCAAACATTTACCGTCAGATTGGACAACACGCCGATCACCCTGCAAAGAATCGTACGCGAAGGGAAGAAGCCTCTCATTGCCGTTGGCGAGTCTTCGGAGCGCATTCTCCTGCTGGATGGCCAAGGACAAAAAATCGCCACAACCACAATTGAAGGAATTCCCACGGCGATCATCAATCACGGCGACGTGCTCCTCGTGGGCAGCAGCACCGGAAAAATTGCCGCCTTGACGCTCCCGTAATGACGTCAGAGCGCAAAAAACAAACCCTCATTTTATGACGACACCTGTCTCTAAAAATCTCATCACACCCGTGAAAAATGATGCCACTTGGTCATCATGGGATAGTTATTCGCAAACGAATCTTCACGCTCGTATTGCGCCACTTTCTTCGCAGGATAATGAGGAGGCACTGTTTTTGAAAATTGATCGCCCTGAGAATTATGCCCGCTGGAACACACGCATTCACGGCCTCACCCCGGGAGGGACTTACGAATTTAGCGTTCTGCAAAAGATCACCGGTACGGATTTCATTAGCACACTCCACGCGCCGATCATTCTTGGTTGGCATGACGCCGAGAATGCAGAGACGCCCCTCCAACGCGACTATGTGGACAAGTCCACGCCTCTGGCGGATGGCTGGGTGCGTCGCTTCCGAGAAATCAACATTCCAAGCACCGCTGTTTCCGTAGGGATAGCACTCGGCTTACGTGGAGCGGCAGGTGTGGAAATTATTTGGCGCGACCCACAATTGCACGAAGTTGCCTCCTGTCCCCCTCGCAAAGTTCGGATTGCCACCACACGCATTCACCCGCCCGAATTTGCCACCGTGGAAGGCAACACACAGGCCATGGCCGAAATGTTTGATCTCGTTGGAAAAGAAAAACCCGACATTGTCCTTTTTTCGGAAAACCTCGTGGATCGTCACGTCCGCCAACCACTCGCCAAAAATGCCCAACCCATCCCGGGCCCGCTTACCGACATGCTCTCGGAAAAAGCCCGATTCTACAGAACTTATGTCGTCACCACATTGCACGAAGTGGATGACAAAGGACTTTTTTACAATACCGCCGTTCTCATTGACCGTCAGGGCAACCTCCTTGGCAAATACCGCAAAGTTCATCTGACCATGACCGAGTTGGAGGATGGGATTATTCCCGGAAATGACTATCCCGTTTTCGACACCGATTTTGGGCGTATTGGAATCCTCATTTGTTGGGACAATTGGTTTCCCGAAACCGCCCGTACGCTGAGTCTGCAAGGTGCGGAAATACTCCTACTACCCATCGCCGGTGACGGTGTTCCCGGGCATTGGGACGCGATTTCCAAAGCGCGTGCCTTAGACAACAGCATCTATCTTGTCACGTCCGCCACCGAGACCGACAACCCCAGCTGCATCATCAATCCCGCAGGAGAAACTGTCGGCGAGGCCACGGGAACTTTCGGCTATGTCGTCAAGGAAGTGGATATGAATCAAGAGTGGCATCTACGATGGCTTTCTGTGGGCGCGGCAGCCGGCGAAGCCAAATCCCTCTATCGAGAAGAACGCCGCCCCGATACTTATCAAATTTTGCGTCAGGAATAGCGGAAGACATGGGCCTCGTGGTTTATCCGTTGTAGCCGCGTCACTTTGCTGACGCGCTACTGAACCTTCTCTCACAGAGACACGGCGGCACGGAGAAAGGTGAGTTGTGTCGCTTGGCGCATCGAAATGATTGGACGATCGCGTCAGTAGAGTGACGCAGCTACAACATCCATGCAATTCCTGGTCAAAACACTTTTTTCCGTGCGAGAAAAACGAGTTAGAAAACTCGTTCTACGTCTGCGATTCCGTCCCTCTCTCTCCGTGTCTCCGTGCCTCCGTGCGAGAAAATCAAACAGCGTGTCAGCAGCTACAGGCACTCATTCACGCGCTGGCGCAGG
>JAJTYZ010000091.1 GCA_021463515.1 Chthoniobacterales bacterium | reverse complement strand
TTTTTTGCCGGAATCGCTTCATCAATGATGAGCTTTGCAAAAAGCGGTACGACCATAATGAGAAGCACCGTAAAAATATTTCCTACGATGGCGACGGCAATGAGGTTCTTGTAACGTCGAAGGATTTCCCAAAAACGTCGCGGCGTATCCGGGCGCGTGACATGTGCCTCGTCCTCGTCATCATTTCCATCCACTGCGGTGCGTCGTACGTCAAAGCGCCCGAAGTTAACGGGCGCTGCCTTCTGTGAGTGCTTATCATTTTTCCTACTTCGGTCTGGGTCGTCTCTAGGGTCTTGATGAAATCTCGAACTCATAATGCGCAACCAATGACCTATCAAAAAAAAGAGTCAAGTAAAGACCGTCAAAATCGAAAAATTAATCCCATTTTAAGCCGGTGCAAAATCAAGCTGCAGCTTAAACGGATCGGCACGAGCAATGACCACCTCGATTTCATCACCGACCTTGTAGGTTTTTTTGGTGCGGCGTCCAACAAACCGCTGCCGTTTTTGATCGTAGGTATAGAAGTCATCCCCGAGTGCCGAAACGTGGATAAGGCCGCTGGCCATAACGTCCGGCAATTCGACAAACATTCCGAAGGTGCGGGCTTCGAGAATGACGGCGCGAAAAGGTTGGCCTGTACGCTTGGACAACTGACGACGGAAAAACTCAAACTTTTTCAACTGCACTGCCTCGCGTTCCGCATCCGAATCGCGACGTTCTGTCGTAGAAAGGTGGCGGGCAATTTGATCAAGCGACAAATGCCGCGGGGTCTTCCCTGTACGTTTGGGAGCAACGCCGCAGGTGGCGGCGAGTATGCGGTGAACGATAAGATCGGCGTAGCGGCGGATCGGACTGGTGAAATGCGTGTAGTCACTTTTTGACAAACCGTAATGGCCAAGAGGCTCCGCCGAGTAGCTGGCGCGTTTGAGACTTTTGAGCAACGCGGTTTTCAATGCATATTCATCGGGTTTCCCACCCAAGGTGCGCAGGAAGCGCGTCAATTCTTTGCGCACCGAGAGATTGCCCACGCGATAGCCGCTCATTTGCACACGCTCGCGGTATTCGTTGAGTTTAGCGTCGTCCGGCTTTTCATGAATGCGGAAAAGGCCAGCCGCAGGTGTCATGCGAAATAAGCGAGCGACTGACTCATTGGCGGCGAGCATACATTCCTCGATGAGCTGATGTGAAATGTCGTTCTCCACGCGTTCAAGGCGAATGGGAATACCTTGTGGGTCGAGGTAAACTTTCACTTCGGGAAAATCGAGATCGAGGGCACCGGCATCAAAACGCTTTTTACGCAGGACGGAAGCCATGGTCCACGCTTCGTGCAGCAAGCGATCAAATTTGTCCTTTGGCGGAACTTTCAATCGTGCATAAGCCTCTTGGTAAGTATAGCGGCGGGCACTGCGAATGACGGCTTTGGCAAAACGCGCTTTACGAATTTTGCCATCGCGGGCGACATCGAGAAAGGCCGCAAAAGTGAGGCGGTCTTCGTTGGGCACTAAGCTGCACAAGCCATTGCTCAGTGCCTCGGGCAGCATGGGGATCACGCGGCCTGGAAGGTACACGCTGTTGCCGCGTTTGTAAGCCTCCGCATCCAGCGGCGTTCCGGGCAACACGTAATGCGAAACATCGGCCACGTGAACGGTCAGTTTCCAACCGTCAGCTGTTGGCATTACGTTAATAGCATCATCGAAATCTCGTGCATCATCGGGATCAATCGTCACCACCAGGGTGTCGCGACAATCCTCACGTCCGATCATGGCAGAAGCAGAAACACCCGAAGGAAAAGCTTGCGCCTCCGCAATCACATCTTCCGGAAAGTGCGTAGGGATTTCAAATTTTCGAATGATGGATTCAATGTCCACGCCGGGTTTGTTGGCGGGACCAAGGACTTCAATAATTTCGCCTTCCGGCGCACTATGCCGCGAGGTCCATTCTCCGAGGCGGACAACGACTTTGTCGCCTTGGGCGGGATGAAGCGGTGGCGCAGGGGAGGGGACATAGATGTTGTGGGAGAAATGGCGATCATCGGGAACAACGCACCAAAACCGTTTGGATTTTTGCAATGTCCCCACAGCCGTTGTTGTGCCGCGTTCGAGAATGCGAATCACACGCCCGCAAGGCTGATAACCACGATGTAGAGCTTTGTCTCGTAAATACCGAACCACAACACGATCACCCGGGAGAGCCGTCCCTGCATTTTCGGGGCTAATGTAAAACTCCGGTTCGCCGCGTTTATCACGTAGCAAATGCGCCGAACCATCACGATGCGTTTGAATGGTGCCAACAGCAAGGTCAGCATCGGAGGGAGAAGTGAAGCGATCGCCTCGCACACGGGCGAGATCACCGGACTTTTCGAGCGTGTGAAGAAGGCGCGTGAGACGTGGAATTTCTTTAGGCGATAGATGTAAATTTCGTGCGATTTCTTGCGCCGAAGGAGGCGACTTCTGCTGCTTGCGCACAAACGCTAAGGCGCGGACTGAAAGCGAAGAATCGTCATTGTCTCGAGGGAAACGAGTTGTTTTCTTGGGGGGAGCAGAGGGTTTTTGACGGCGAGGAGAGGGCATAAAATAGGAAGACGCCTTGCGCCTTAGGCGTGCTGAGAACCAAGCAATATAGCAAGGGCATCTGCGGTTTCTTCGAAGCCTAACAACCCGGTGTTAAGCGTTGCGTGGTAGAGCAACGGATCATCAAGATCGTGGTCAAAGTTGGCTTTGAGATATCGTCGCCGACCGGCATCACTTTCGCGCAGATATTGCTCAGCGGCTTTGTCATCATAGCCAAAATGACTTTTGAGGTGGGCAAGCCTTTGTGCATTAGACGCAACCAAACGCGCATGAAGTCCGCCTCGCAATTTCGCCGTAATAATGCATCCGCCACGCCCGACGATGATGCACCGCCCGAGACGTGCGAGCTTGAGAATAGTATCGCTCGTGTGGTGAAACAGCGTCCACATGGAAGGATTCAGCCCCAGCAATTCTCCCACGAGCGATTCCACAGTGGCGTCAGTATCTTCGCGGATGAGCTGAGAAATCGCCTGGGGGAGATGTTGGTCCTCGAGCATTTTACTGATGAGATTTTTATCAAACACCATCCAAGGCTGTTCGTCCGGCTTTCGCTTAGCGTTGAGTTTTCCCGCAAGCAGATGAGCAACCGTTTCCGCACCACTGCCGGCTTCACGTGAGATTGTCACAAATGGCGGATGCGCCCCCGCGTCACTACGAGGTGCATCATTCTGACTCAAAAAGTAAGCGCGATACTTTGAAAAATAGTCTGTTTCAGGCATGGAAAGATATTAGGGGACGCAATGGCATTTCGGAAGACGCGAATTTTGTGCGCGGACGTATCGTTGTGTTTGTGCCATCAAAATGTTATGGCCTTCCGTTTTTAGCATGGCGAATTTCATGAAATCTTCAAAACCTTCTCTCGACTCCTGATGCCTTGAGCGTGCGGAATTTATCAAGTAAGTATTCAGGATGACTTTTGGAGGTGGAGTTCAGGGAGGATGATTTTGCAGGGATTGTTTGGGGTTGTTTTGTCGGGGTTGTCCGCTTCTTTCCACCAGAGAATAAAATTGATGCGAGCGGAGGTTGGGATGTAATCGCGAGCCTTATGATTCCTTAGTTCTGCTTGAAACTTTTTGGAGAAATGCAGGACAACTTGGCCGTTTTTGTTCGTACAAATGTATTGGTCCGCCTTTTCTGTGGTTACTACTTTCAGGTCGTCTCCGGAGTAGAGTTTGTTTACCGCAGGTTGTACTTTTTTAAAAGAGCTAAGCCAAATATCTCGGTGTGTAAGGAAGAGGGTGAGTGAGGATGGCTCGCCCCAGTTGTGACGGTCTGTTTTTCGAAGAAAATCTTCGGTTTGAATGAAGTTAAAGGCCCGCGAGGTGGTCAGGATAACGAGGCGCGATCGGGCACGGGACATCGCAACATAGATCAAGCGGCGTTCTTCGTCAGTCGTGGGTGTTCGAGGGAGGAGTAAAAATACGTTGTCAAATTCACGGCCTTTCGACTTATGCATGGTTGAGACCGTAATCACTTCGCGTGAGGCGATAGAGAAGAAGTCTTCTAAGCGAGACTCGCGTACAAAGACTTCAAAGTCGGTTCGGTATCGCGAATGGGTGTTGGCCGATTCAAAGTCCTTTATAATGGCCGTACATACTTCAAGACCACGACTGGAAGAAGGATAGTCCTGGTGGAGGCGTCGTTTCGCGGCTTCCCATTCCTCTTTGGGTATGGATACAAAATCCGCAATTTGTCGGGAGAAAAATTTTACTTCGTCAATATCGGCTAATGAAAAGCTATCGTTGCTTTGGATGAGGCGAGCTGGAAACCCTGTGTAGTTAAGCAGCCCGGTGATTGTTGTGGCGGTGACATTATCGAAGGTGAGTACGGCGGTAGAGCCTGTAAGGCCGCTGTTACGAATTTCGTGCAGGAGGGGTTGGGCGAGGTGCGGAGAAGTGTGATATTGGAGGGTGAGTGTTCCATTTTGTAAAGCCTGCGCGACGATAGGTTGGTGTTTCATCCGATTCTTAATCGTCGAAAGAAATTGGTTTGAAAATGCGACGAGGTTGGGAGCACTTCGATAGTTTGTCACAAGTTCATAGCCTGTTGCTCCTTTGGCTTGGAGTAACGCGGCGAAATATTTCGAGTCGGAGCCGCGAAAAGAATAGATATTTTGATCATCATCACCGACGGCGATGACGCGCATTGCCTCATTGTACTCCATGAGTAAACGTACGAGTTCGTATTCGCACCCCGACATATCTTGGGCTTCATCAATTACCAATACAGCTTTCGAAATGCGACTGGACTCAACTTCCCCCGCTCGTATTTTCTGAATGGTCTCGCCTATGATATTATCTGTATTTTCCAGAGAGCCAACGCGCCCGAGGAGGTCGAAACACCATGAATAAAAGGTTTTAATCTCGACGAAATTTGCGGCATTTCCGACGAGAGAGACCAACCGGGCTTTAAACTCAGTCGCCGCAGCACGGGAAAAGGTGAGCATTAGTAGCTGCTCGTGCTTAACATCTTCCATTAAAAGAAGGGCCGCAAGTTTGTGCACCAGCAGTTTAGTTTTTCCGCTTCCCGGGCCGGCGGTTACGACAATGACACGTGATTCTCGGTCGTCTATCACGCGTCTCTGGGTATCGGAGAGTGAGTCGAAGAGTTCGCGATACTTTTTTGGAGTGATATTAAGTCGCATTTCAAGTTGGCGAGCTTTCGTGAAATATCGTTCCATGAATGAGGGGGAATTGAGGCGAAAGTAATCCTCTACAAATTGGATAGCCTGCGGTGTGCCTTCCAACATCTTATTGGCGTATTCTCCGACGATATGAATCTGTTGTACGCGATTTTTATAGAAATCATCGAGTTTTTTATAATCGTCCTTTTTGTAGCGAACACGCAAGTCGGGTTCCTTACGTTCAATCGTGAGCCGGTTGTAAACCACCATGAATCCGCCTTCGATTTTCATGGCTCCGATTCGGGATAGGTAGAAGAGTGCGTCCTCAATTTCCACAGAAGTCATCGGAATTTGAAAGAGGCCTGCATTGGCGTGAATGCTTCGGGCGAGTTCGATCACGGAAAAAGTGATGGATACCGTTTTCTGATCAGGTTCGGGCTTTTCTTCAGTGACAATCTTTTGGTGAAGATATTTCACGATTTCTCGTGCGATTTCGCCGCGCTTATTGATGGCTCCGACAAATGCCGCCGGGGGCAAGACGGCAGTGACATGGGCATTATTAAGCCTATCCCACTGCCGTCGTGCCAAGTGCTTAATTTCCCAATAATTAAGCAATGTATGAATGATCCTTGTGTTGCACGCACGGCAACCTGCCTTTTCTGCTTCTTCGTTTAGGCGCTTTATATGGATCACCGATTTTTCTTCAGTGATAAATTTTTGGAGGAAGAGCTCAATTTCGAGGTATTCGTTAAGAATGCGGAGTGAACGATTTTGATTTGCGTCGTTGGTGAAATGGGCGGAGAGGTCTTGTTGATCGTCGAGGATTTTTTCCTCGCGCAATATTTGCACGACGCGTATGACATCTTCCCGAACAATTCCGAGGTTTTCCGATAAATAATCTACCCGACTTTCTGCTTCGTTGGGTTCGTTGCTTTTCCGACTACGTGCACTAAATAGATTGGCCATGATGCGGCTGGCATGGTTGCGCTGAGCTTCGTTCAAAAAGCGAGGTGAGGCGGTAATTCTTTGTGAAGCTTCTGTCATGGACTTGCAACGAATACTACTGGCATAGATGCGCGGTGAATTTTGCCCGCGTTTCAGATAGTTTGATTGTTCGAGGGCGGTGATTGCAGTAATAACTCGCGTCTCCATTTCCGTTCCTGCGGTATCGTTCCACCCGGCAGTGCGTGCAATTTCGAGTGCAGATTGCTGAACGGATAAGCGAGCTTTTGTACACTCTTTCACGGCCTTCCAAATTTGTTGTATCTCTGAGAAGTTGAGCTTTGTTTGGTTGAGGAGAAGGAAGTGTTTGTCGAGATCGCCCTCATTGAACAATATGTAGCATTGGGCTTGAATATTTTCGTCACGACCGGCACGGCCAGCTTCTTGAACATAGTTTTCGATCGAATCGGAGATGTCGTAATGAATGATGAGGCCAATATCTTTCTTGTCCACGCCCATGCCAAAAGCCGTGGTTGCCACCATGATTTGTGTATTACCGGATAGAAAACTGTTTTGATTATGAGTCTTTCTCTCGCGCTCCATTTTACCGTGAAAAGCCAGAGCGGAGAACCCATCTTGGACTAACTTTTCGGCGATTTCTTGAGCACGCCGCGTGCGTGAAACATAGATGATGGTCGGACATTTATAGAGTTCGAGGAGAATACGAACTCTATTGTATTTTTCAGATTCTTCTGTGCATTCGATCACCTTGTAATGCAGATTTTCGCGGCGTGAGAGAGCCGTGTAAATCTCAAGTTGGGTGCCGAGTTTTTCTTTAAAGTAAGCACAAATGTCTTCAATGACGCGTTGCTTTGCCGTGGCGGTAAAACAGGAAATAGGGATACCCCCTTGATTGGTATCGCCAAACTTTTGCCGGCAGAGCTCTTTAATAAAATCACCAATGTAAAGGTAATCAGGGCGGAAGTCTTGCCCCCACGAGGAAAAGCAATGCGCCTCATCTATGACAAAGCGAACGACGTTTCTTTGTTGGAGCAATCTCAGCGTCGTTGAGGACCGGAGTGATTCCGGCGCAATGTAGAGTATGCAGGCAGAGCCATCGGCAACGCGTTTAATGGCTTCTGCCCGTTCGATGGGATCTTGTAATCCGCTGATGGCAACGGCTCGCGTAATACCGCGTGCCTCGAGATTATCCACTTGGTCTTTCATTAATGATTGCAGCGGGGAAATAATAACCGTTAGCCCTTTTTCGGACTCTCCGGACATCAGCGCTGGAATCTGGAAGGTGATGGATTTGCCACCGCCTGTTGGAAAAATGACGAGAGAGGACTTGCCTTCGAGAGCCGCACGGGCAGCGTTTTCTTGGAGAGGTTCACCTGCGTAAAGGCGAAAATCATCGAAGCCAAAATATTTTTTTAGACCGCGTTTCGGATCGAGTTTATTTCGGCAGTATGGACAGCCGTGTAGGCATGGTTTTGCTCGCAGGCTGCGGATGAGGCGTTCAATGCGTGGGTATTGTAGGACGACCCAGGGTGGTAGGAGAGAAGTAAGGTCATTCCCGTGAATGAGTGCAAGGGCATAAGCAAGCTCGATCGGGGCTCGTTGGATCGCTGCCATGAGAGGGGAGTATTCGCAAATGGAGTTATGAAATATTTTCGCAATAGTTTCTGTTATTGGTATATTGAGAACGGTAGAGTGGGAGGAATTCATGAGATGAAAAAAACCACTGAACTCCGATTGGTTTGTCAATAAGGCAGTAAAAATCGAGCGCATTTCCGAGGATAATAATTGCCAAGCCGCTCGCTCGTCATCTAAGAGGCTTTTTACTTTTTTTGCGTCATTTAGCGGGTTGTTTAGTTCATCCGAGAACAGTTTGTCGTCCTTCACTAATGCGTGGTAAGGTTTATGAGGGAAGAGTAAGGGTGAGAGGAATAGTGTATCTACGATCATGGCGGAAGGTGGAACGCAGTCGCCTACGAACTTAAGATCATGCTGGATGATGTTGTGTCCGCACACATATGCGGCGTCATGCAGGAAGTTCTGAAATTCCGCTTTTAAGGGAGAATGAAAGGTACTCCCTAATTCATCAATGGCTCCGATGTCACAAACTTTACCTCTCTCAGAAGATACCTCTGTGTCAAAATAAACGATCTTAGTCATAGCGTTGGGAAAGGGGAGGGATAGTTTTCCATGGCGTGAAAGAGTAGGATGAGGAGGTTTACTTGAGGTGGCGCAGGCTAGTTTAAATTGAAGTAAGGCCAACAAAAGAAGCTTGTTGCGAGGAGATTGTATATTGCGATTTCGGAATTTCAAGTGTTGGTTCGCTGTAAAAGCAGGAAAATGCTCGCTTGATCACTTAGGATCATGGGAGCCGATTATATTTTTCGCCTCAAAAACAACCAAAGTGGCATTTTCGAACTCGCCCAAAACAAGCTCTCAGCAGTGAATGACCCTAAGATAAGGTGTGGTTGGAAAGATTTCGATGTTCTCGTTTCTGAGAAGGGTACCACACCCGCCTCGGGTGTCGTGCCGTGCGCCCTCGCACGGCACATCGTTGAGTGGTCTCACGACAATACCTCCGGCGAGAGCACCGAAGGCGACACCCGAGGCCGGTGTGGTACCCTCAAACGCAGAAAAACAAAATTGGGAAGAAGCCATCCTAATCATTTATTAACTTCGTGCCATTCCTCTCAGCAGCCTTTTCCACGGGGGTGTGTCTTAAATGAAAAATAAGCCAAACGCACCTCTCGCCCTCATTTTTTACAAAAGCACCCCAATCAACACGCTACGCCGCGACTTACTTCAACAAGTCAGTGCAGCTAACAGCCTAACAACCATTATATTGCCGAAACCCCACCATGTATTATCCGTGCCCGCCTTCTGTTCTTGACATTCGCCCCCTGGTAGGTGGTGACTGGTTTCAAACGCTTTATCAATAAAAACCTGCAATAATCTAGCCTGCATATTGACCAATGATTTTGGAGGAAGCTATCAATGAAGGGTGCTCATGATCGTTGTTGAGACAAACCTCATAGCGCATCTTCTGATCAAGGGAGAGCACCGAGTGGGCTCATAAATTGCGCATGGATATCCCGAATGGATTGTCCCACGCCTTTGGCTGGATGAGTTCAAATATATCTGTCTGGCTGAAGATACGGGTCTGGATTTGTTTGCCTATGATCGAGGAATTTTTAGTAAGTGTCCTGATATCGCTGCCAAACCATCTGAGAAGGATAATAAAGAGTTTAGCGGAGGTGAGGAGTGTTCCTCCGACTTTTATTTCACATGTGGCCATGACAACGAATACCGGGCAATTCAAAGTTGGCTTTTCTTTGAGAGGTGAACGCTTGGTGAAATGGAATAAAGCTTCACGCTTTCAACGTGCCTTGGAAACATTGCATCTCTGAAATTCACCCCTTTAATTATACATGACATATATTGTATCGAGTTATAGCTTATTCTTTTTGGAACATGGATTTGCGGAATTGTGAATAACTTGGGCATATTTATTCTCTCTGTTAGGAAAAGCTTGTCTTGCCGAAGTCTTCTTGGTCGTGCAATCTGGCCTACGTAAATATGACGAACTTTAGCGAATGGATGGACCATGTCGGTACGGCGGTTGACGCTGCGGGTGTTGCGGTGATTGTTGTGGGAATTCTCGTGGCGACGATTGAGTCCTTGGTGCAGGCACCGAGTTCCGGACTCGATCGTTATACGGTTTATCGCCGTCGGCTAGGACGCGCCATTTTGCTGGGATTGGAACTTTTGGTGGCTGGCGATATTATTCGCACGGTCGCCGTTGCTCCGACTTTGCAAAATATGGCCGTTCTCGCAGCCATTGTGGTCATTCGTACCTTCCTGAGCTTTTCCCTAGAGCTGGAAATCAACGGGCGCTGGCCTTGGCAATCCAAGGTTTCCGCTTCGGAATAATTCATCATCCATGCAAGAAGACAGTAAGTTTTGGCGGTTTCTTGGGCGTTATACTCCATGGCTTGGCACACCGGGGCTTCTTAAGGCCATTGTCATGCTCAATGCCTTAACCTTTGTGCTCATCAGTATTGATCCTGCTTATGAGTACGTTTTGATGCTCGATCCTGACAAAATTCGCTCCGGTCAAATTTGGCGTCTTGTCACCTACATTTTTGTCCCAGAAGTTACCGGAATTTGGGTCATCTTCGCGTTGCTTTTTTTGTGGTTTATCGCCTCCGCATTGGAAGAAATTTGGGGGTCACTGCGGCTCAATGCCTTTTATCTCGTGGGAATGATCGGCTGTACAGTGGCTGCGTTTTTTTTTGGTGGTGGCTCGTCCAATACCTTTCTCAATCTTTCTCTTTTCTTTGCTTTTGCCACAGTAGCACCTGATTACGAGATTTTCCTATTTTTTATCGTGCGGATGAAGATCAAATATCTCGCTTGGGTTTTAGCGGTTCTTTTTTTAGTGCAATTCCTCGCTATGCCCTTAGGTTCTAAAATGGCGATTGCCGCTTCGCTCGTTAACTATTTCCTATTTTTCGGCCCTACACTCCTAGGCGTTCGGCATGTTCGGCGATTGGCCGAAGCAACATCCTTGAGAGAAGCGCACGCAGCAAGCCAGGAATTTGCACTTCACACATGTACTTCATGCGGGCGTACAGAACTCACCCACCCCGACCTTCAATTTCGTGTTGTCGCCTCCGGCGACGAGTTTTGCCTCGAACATTTACCGCCACGGTAAAACTGGTTGGCTTATTCAGAAGCTGCCACAAGTTCTGGGGCGTTGCCATTACTGGCGTATTCCGGTGCTTTGGCTTCGGAAAAGTTTCCGGTGGAATCTACGAAACGAACGCCGACGAGGCGGCTGACCCCGCGTTCTTCCATCGTCACCCCGTAAAGAACATCCGCACGGGAGATGGTGCGTTTGTTGTGGGTGATGACGAGGAATTGGCTTTGTTTGACGAAGCGATCCAGCATGGCGAGGAAGCGATTGATATTCGATTCGTCGAGCGGCGCATCCATTTCATCGAGGATGCAAAACGGACTTGGCTTTACCATGTAGATAGCAAAAAGCAATGCGACGGCGGTCATTGTTTTTTCTCCGCCGGATAGCAAAGACACGCTCTGCAATTGTTTTCCCGGCGGTTTGGCGGTGATTTCAATGCCGCTTTCTAGCGGATCGCCATCATCCATCAGCGCAAGGTCAGCTTTTCCACCCCCAAACAATTCGCGAAATGTCTCGCGGAAATTATCACGGATTTTGACAAATGTGTCGGCAAAAAGTGCCGTCGTGGTGGTATTGATTTTCTTAATGACCTCTAACAATTCTTCCTTGGAATTTGTGAGGTCGTTAAATTGCCCATCAAGGAATTTTTGGCGATCTTGAAGATCATCAAATTCCTGAATAGCGTCAATATTCACTGGCCCCATGGAATCCAGTTTTCCTCGCAGTTCGCTAACAAAAGTTTCGATTTCCTCCCAATCCAGCGTGGCATCCATGGATGGCGCAACCTCGACTGTGGGCGCGTCCGATGTGGGAGTTTCTACTGCGTCGGAAGAATCCGCAGAAACTTCTGCATCCTCTCCCGCACCGGTACCATTGGAATTGGAGCCTAATTTACGGCGTTTACGATGGTCACGAATAGCACAATGTAGCGCATAGGTGTCCATCGGAGCCTCGTGTACTTCCACTTGATAGCGACGTCGAATGTCCTCTTGCAAATTTTCCGCCTTCAGTCGCAGTGAGGCAGTTTGAACTTCAAGGCGATTCTTTTGCTCCTGCATCTCTCCATGTTCACGCCGTTCGCGACGCAGGGTTGCATCCGCCGCATGAACTTCGGACTGCAAGGACGCACGCTCTTTTAGCAATGTCTCCAAGCTTTGCTGATGTTCGCCCAGCTGGATTTGTAAGGCATTTGCCTCCTGCGTGAGAGCCTCCGTCTGAGCCGCGACTGTTTCGATTCTTTGTCCGGCAGACGTAATTTCCAGACCTCGCTGTCGCACTGTTTCTTCAAGTTCCTCCAGACGCCCCACCATGGGAAGGCGACGGGATTGCAAGCTTTCTTCCTGCTGCCGTGCCGTGGCTAGTTGGAGGCGCAATTCGTTGAACTGCGAGGACGCTTCCTTTTCTTCACTTGCCTCACGTTCTGCTTGCTCCATCAAAGTGGCAGATTTTTCCGACGCTTCGGCAGCGGTCTGATGACAAATGGCCATGCGTTCATTAAGCACACCGGAACGTGTTCGTGCGGCTTCCAAGTCGGCCTCTGCTCGTTCGCGTTCACGTTGAAATGCTGCGGCACGACCTTCAATTTCTTGCGCTTCTTTTTCGAGAAGTGCTTTATTGGCGCGATGGCCGGACAATTCATTTTGGCGGTCCCGTAACGCAATACGGGCTACTTCGACAGCACTTTTTTGCTCTTCGCGAACAGACAAAACTGCCTCCCGAGCTAATTCATGGCGGGTCAGTTCTCCTTGCGCTGCGGAAAGTTTTGTTTCCAACGAAGCAATTTCATCACGCCGTTGAAGCGCAGATGTAATGCCCTCACCCGCTCGTCCGCCTGATACGATGCCCGTAGCGTCAATCAATTCTCCATGCTGCGTGGCAAAAGCAGTCGTCGGAAAACGTTCTCGCAGTTCGAGGCCGTGATCCAAATTAGCGGCTAAGGCAATGTTTTGTAAAATTCCGCGTACGAGCTGGCTGAGATTCGTGGCATTAGGATCTGCGTCGTCGTTGCTATAACGCACCCGATCCGCAGCCCATCCGAGAGAGCCCTCGGGAGCCGGCGCGGCATGAGGAATGTGCTGACCATTGGGAGCGACGAGGCTGGCACGTCCGAGTTTGTGTTCGTAAAGTGCTTCAAGAATTTCGCGAGTCGTTGCTTTATCATTGAGCACGATCGTGTCTCCGCGTTCTGCGAGAGCTGCCTCTATAGCGGGAAGAAAACCGGGGTCCACCTGCAAAAGGCCACCCAAAACACCACGAATTGCCGGCTTAAAATGATCCGGACGATTCAACCCACGCAACACAGCCTGCGTTCCCGGAGCCGCACCTTCACCTTCCAAATTAAGCTGCGCGAGAACTTCAAGGCGTGCCTGTATTTGCGTGACGGAGCGACGAGATGTGGAAAGTTCTTCCTCAATGTGCTGCCGCTGACGTTCACTTTGTTCAAGAGCGGATGTCGCGGCATCCTGCGCCGACTCCGCCGCCTGCATTGCTTCCACACTTGCGGTCACTTGGACGGATGTTTCTTCTACTTTCTGACGAATTGCGGTTTGACGTTCGTGCAATTGACGACTTTCAGCTTCCAACGATTCGAGGCGTATTTGAGACGATTCACGGCGGGCCTCCAATCCGACCAGCTCTCCTTGCAAGCGCAGTGATTCATTTTCCGCTTTGCTAATCTCTGCCCGCAGAGCTTCCAACGACTGTCGTGAGGACTCGCGGCGTCCGGCAGCTTCGCGCAAACGCAACTGCAAAGCATCCAGTGCCGACGAATGTTCCGACAGCACCTTGGCTGTTTGCGCCATTTGTTCGTCAATCTGCGCCATTTCCTCACGTTGAACACGCTGACGTTCACGAGCGGCCGCGATTTCTCCCTCGCAGCGAGTAATGGCTTCACGCAATTGCGCATCAATTTCCCCATGATGCGAGGCTCGGCTTCGCGCCTGCACCATACGATCACGCAGCGACTGCATCGTGAGGCGGGAGGATTCGACATGCTGTTCGAGCTCTTCAAGGCGAGTCCGATGTCCGGCAATGGCGCGTTCGCCATCTTCCAATGTGGTCGCCGCTTCTTGGCATAGCGATTCGAGCTTTTCAAGCTGCTGATGCAAATCGTTTCGCGACGAGTCGAGATGATCGTATTGACGACGGACGAGATTGAGTTCCATCACACGCAAACCGGACGAAAGAGCCTGATAACGTCGTGCCTTTCCGGCCTGACGTTGCAGCGAGCCGATCTGACGTTTGACCTCACGCATGATGTCATTGACGCGAACGAGATTGGCCTCGGTGTATTCCAATTTGCGGAGGGCTTCCTTTTTCTGCGCTTTGAATTTCGTAATGCCTGCCGCTTCCTCAAACACCGCACGACGGTCTTCCGGCCGACTACTCAAGATCAGGTCAATTTTCCCCTGCTCCATGATTGAATAGCTGCTGCGACCGATGCCCGTATCCATAAATAATTCATGGATGTCCCGCAGGCGGCAGGGCGTTTTATTAAGCAGGTACTCGCCTTTTCCATCGCGAAAAATACGCCGCGTCACACACACCTCGTCCCACTCCGTTCCGAGATGATTCGCACAACCGCCAAACGTCAGTGACACCTCCGCCATCCCCACCGCTGCACGAGAATCGGTCCCGCTAAAAATGACGTCCGACATTTCCCCGCCACGCAGTGCCTTCGCCGATTGTTCCCCGAGGCACCAACGAATCGCATCGAGAATGTTTGATTTGCCGCATCCGTTGGGACCCACGACAGACGTGATGCCTTCGTGAAATTCGAGATGCGTCTTGTTAACGAATGATTTAAAGCCTACAAGGTCGAGTGATTTTAGAAACATGGGGAAATACGCCAGAGTTATTGTTAGTGCCAATCTTTGGGCTTTGCAACTCCTAACACAATCCCTAGTGTTCAACACTTTCTCTCCCTACTACATTTAGTGTCATGCCTTCGTTTCCCGAGTCTTCATCTTTCCCTGAAAAAGCAGACTTGTACCTCCTATTTGAGTTTCTTCGGTTCCGCAGTATTTCCACAAAACCTGACCACGCCCCCGAAATGAAACGGTGTGCTGCGTGGTTGCAGGATTTGTTGAATGGAGGTGGATTTAAGGCGGAGGTGGCAGAGACGGGAGGACATCCGGCAGTGCTGGCCCATGGACCGAAAATTGCGGGACGTCCGACGGTACTTATCTACGGGCATTACGATGTTCAACCGGATGATCCGGCAGAGCTTTGGACGACGCCTGCTTTTGAGCCTGCGATTCGGAACGGTCATATTTTTGCACGTGGTGCTTCGGACGATAAAGGGCCGATTCTGGCACATATTCTAGGTGCCATCCGTACGTTGCGTGAGGAAGGAGCACTGCCGGTTAATCTTATTTTCCTCATCGAAGGCGAGGAGGAAGTGGGGAGCACTCATCTGGCGGAGTTCATTCGGGCAAGGCGGAGCGAGCTGCGCTGTGATGTCATTGCGGTTTCCGACACCGGAATGGTTGGGCCTGGCTACCCTACCCTCACTCAAAGTTTACGCGGCATTGCAGCCATGGAAGTTGTCGTTAACGGACCCGTGTTGGATTTGCATTCGGGAGTTTTTGGGGGTGCTGTCATGAATCCTGCAACCGCTCTCGTGCACTTGCTTTCGCGTCTGCACAATGATGATGGCCGGATTGCGGTGCCGGGATTTTACGATAATGTGACCCCGCCTACCTTGATGGAACGAGAAGCTCTGGCCGCATTGCCGCTTAAAGAAGCCGATTTTCAACGAGACACCGGCGTCCTACTACTCACCGGCGAGCCGGATTTTACCACATTAGAACGCATTGGTATTCGCCCGACGGCGGAAATCAATGGCCTTACCAGCGGCTATCAGGGCGAAGGCACAAAAACCGTTCTCCCATCGCGGGCCTCCGCAAAACTGACCTTCCGCCTTGTCCCCAATCAAACACCCTCTCGCGTTCTCGATCTCGTCGAAATTTTCTTTCGTCATCATCAACCGCCCAGCGTGGAGATGGAGATTATTCGAGGTCATGGCGGAATGCCCTACACCCTCGATGCACGCAGTCCATGGGGTGCGGCGGCGGTGCGAGCACTCGAAAAAACTTTTGGGCGTTCCCCTGCCCTCATGCGTGAAGGCGGCAGTATTCCCATTGTTCAAACTTTTCAAGATTTGCTCGGCAGTGAAACTCTCCTCCTCGGCCTTGCGCCCCCGGGTTCACGTGCCCATGCGCCGGATGAAAACTTTCCATTGGAAAATCTCGAACTGGGAATCCGCCTTCATCAGGCATTACTTACCGAGCTTGCCGTCCGTTGAGCACGCGGTAAATCGCCACCGTTTTTCCGCGAACTTTTCGAAAACTCTCCAGCCGCAGAGGAATGGAATGTGTGAGATGCGCCATTGGCACCGCCCCCAAAAGCGTTGGTGCCGTAACATCACCCATAATCGCAGGCACAAAAACGACATGGAGCTTTTGTACGAAGCCTCCTTTTATCAGCGTATGAAATAATTCTGTCCCCACTTCACACGTCATGGTACGCACGCCGTGCTTATCTGCTAAATTTTCTAAAACTCCACGTAGATATCGGCTCGTTCCACGTGATGTTCCATGATTTTTCGAAGTTGATTTTGCAAACTTCACGCTCTCACCTCGCGCCACAATCGTCGCCTTCACACATGCAATATCACCCTCAAGGACGGCATCCGCTTTTATCTGCACCTTTTCCCAAAAATCATCAGCGGTGATAATTTTCCCATCGAGGGAAAGAGAAAAAAAAGCCGAAATTTGTGGCAGCTTCATTCGCTGTGTTCGATTTGATCTTCCAAACGATTCACTTCCTTGGCCATGTCACGCAGATTAATGACCTCGTGCGTGGATGAGCGATAGAGCAGAAACACCACACCACCGGCTAGGCTTCCTACCGTATTAATGAGGAAACCAGCGACGGAAATGAGCGTTGCTACGGCTGCAGAAACACCAAAAGGCGCGAGGAGAGAAACAAAGAGACTCTCGCGCAATCCAATTCCCGAAACGCTAATGGGAATGGCCGTAATGACAGCGACGATCGGGAGAATGGAAAAAATATCCACCAACCCAAGCTGATCGGTAAAGGCCCGCGCCGCGCAATAAAAGGTGAGAAAGAATAATGCGAAAAGTGGGAACGAAACCACAAAAGCCCATATCGTAAGACGCCAAGATTTCGCGTAAAGATGACATGCGGCGGAAAGCTCCACGAGGCGCCCGCGCATGGGTGTCCACGAGGGTAGATAATGCACCCAACCAAATCCGGAGGACACGAACATCCCGACTGTGACCACGATTGTTGCCGCCAACAACCATAGCAAAGTTTGCAACAGCGCGGCACTTGCCGGTGTGTGACTAAGGATGTCATAGCGAAAATAGAGAAACGCCACGCTAATCAGAATGAGGGCCATCATGCCAATGACGCGGTCCATGAACACCGTGAGCAAGGCAGCGGTTTTATGACTGCGTGTTTCGCGCATCGTGAGAAACATTTTCACCACGTCGCCGCCTGTGGAACCGAGCATGAAGAGATTAAAGAACATCCCGATCATAAAAAGCTGCCATGTTCGTATCCACCCCATCGGAATGTTCTGTACGGCGAGAAGAATTTTCCACCGAATCGTCGCAACATAAGTGCAAAGAAAAAACACCATCACGCCGAGACCTAACCACCACCAATCGGCCGCGCGTAAGGCTTCCAACATTTCATGCCGCTTTGTCGGATCATGAAAAACCCACCACAGCAGCACCACCGTGACCAAAATCTGAAAAGCGGTAAGCAGATTCTTTTTACTCATGCGTGCAAACGATAATGCTTAGCAAATTATGAATCCTTTTTCTGCATCAATTTTTCTTCGCCCTTAACCACCGCTCCCTTATCGTCGCCAATTTACACATGAAGAAAACTCCGTCCATCACGTTTGAGCAGCAGATTCTTGACGAGCTGAAATTTTCCATGGCCCGCGACTCCATCTCGGCATCGCGCCGCGAATGGTGGATCGCCACTTCCATGGCCATTCAACGCATCATCATTGCACGCATGATGAAGACTCTCGCCGTTCACAACGAGGGAAATGTGCGCCGCGTTTATTATTTTTCGATGGAGTTCCTCATGGGGCGACTTTTTGCCAACAACATGATCGCGGCGGGTGTCCTCGATCAAATTAGCGATGCCCTCAAGAATCTGGGTCATCCCCTCGACGAAACGCGTGATGAGGAATATGACATGGCTCTCGGCAATGGTGGTCTCGGACGCCTCGCCGCATGTTTTCTCGATTCCCTCGCAACGCTCGATCTCCCCGCGATTGGCTATGGGATCCATTACGAATACGGACTTTTTAAGCAGGAGTTTCGCAATGGTTATCAGGTCGAGCTGCCGGATGCTTGGGTGCGTTATGGTTCACCTTGGGAAATTGTTCGACCACAGCACCAGCAGGAAATTCCCGTCTATGGCCACATCGAAACGCATCTCGATGACGCAGGGAAAACACATCCGGTCTGGGTAGGATTCCGCAAACTCATCGGCGTGCCCTACGATATTCCCATCCCGGGATTCGGCACCGAGACGGTCAATTTTTTACGTCTGTGGAAATCGGAGGCACCCGAAGAATTTGACTTTGAGGCCTTCAATCGCGGCGGCTACGAGGAGGCTGTACGCCAAAAAAATATGGCAGAGACCGTGAGTAAGGTTCTTTATCCTAATGACACGACGGATGCAGGTAAGGAACTTCGACTGCTCCAACAATACTTTTTTACCGCCTGTTCTTTGCGCGACATCATTCGTCGTTTCCAAAAGGACAACAAGGATTGGTCAACCTTTCCGGACAAAGTTGCCATCCAACTCAACGACACGCACCCTGCCATCGGCATCCCCGAGCTTCAACGCCTGCTCTGCGATGATTACGGCCTGCCGTGGGAAGAAGCGTGGAGCATCGTCACACGTGTTTTTGCTTACACCAACCATACCCTCATGCCGGAGGCTCTCGAAAAATGGAGCGTCGGACTCCTTCGTAAAGTCCTCCCGCGTCACCTGCAAATTATCCTCGATATCAACAAGAGCTTTCTTGAAGAGGTGGAGAAAAAATGGCCCGGCGATGGTGATAAAAAGCGTGCGCTTTCTCTCATCGAAGAAGGCCACGATCAAATGGTGCGCATGGGACATCTCAGCGTCGTCGGCAGTCATTCCGTCAATGGCGTCGCCGCCATTCACACCCAGCTCATCAAGACCGAACTTTTCCCCGAGTTCAATGCCCTCTGGCCTCAAAAAATTAACAACAAGACCAATGGCATTACGCCGCGCCGTTGGCTTCTCGCCTGCAATCCGCGACTGGCAGACCTTATCACACGCAATATCGGTCACGGCTGGGAGCGTAATCTCAGCAAACTTCGTGAGCTTGAGCCTTTGGCGGACGATGCTTCTTTTCGCGAGGAATTTATGGCGGTCAAACTCGCCAATAAGAAACGCTTGGCGAAGCGTATCTTCGAGGAATGTGGCATCGAAGTGGACCCCTCCGCGATATTTGATGTGCAAATTAAACGCCTTCATGAATACAAGCGTCAGCACCTTAATTTACTTCACATCCTGTGGCTCTACCGTCGCCTCATTCATGATCCTAAGCTGAATTTCACGCCTCGTGTTTTCATTTTTGCAGCCAAAGCTGCGCCGGGATACGACATGGCTAAACGCATTATTAAAGCCATCAATGCCGTCGCTGCGAAAATCAATAATGATCCCCTTGTGCAGGGAAAAATCAAAGTAGCTTTCATGCCCAATTACCGCGTTTCCCTCGCGCAACGTATTGTTCCCGCTGCGGACCTTTCCGAGCAAATTTCCACTGCAGGAAAAGAAGCTTCCGGCACCGGCAATATGAAACTCGCTCTTAATGGTGCCATCACCATCGGAACTCTCGATGGTGCTAATGTCGAAATTCGAGAGGAAGTCGGTGATGACAATATTTTCATCTTCGGCAACACTGTGGATCAAGTGCGAACACTCCAAGCCCAGGGCTATAATCCGCAGCAGTATTGTCAGGAAAACCCCGAACTGGCTGAAATTATCAACTGGCTTGGATCAGACTTTTTCAGTGAGAGCGAAACGCGCGATGCCCTCGCTCCTCTGCGCGACAACCTCCTCTACCACGACCCCTTCCTGTGTCTCGCCGACTTCGATTCTTACTGCAAGGCGCAGGAGAAAGTTTCCAAAGCCTTCACCGACAAACCCCGCTGGGGGAAAATGGCCGTCCTCAACACGGCTCGCGTCGGCAAATTCTCCAGCGACCGAACCATTCTCGAATATGCCAAAGAAATTTGGAAATTAAAGCCCGTGCGCGTTCGGTAAACATTGAACGCTTTGAGCCTTCGCGATTTGTTCTGCGTTTCGGCTGGTCACGCTTCTGCAAGTCACGCATGATGTTCTGAACAACGGCGCACATGTCGTGCCCGCTACTCCACCCATGGCAAGCGTCGCGTTACAAAACGTCACAAAAATCTATCGTGGCCGACGGGGGGAAGAAATTCCCGCCGTGTTAGACCTATCCTTCGAAGTTCCCGACCGCTCCTTCACCGTTCTTCTCGGGCCGTCCGGATGTGGCAAGACGACCGCGCTGCGCATGGTAGCCGGACTCGAATCGGTGACACATGGGAAAATCTTCATTGATGGAATCGAGGTCAACAACATCCCTCCCGGCGACCGTGACGTAACGATGGTTTTTCAAAATTACGCCCTCTACCCACACCTCACCGCCGGTGAAAATCTCGCCTTCGGCCTTCGTGTGCGCCGCTTCCCTCCTGCTGAAATCTCCCGTCGTGTGCGCGAAGCCGCATCAATTCTCGGTATCGAAGACTTGCTCCATCGTCATCCCGGCGATCTATCCGGCGGCGAACAGCAACGCGTTGCCCTCGGACGCGCCCTCGTTCGTCAGCCAAAAGTTTTTCTTTTTGATGAACCCCTTTCCAACCTCGACGCTAAGATGCGGGCGCAGATGCGGGCGGAATTGATTAAGCTGCATCAACGATTGCAAACCACCATTATTTACGTCACTCACGATCAATACGAAGCCATGACCATGGGCGGACGCATTGCGCTTCTTCGCGACGGCTCCATCCAACAATCGGGTCTCCCGCTTGACCTCTACCACAAGCCGCTCAATACCTATGTCGCCGGATTTTTTGGAAATCCCTCGATGAACTTTCTTCGCGGCACTCTTCACGCTCGTGAAGAATCGCGGCTGGTTTTTCGAGAAAGCAACGGTGGCTCCGTGGAAATTGAACTAGGGCGGCGTCAGGACATCGGACGCCTCGTAGATAAGCAGATTCTCCTCGGTCTGCGCCCCGAGCATCTACACCCGCTCCAGGCTGATGAAGTGCCCGACGCCGCGACATTTCCCGCGCATCTCGACATCGTAGAAACAACCGGAGCTGAGGCGATTTGTTATTTGCAAACCGGCGCCAACACCCTCATTTCGCGCACGCACCATACCGTCAATCCTCAAGAAACCGGCCACCGCCTCCTCTTCCGCGCCAACCCTCAACGCATTCTTCTTTTCGACCCCGCCACCAACCATCGCGTGGATTAACTCATGATTGCTCTGCGTACGCGCCAAGATTCCGAAAGGTTGGAAAAAAAGAGCCTCGCCCTGTATGCGCAGCTTTCTTCAACGACACGAGGTCGCCGACACCCCCACCCTCCCCATTTACGCCGCACCGAATTTCAACGCGATACCGCCCGTATCATCCACTCGGCAGCCTTCCGACGGCTCGAATATAAGACACAAGTTTTTCTCAACGGCACCGGCGATCACTACCGCACCCGCCTCACCCACACCATGGAAGTGGCCTCCATTAGTCGTACACTCGCACGTTCTCTCGGCCTCAATGAAGACCTCGCGGAAGCCGTAGCACTTGCCCACGATCTCGGACACTCCCCATTTGGCCATTCGGGGGAAGAAACGCTCAATCATCTGTTAAAAGACCACGGTGGTTTTGATCACAACACCCACAGCTTGCGCGTGGTGACATTATTGGAAAGTCCTTATCCCGATTGCGACGGACTCAATCTCACATTTGAAGTTCTCGAGGGACTTCAAAAACACGCCACCACCCGAATATCGTCAGATTTGGGTAATTACACGTGCGCCAGCCTCGAAGGGCAAATCGCCGATGCGTCGGATGAGATTGCTTACTATGCCCACGATTTACAGGACGGAATTGAAGCAGGCCTCATCGAACCGTCGGAATTAAAGAATATCGAAATCTGTGCGAGAGCCGCAAAAATTGCGGGCTTAAACCTCGACGAAGCGGATGCCCGAGAAGCACGCTTTAGCCTCGCCCGTGTGTTGTCGCATTGTCTCATTGAAGACGTCCTACAATCCAGTGCCATCCGCATCATCGCCAGTGCCGTGAAATCGGCCGATGATGTACGACGTCATCCCAAATTGCTCATCGGGTACACCGAAGAAGGGGCACGTCAAACACACGAATTACGTTCTTTTCTCTACGCCAACCTGTATTTCAACCCCGAAGTAGCCACAGCCAATCAACGCGCCTGCAACATGCTTACCGACGTCTATACCGCCTATTTAGCCGACCCCGATCAAATCGGACGCGAAGCCACCCGCCGCGTCCCCAATTGCGGCCTCCACCGCGCCGCCGCCGACTACATTGCCGGCATGACAGACCGTTACCTCCTCCAAGAACACGCCCGACTTTTCGGGGATTTTAATTCATAAAATTCTAAGCGGATTTACTGAAACGACTTTGTTACTAACCCCGAGGACACGCACGAATTATCGGAGGCTTTCCTGATGTTCCGTTGTTTTGAAATTTCAAATCAATCAATTGAATACGGGGAACCTACTCTTCCCGGCACATAGAGAGGAGACTACGAATTGCCATTTTTTCAAGGTCTTTAAAATTAATCCTCATCAGATCGAAATGCTTTTTGAGTTCTTGTAAATAGATTTGGTCTGCTGTCAAAATAACCGATAGGTCATTCGGTATCGCGTAATTTTGTGAATCACAATAGCGTAATAATCCGGGCATTAGTCGGCTTGCCATAACAAGGCAAGCAGTAATCCTGTTTGGATTTTCTGAGTTGAAAAGCCATTTTTTCGCATCAGGAAGCTCCCCATCAAGTGGCATTCTTATCTTATGAATGGAAATTTTTTTGTATATTTGAGAATTTTGAGCCAATCGCGCACCTTCGTAGAAATCGTCGAACCATGAATTAGAGGTTTTTGGTATGATGACGGCAATTTGACGATGACCAAGGCGCGCAAATCGTTCGATAACTGTTTTCCCGCATTTAATGTTATTGAGATCAATGGCACGCACATCCAAATGCTCACAATCGCCAAACAGAGTAACCACTGGCATTCCAGATTGGACAAAATCCGTAATAATCTCATCTATAGGGGTATGAGTTGGGAGGCGGCGCATGGCAATGATCCCATCTAATTTCAAATCTGCTATTCGCTTTTTGAGACGCTCTCTATGGGCGGCAGAGCCGTCGTCTCTTAAAAAGCAGACTTGAATCTCTTGCTCAGAAGCAAATTGGGACATAGCACGGAAAGGAGAAGTTTGGTTAAGATACGGGTGAGAATTGTCAATCTCGACTCCTTTTATATCTTTATCAAAGATGCCACTGATAATAATCCCGAAATGTAAGGCCTCAGGGTCTTCTTTCATCTGACGAGAAACAAAGCGTCGGAACCGCCGATCTTGCCAAGTTACGGGAGGAGCCAGTAAGAGTTTAGGCGAGAGTTTGAGTAAAGCTTCAGCATGTCGTCGGCAATGATGTCTATAATCTCAAAAGCCACCCCGCAATCGGCTCCGTCAAAAAGTTTGACACCATGACCGCAAAATACGTCGGAAGCTGATATTACCTCAAAATTTGAGTACGAGAGGAGCGCGTCCTTTCACGCCGACATTCGTATCGCCCATATGTGCAGATGCCCCAAAGAACTTATCCTTGTACCCCAGACCTCTGTTCAAACATACATGGAGCAGATACAACAACGGAAAATCATGGAGATGGCAACGCCCGTAGGAATCTCTGGGGACTGCCTGCCATGGGCACTTCATATTCATAGCGCATCAACCCATCCCCTAAAGCTGTGGGTGTAAGAGCTGTCACATTGTTCGTTGTCCAAGAGTTGCTAAGTGCCATATTAGTAGTCGTCACCACTTTGGAAAATGCCACAGGATTCGTACTTGCTGTAAATGAATACCTCAAATTACTACCCTGTACGGAAATAACAGGGTCTTCAAAAATTTTAGGAATACTCATTGTCAGATTGATTTTATTGGTTATAAGCGTTACCACTGACTTTAGGCTTCCAATACCACCCCTTTGTACATTGTTAGAATAAGTCACGTAAAGTTTTTGATTAAGGGGCATAATGTTATTAAGTGTAGAAGAAGCAGAAATTACATAGCCACCATTACCCAAGAATCTATTCCCCGCGACTGTAATGACTGGGTTTGTATTTGTTGCAGAACCGGGACCTTGCAAATATATTAAGGCGAAGTTTGCTTGGCTAGATGTTACTTTATTGTTCTCAAAAGTTATAGAGGTAAACCGATTGCCAATATTCATAAAATTAGTTGCTGAAGTAACAATGGTATTCCCACGAAAAATAATCTCTCGTTCCGGCCTAAAATCGGCACCAGACTCAAACCAGGATTCATTCATCATATTATTCTCTAATACAATATCACCACCACTTCGCGAGTCGATTTTTGTGTTATTAATTACGCTACCACTAATGAGATTTGTCCATGTGTCATTGTTATTTGCCGCGATGATAGAGTTAGTAATGATGCTATCATAAATCTGAAATGACTTCCCTCCTGGTGGAGATGCAGCATTATCTAGATTATTTGTTATGAGGCATTGCACCACTCGAGCCGAAAGCGATGTGGAACTATCAATCGTACTTTGATAATGGTAAGCGGCCTGTAAAGGGATTGGAACATTAGTGTACATGGGGGGGGCAAGATACCCGAATACTTTACCACCGGTGATCTGGTTATCTCGAAGAGCATACGAAGCATCCGCATTTGTTGTTATTGTTTCGAGTGTTATACCACCTGTAATGGTGTTATTTGAGGTGCGCAAATATCCCGTTCGCGTGCGAAGCGAAAGGAAAAACCATGTAGTATAGGTAAATGGTTTTATTGTATTATTTCGATAAACAGCTCCTCTTGTGCGAGCACTCATTGTCACTCCCATGGTATTATTCTCCATGACAAAATTATCACCGGCTTTTGTTAAAAATTCCGCATTCGGATTGGTATAAAATGTATTGTTTCGAAATGTAAGGTCTTGCATCATGTCCCAGCCATCTTCTGCATCAAATGCACATTTGGTGATCTCGGCCCCACAGTTATCAAAAGTACAATCCTCGACCAATAAGTTGTAAAATCCACCCGGCACCATCCCAGCTGTTCGTATATCATTATGCTGAATACCCTTAAACGCGCAATTGTAAGGCTGATAAAAGCGAAACATACTAAGATTTCCCGAGGGATACCCGAGTCGAGAAATCGCCCCAGGATTTCTAAAGTCCGTAAGTGGCCCTCCATACACTGTAAATCTTACAAACTTTGCCTGATCAGGGATGTACATACGTCGATACATGTGCCCTTCAATCGTCTCTATAAAGTTCGTACTTTGATCGTAAAAGCTCGCTTTATAAACCCAGGATCCAGCATCCATGGCCTGAAACCCCAAATATCGCCCAAACTGGAAAAAGTTATCACTATCGGTAAAGTTGGTAACGCTAATCGCGTTTTGCGTAGCAACTCTAATGACCGAATTTGATGTAAAGTTACCATTATCATCAATCTCGCCAAGGGTAAAAGCTGTGGTTGGTATCGTCACCGCACCTGCAAAATGAGGCGAGATTTTATTCCCATTCGTATCATATCCATCATAAGTCGTATTACTCCCATAGCCTGCGACTTCCTTTACTTGAACATTTTCAAAAGAACTATATTGAGCTCCCATTCCCATAAGTATTCCATTGACCGCCTCTGCGGAGCTGATGTTATTGGTATCATAGAGATGCGTTAAGCGATCCCCCTCGAAAATGCCATTAGTGACATGGGAATCATCACAATTTACAATTTGCATCATGACGGTATTGTCCACCGCACTGGGGCGCAGTTTAAATGTGGCGCCGTTCATATCCAAAGTCAGCTTCGTCGCCATGTGTACGGGAACATTCTCGTCCAAAACATAGATGCCACCGGGCGGCAAAACAACTTTACGGTAGTTATTAGAAGAAGCCCACCGGAGCATCGCCGTAAGTCCGGCTGTTGTTTGCGCCGCAGCATTCGTATTGTTATTATTACTTATAGTCCAAGGGGGGCTCGAATTGGTCAGAACAGCATTATAAATTTGACTAGGCTGGATCACCTCATCGGCGGGATCTATCACGCGAAACTCTTGAAATAACCGATGAGACTTACGGCCACTTGCATCGGTCGCCTGTAGCGCGAAAAGCACTTTTGAACTCTTGGTAGGAAACGCTGGTAAGACGAGGCTGTTGCCACCAGCCGGAACATTTTGAAGCGTGGACTTTTGGCCATCTACCCAATAATCAATGGTGAAACGTTCCGAGTGATCATCCTTCAAATATTCCTTGTGAAAGAAGTCCGTGACGTAAAAGTTGATGGTGACTGCTTGGTTAATTGGGACTTTGGGTTGGATATAGTACGTGGATATGTAGGGTACCCTATTGGGGGCAAACTCCGGGGCATTGAGCCAGACATCCTCGGGGACAGGTTCCTGAGCGTTACTTGGGATAACATACAAGAAAATGGCGGCACAAACAGCTAACCAAGTCGCGAGTGTCGTGCCGTCGTGTATGTTCTTACGCAGGCCGTTCAGGAGGTAGTGGGAGCACATGCTCACAACCTTGTGATAGATATGCGACTTTGTCAAATAATTTTTTCTCAAAAATATTTCAACGTCCTCGCTCCCTGCAAATGTGTTGCAACTTGATGAAATCGAGGGGTGCTTTAGCTGACAAAGATACAGGCACACATGGGGCGGATACGGGCGGGGGTTTGAATGAGCATCATCGTTCCATCTTGCTCCACCGAGAATTCGATTTCCTGCGTTTGAGATTCCTCCCACAAATAGGCTTTACGAGGCGCGGTGAGATGGTATCCGCGCATAGTGATTCCCTCACAGCTTTGAGAGTATAAATTCATGCCCAAAAGGATTTCCTTCCCTTCAAATCGTGCGTGAATTGGAAGGACATAAGGATGTTCCCTGACCATAATAAATGGTTTGCCGGAGTCCTTCATCGCCTGCTCCACCCATCGCCAAACAGAGTCTAGCCGATGCACATTCAAAAATCCCGAGCTATCTAAAGCCTCAGGGAAAAGAGGAATGCCGAGGATGTTTCCCCCATATTCATTCCGAAATGTAAACGCTCCAGGGCCGTATTCCGCCCCTTCCCTTCCACATAAAACCGTAATGGGTTTTGCGGCGTCTAACAGGGTGAGGCGCCCCTCCCGGTGCCTGCCAAGTGCCTTATGATTAAAATAGTCCCCATGCAATGGGCTTTCCTCCTCTACGATACGCTCGCCCCGAGTAGATTGGATGGACATATCTAAAAGCGAGCATGTTTTCACACCAATAAGATGGCCCAATCCCATGTCAACAAGGTAATCCATGGCAGGAAAATCCAAGATAACAGCTTTGCTTAGGATTCCTCGAATCTGAGCTTCCGGCATGCCCCAAAGATTGTCACGTGTGAGTGCCATGATCGGCGAGGGATCAAAGGTAATGGGGAGCCCCGCATGTTGGAGCGGCATCGCCCAACTATAACTATTGGTGCTATAATCAGACATCGTTGCGTTCTCACGAAGCCTCTTTTCGAGACAGGCCTGAGGATTCGCAGGTATTCCAATGCCCGACAAAACAGCATTACCTTCGCAGCCCTGTAATATTTCCGCAGTGCTCCTTTCAAATGCTTTCAACATGGAAAAATAAGGTTCGCCTTGAGTGATTGTGTCTCGATTTCCCATCATCCCACACAAACTCAGATGAAACCGCCGCCGCCCGGTCACGGCAATGAGGAACATCCGCATAGCCATGTGATTGGGGGACTGGTTAAAAATACCGGGGTGGCAATTATCCATCTCGGCGTAATCCACCGTCCCATCCGGAAGATAAGGAAAAATTTGCTGATAAAGCGCATAAGATTCCGCCGTCTGCCGCATGTGCAATTCGCTGTAGTCCTGATAACAAGGCCGTGTGAGAATGCGCCTCCCTGAGCCCGCAAGACGGCTTAACAAAGCATCAAAATCACGCCCTTCCTTGATCATCAAGTCCGCAAGACTAATCATAGAGCAAACCTCCGTCTCTGGGCTTATACTATGCGTCCGCGCCTCTATAGCACCCGCAACCTCTGTAAGTTGCCGATTTAACATTGCAAACCAAGCTCTTCTTTCAGGCTGAGGTTTTCCCGGGGCAAGAATGGCTTTCACGAGGGATGCCCGATCATGGGAACTCCCAAACTCTTCATTAAAAATACGAATATGTTCCTCGCAAAAACAATTCACGCCTCCATCCCCATTATCCTGAGTATGGTGCAACCAGCGAAAATCATCATCGAGAAATATCTTCGTGGGCTTGGTAGAAGCAAAAACATCCACCCAGCGTAAAAAATATTCCTGCCATCGCTTATCCAAGGGACATGGAAGAGACTGCGCTTCACAGCCTGTCTCACAAACTAATTTGCGAAAAGGAAAATCCGGGCTGGCAATTCGTCCGCCGTCATTATGGCCAAGATTGTGCCAAATATTTAGCCCCATGCCAATTCCATGCTCTCCAAGCCTTTCACGATAATATATCAAATTTTCCTTAATTTTCTCCGCATGAGATTGTGGCCAAAAGCCAGAGTTTGTGTCACAAATCCCAATTCCGAGAGGGAAAAATAGGACTTCTTCAATACCGGCGGTCTTACACGCATGGATAAGATCGTTTACTAAGGAGCGAGGAGCACGATCTGGAAATGATTGACGCAAAACATAAGTTAAATGCTTCGATTTTGGAAATGTCGTTTCATTCATATTATAAGTTTGTGATTGTAGCTATTGTTATGGGCGTCATTAATATCTCAAGTTGAGAACGGGTAAAGAGGCAAACGCCTGTGCACCGGACAAATATGACCAGACATCGCATCAGATGCCCCTCCAAAAGTTACTCCCTCAGCACATCCATCATAGATAGATTCTGCACGAATCCGACTTTTGCGATCGGGCGCGAACCCTCCCCACGTATAGTATTTGCAAGAGATGTTCACCTTAAAAATCCCTGCGCCCACATTCAACTTTTGTCTCCTTCCACCCACACACCTTCGGCTGTGGTGCCACGAATTCCATCGCCCTCCCTGCGGAAAAAAATCGGGCGACGTATGCCCTGTCGCCGTTGGCTTTCAAAATTTCTTAAAACCACGAGAGCTGTACCTGTTAATCCGAGGAGAGCCACTACATTGAGAGTGATCATAAGGGCCAAGCTCAAGTCACCCATTTGCCAAACCAACTCTACCTTGGTGACAGCACCCAAGTAAACCGCGCCTAAAACCAACAAGCGAAAAATCACCACCGAAAATCGCCTCTTCGTTAAAAAGGTCACATTGCCTTCCGCATAGGCGTAATTGCCAATGATCGAAGAATAGGCAAACAGGAAAATTGCAATCGCTAAAAAATGCCGACTCCACGGCCCAACCTCCGCTTGGAGTGCCTCACGCGTCAGACGCAGCCCCTCGACTTCTTGCCCGGGGACAAACACTCCGGAAAGCAAAATCAGAAAGGCCGTGCAGCTGCAAACAATGATGGTATCAATAAACACGCCGAACATTTGCAGAAACCCCTGCGTGGCCGGATGGTCCGTCTCCGCCATGGCCGCCGCATTCGGTGCGGAGCCCATCCCCGCTTCATTTGAAAAAAGGCTACGTCGCACCCCCATTTGCAGACCGAGCGCGAGCGTATAGCCGGCGAATCCCGAAACCGCGGGTCCAAACCCAAAGGCACTTTGCACAATTAAGAGGAACATTCCGGGAATTTCTGCCGCATTTTTCACCAACACAAACAGCGTGAGTAAAAAGTAAAATGCCGCCATCACAGGCACCATAAGCTCCGCGACCACACCTACCTTACGTACGCCGCCGCCGAGAACAGGGGCGGAGATCAACACCAGTGCCACACCAATCATCCAAGGTTGCCATCCATAAGATTGTTTCAAAACATCAGCAATGGTGTTGCTTTGGATGGCATTGAAAGCAAAGCCAAAGGCAAGCAACAACGAAACGGAGAAAGCCAGTGCCAAGGGCCGATTACCCAGTCCCATCCGAATATAATAAGCGGGGCCTCCTCGGTAAGTCCCATCGGGTTGACGTACCTTATAGACCTGCGCCAAGGTACACTCTACTACCGCACTCGCCATGCCCACCAACGCCGTCACCCACATCCAAAAGACCGCTCCGGGGCCGCCGAGAGAAATCGCGATGGCCACGCCTGCAATATTTCCTACGCCAACCCGGCTCGCCATGCCCGTCGCAAAAGCCTGAAAAGGAGAAATGTCCCCGGGCTTTCGCCGCCGTGTTCCCCCAATCATTTCCCGTACACCCTGCCAAAAATAACGAACCTGAATCACCCCCGTGCGCATTGTAAAATACAATCCGGCAGCAAGGAGAAGGTAGGCCAAGGTGTTTCCCCAAAGCCATCCATTGATGGCACCGAGATAATCATTCAAGTGCTTCACGAAGCGAGATAACAAAAGAAATCACGGCCAGAATCAAGAAAAGATCACAGCGTTGTGAGATGGAGAAAAAATAATCGCCATGACTTTCTGCGGCATCCTGCATTTTGCATCGCCCCAACTTTTTCCCGAATTTCAGATTTTGAGTTTTTCTTTTTCTGCGATAGGTTCTTTTGTATTTCTCCACGTATTCTGTGAAAAAAGGCAACCATAAAAGCACACATCCCACTCTGCAAATGGTGGCAGAGCAGGCGGAGGTGTCACGCGAAACGGCATCGCATATTCTCGGCGGTAAACGGGCAGATCGCTACAAAGATAGCACACGGAAACGTGTTGAAGACATTGCTCGTGCCTTGAATTACCGCCCGCATCGTGGAGCGCAGATGATGAAATCCGGACGAAGCAACATCATTGCGATCATTCATTTTGGCGCAGGTATCGAAGCTGCCCGCAAGATCAATCAGACCTTAGCGCAGCAACTTCAGAAAATCGGCTATGATTACCTTGCCATAGACATGAACTGGCACGATGGCAATCTCGATCGTCTCATTGAGACACTCATCGGGTCGCGTGTCGAAGGGGTTCTCATTTCCCATATTCAGACAATTTTCAAGGATGAACACATTGAGAAGTTTTACCATGTGGGTATTCCCGTGGTCCTTGTAAATGGGGAAACTCGTCGCCATGCCACGTTGGTGAGCAGCGACGCGACGGATGCCATCGAAGCCATCACCGACCATCTTTTTACCTGCGGGCATCGTCGCGTCCTTCAAATTATAGATAGATTTTCACATCTTGCAGAAGCTCATCGTCCCTTGAACTGGAATCAGCGCGTCACGGGCTTCCAACGGTCTTGCGAGCGACATGGGTCATGGACGATTGTTGGCGAGGAAGAGTTTTTTGCAAAGTGCTTACCATGGCCAACCGCCAGTCCGGAAAAATTGGAGGGGATCATTTTAGAGCAGAACGCGGAGGACTATGCGATCGTGGACAAACCAGTGTACCGACTTTGCTTGCGTCTGTTTTCTCAACCTTCCTTACCGGATGCCATTATTTGTCGTAACGACATGTATGCCATGGAAGCGATCGCAGCCGCATTAGAATGCGGCGTTGCGATTCCACACGATGTCGCCATCACGGGCTATGATAATGACCGTATGGGCACCTTCCCAGCCTTTGGGTTTACCACGGCAGAGCAGGATATCGAGGGCATCTGTGCAAAAGCAATTCACCTGTTGCTTCAGCTTTTAAAAGCTCCACAGACACCCATGCCGGAGACGCTATTTATCCCTTCTCGTGTCATCATTCGAAATGCGGGAAGCCGCCCATAAATACAGAGCTGCGCCCCCCTCGAAAATTGCCTCAACGCGCTTGTCAATGACTTTATGAAGATTTTTGGTAACTGCTCAGGTATGAGGCCGTGAAAAAAAG
>JAJTYZ010000090.1 GCA_021463515.1 Chthoniobacterales bacterium | reverse complement strand
CCATTCTAAAAGCAAAAAACCCCCTCCATGGCGAACCATGGAGAGGGTGGATTCTGGCAACGTCCTACTCTCGCACAACCTAGAGATGCACTACCATCGGGGCTGCAGCGTTTCACTTCCGTGTTCGAGATGGGAACGGGTGGGACCACTGCGCTAGAGTCACCAGAATTTGAACCGCATTCTTAATGCGAGCCAAGTTCTAACGACCCCCTGTTGCTCTTCTAACTACGGAGTGCGACACAGTTTTGTTCTGGAATTTAATATCCGTGAAATCTGTGTTATCCGTGGTCAAAAAATGTCAAAGATCGGAACTGATGCGAACATCGTGTTCCCTCACATCTGCATAGAGGTCAACCCATAGTTAGTAAAGTCATTGGTTTCATAGGCTATCCCGAAGGATTCCTAGAGGAAAAAAATGACCAAGCCGGACGAACATTAGTATTGCTGAGCTGAGTGCATTACTGCACTTACACCCGCAACCTATCAACGTGATGGTCTATCACGGTTCTTCGGGGAGAATTCATCTTGGGAGGGGCTTGGCGCTTAGATGCTTTCAGCGCTTATCCCTTCCGAACATAGCTACCCAGCAATGCCGTTGACACGACAACTGGAACACCAGAGGTTCGTCAGATCCGGTCCTCTCGTACTAGGATCTGAACCCCTCAATTCTCCTGCGCCCACAGTGGATAAGGACCGAACTGTCTCACGACGTTCTGAACCCAGCTCGCGTACCACTTTAACCGGCGAACAGCCGGACCCTTGGGACCTTCTCCAGCCCCAGGATGTGATGAGCCGACATCGAGGTGCCAAACTTTGCCGTCGATATGAGCTCTTGGGCAAAATCAGCCTGTTATCCCTAGCGTACCTTTTGTCCGTTGAGCGATGGCAATTCCACATTCAACCACCGGATCACTTGGACCTACTTTCGTAACTGCTCGACGTGTGTGTCTCACAGTAAAGCTGGCATATATCCATATACTCGTCACCTGATTGCCAACCAGGATGAGCCAACCTTCGTACTCCTCCGTTACTCTTTTGGAGGATACCGCCCCAGTAAAACTGACCGGCTGCCAGTGTCTCCCGGCCGTATAGCGGCGCGGGGTTAGATTTTCCAATTTCAAAGGGTGGTGTTTCATTAGCGACTCGTTAGCCCCCGAAAGGGCTAAGTCAACGTCTTCCACTTACGCTAAGCATTAAAATCGAAAAACCAGTAACAGCGTACAGTAAAGGTGCATAGGGTCTTTCCGTCCTACTGCGGGTAGGCGGCATCTTCACCGCCGATACAACTTCGCTGAGCTTCTCGTTGAGACAGCGGTCAACTCGTTACACGATTCGTGCAGGTCGGAACTTACCCGACAAGGAATTTCGCTACCTTAGGACCGTTAT
>JAJTYZ010000009.1 GCA_021463515.1 Chthoniobacterales bacterium | reverse complement strand
TTTCAGGCCTGAAAGCTTCAGATAGGTCAGAACCTGTTTCTTATGCACTCTGGCAAGTTGCTCAACCGACTTGATCTCGACGATGATACGCTCTTCCACGATCAGGTCGGCCCGGAAACCTTCCTCAAAAAGTTTTCCCCGGAAGCGGATTGGGATGGGGGCCTGCCTGACCACCGTAAGCCCGCGCTCGCGCAAGGCATCCGCCAGAACAATTTCATAAACCGACTCCAACAACCCCGGCCCAAGTTCGCGATGCACACGAACTGCAGCATCCACAATCATGCCGCTAATTTCATTTGCATTCCTCTCCGTGCCCTCCGTGTGCTCCGTGCGAAATTCTTTCATGTGGCGCGGATTTCGTAGGGGGTTTGCCGGACAGTGATCCGATGGGCGGCAAGTCGTTCGGGGCCGAGGAGGCAACCGGCGCAATAGACGACCCTCGGGCCGTCGAATGCGGGGAGTTGCGCCAGCACGGACCGGGTGAGGACGTTTCCGCCGCTGGTACTCTTGTCGCCGAGAATGCCATTGTAGAGGAGATAAATGCCGACGCCCCGGCAGACGCCGAGCAAGGGGGAGTTTGGGACGCGCTCGCGGGGAAGTGGTTCGCCGGTTTCGGTGAAATAGACGTGCCGGGCCAAGTCGGCGAAACGGACCGTGGTGCGGATCTGGCCGCCTTCGTCGAATAACGGTTCGCCCAGCTCGCAGAAGCGGAAGCCGCCGCCGATGCCATCCACCTTCTCGCCCTTGGCGTTGGTGTAGCCTTCTACCACTCGCCGGACACGCTCGGCGGTCACTTCGCGGGCAACTTTCTGCTCAAGCTCGATGAGGATGAAACGGCGGTCAGGGAGAGGGGTTCGCACGGAGGTCACAGAGGGCACGGAGGATTTTTGAAATAATTCCTTCTCCGTGTCCTCCGTGCTCTCCGTGCGAAACCTTTCTGCCGCGTTCAACTTCAGCACCGCATGGGCCGTCGTTCCGGAGCCACCAAAGCTGTCCAAAACGAGGTCGCCGGGATTGGTGGCGATTTGAAGGATGCGCTCGATTAGTCGGGTTGGTTTGGGGGTGATGAAAACAGAATCAGAGTCTGCAAAGTCCATAATTGAGACCAACTCTTTCTTGGCCTCCTGAGTGTGACCCACGTCTTTGTAACTCCAAAGCGTCATTGGAACCACTCCCTGCTGAACCTCGCTTAGAAATATTTTCGGTGCGGGAACATTGTTACCGTCCTTTCCCCACCAAATTCTTCCATCTTTATCCAATTCGTCGAAGCGAATCTTAGATAGTCGCCAATAGGAGCCGCGAGGTGGTCCGGGAATAATACGTCCCGAAGGACAAGTTATCGCATATAACCCGAGGGTGTAAGGATTACGCGCTGCAAGATTATTAGGACGCCATAGGCCTCGCGGATCATTGTCGGGATTTTTGTAAGCCTTGTCTTGCTTCTCAGACCGTGGCGTAAGGTTCCTCTCCCAACGATCTATTTTCTTGGCATAAACGAGTAGGTAGTCGTGGTTTTCAGAGAAGTATTTCGCCGATGCCTTCGGTGCATAATTCTTTTCCCAGATGATCGTGCTGACGAAATTGTTTTCGCCGAAAATCTCATCCATCAGCATCCGGAACGGCCCGATTTCGTTGTCATCAAGGCACAC
>JAJTYZ010000089.1 GCA_021463515.1 Chthoniobacterales bacterium | reverse complement strand
GAGGGTTTTGCGCGCTTCGCTCATCGAGAGAAGAGGGCGGCTGTCGTCGAGGGTTTGCGTGAGCGTCCAGACAGTTGCGGTTTCGCCTTCTTTCATCTCGCGCACCGATTCCCACGAGAGCAGGGAGGGATCGGCTTGGCGGGCCGCAAAAGCGTTGCCGATTTTTTCGATCCGGAGGATGCCCTTGTTTGTGATGATTTGCCAGACATCGCCGGAGGGTTGCAGGGAGTAAGGCGTCCGCCAGTTCACCGACAGGAGATAGCGTCCGGCATGGCGCGCACGGAATGTGTCGCGGAAAATAAAGCGTCCGTTCGCAAGGCGGATGATGGTGCGATCCCAATCTATATCGGACGAAAGCGCGGCGCGAATCGCGAAGGCTTGGAGACTTGGAAGTTGTTCCTTCCAAAGAAGTTCGGCGAAATCCGGCGGTGGCGGGGCGTCGATGTTAAAATGGTCGAGCCGTACGGCGCTGGCGCTGTTGGCTGTGGCGCGGCTGATGGCACCTGTGCTTCCGCCGAGAAAGGTCACGCCGTTTGCCTCAAGGCGAATCAGCGCGCCAGAAGGAAAATCAGGCGTGACTCCAGCGACGATGAGATTGTCATCCCTCGGGCTGAATCCGCTGCGGAGCGTCACGTGGGGAAAACGGCGTGCGTCATTTTCCGGAGTCTGGTCTTCCTTGTGCGGCTGCGGAGCGATTTGAATACCTGTCCATTCGGAGGGTTCGCGGACGGGAAAATCTGCGCCGGGCTGATAGCGGTGAACGCCCGCTACATAACGTCCCTGAAAGCTGCTGGGAGGAAAGGGGATGTTTTTGTTCAGCCATTGATAGCGGGCGTCGTCGGTCAACTGTGCCATCGCTCCAAGCCACATGCCGACATCCGCGTCACAGGGCGGGTAGGCGTAGCGCGCGCCGGCAACATTGAGACGGTCGAGGCCAAGGGTCTGGTGGGCGAGGCCGCTCCCGACGAATTCTGGGTAAAGGTCGTTTTCCAGCGCATAGCGGAAGAAAGCGGCGGGAAATTCCTCGTAGTCCGAACCGGCGGCGATGCCGGGTTGCGAAGGGCCGCTCCGGCTGGCGGCGAAGGCACGGAATGCGGCATCCTTTTCGCTGAAGCGGAAATCCACGAGTTCCTTCAACATGCCGCCGAGCTTCACGTTTTGCCGGAGGAAGCGGGCCATGACCAAATCCGCGTACCACGGCGCGAGCTGGTGGCGGTTGCGGAATGGGATGCCGGAATACGGTGGCGAAAAAACCGTCATCCACGAGAGGTCGGTGACGGTCAGGAAATCAAGGAAGTTTTGCAGGATGAGCGCATCCATCCCGGCGACCTGTGCGGGATCGAACGCCGGACTGTCCCGCAACATGCCGTAGGTGCGCACCATGAACTCCGCGATGTAGTGGTGGGTGTGGGCGCGCTCGGAGAGGATGACTTGCAGGTTTGCTTTTTCGCGTTCGAGATATTGCGGCCAGCCGCTCCAATAGTAGCCCATGGCGTTGCGATACCAGCGCGTCACTTTGCCGTAGCCGGAGGTCTGCGCGGGCAGGGCTGGGTCGTCCGGGTTTTGCCACAGGGCGTTGTCAGCCTCGAACGCCGCCTTGCACTCGCCGCCGAGTTCCACATCGAGCAGCCACGGCAAGGTGAGGGAATCGCCCTCGGGAAGGTCGTTCAGCTTTTTGAGGAATTGCTCGACGGCCCGTGCGGTTCCGGTGTCTGAACTTCCTCCGAGGACGATCTGGTTTTTGCCGTTGGCGAAAATGTTGGCCGCCGTGCGGATGGCGTAGCCGTCGCCGCCGGGATAATAACTGTCCTCCGCCGCAAGGAAGCGGTTGTAGGCGGGCCAGAGAGCGTGGTTTGTGCCGAGGTTGCCGATGATGATGAGGTTTTCGTTTTTCAGCGCAGGCCGGAGAATAGGCCAGGCGGCTTCCGTGGCTTCGCGGTCGGAGAGCAGCGGAAGTTCCGCGCCGGTTTTTTCGCGGATGGCGGACTGGATTTTTTCTGCGAGGGCCTTTCCGGTTTTTTCGGGATAAACGATCGTCGCAGCGGGCTTCCCGCTGGCGACGAACAGCGTGTCGCCGGAATGCTCGCGCGAGACAACTGCGTCGGGACGCCCGACCTGCTGCAGCACGAGGTCCTTGATTTCGGCCTGCGCGGAACGGCCCGGCGCGAGCGGGCGCAGGTCAAGTTTGAGTTCGAGCGCGGCATTCTGGTTGCTCCGCACCAGCCCGGCGACGCGCTGCCATGCGCCTTGGGCGTGGTAAGACATGCTCAATCCGCCGAGGAAGGCCACCAGCCGGTCGCCGGACTTCACACTGGCCGCGAAAAAGTATTCCTTCCCCGGCTCCACGGGAATTTTCACCACGAACGCCGTGCCGGATTCCGGTGCGGACAAGCGCGTGACACCCGCCTCGGACGCCACGTGACCCTGCGGGGAAACCCACGCGAGAGTGTCCGCTAGGAGGTTCGGTCCGGTGGGACGGAAATCCGTCGGGGCGGATGCGTGGCCGAGCGGTGCCGCCGCCGTGGCCGCGCAAAGCAGGCTGAAAATCCGGTGCTTTTTGGACATCGGCGACGCAGGTTTTTCTCACCGACAGGCCCGGTGGCGGACGAAGAAGGTCAAGGCGAGGCCGGCCAGCGTCAGAAGTACTACCGAGGGTTCAGGCACCATGTGGAGGTCGAAATAATAGTCGCGGTTGGGAGTGCTGGTCGGGGTGCCTGTGTAATCAGATTGTGACGCGAACGAAACCGCATAGGCGTTCTCACCCTGGAAGCTTGCGCTGCGGTAGAGGGCGTCGTCCGTGGTGTTCCAGCCGTACCATAAAACGGAATTGCCCGCCGATCCGCTGGAATACATGCCGATGTAATAGGCGGTGCTGTTGGTTAGGGAAATGGGAGTGGCGAGGTCGAATTGATAAACCGCCGCGCCCGACGGAGCGGACGACAGATCCAACGTTGCGGTGGACAAGACCGCGCCGTCTGAGCCTATGATTTTCAGGGTCACCGGATTCACGGGAGGTGTCGCGGCGACGGACAAATAGGCGCTGACGGCCTGCAACACGTCATTGGTGCCCGCACCGGCCTGATTGAAGACGAACCGCTGGGCGATCGTGATGTTGGTGGAGGCCAGATTTTGGGTGCTGCTGTTGATATACGGCTGGCCGATGGCGGTGCCATTGGTGGTGGTCAGTACCCATACATTCTGTCCGTTGGTGGCCGGGTTATTGACGCCGTTGCCGCGCCTCCAATGAGTGTCAGCCAGCCCCACCGGCTGCATATTGTTCGCCGGGTTCTCCGTGGTGTACCTCCAGGCAAAACTTGCGCCGGCCGTGGCCGTGGAAACCCGCAGTGCGTAGGTGGTGTTTGCGGTGAGAGTGTAGTTGCCGAGCAATGCCGTCACCCAAGCTGCTCCGGTGTTGGTTGGGGTGAGGTTTGTGGAAACCAAAGCCGAGCCGGTCGGCTTGCCGTTGCCATCCACCGCATACAGCCCGACTTCCAGCGCAGGACTGCCTATGGGGGTTGCGTTCTGGTAGAGGCGGACGCCATTGATCGTGTCCGCCGCTCCGGCCGTGAAGGTCACCCATTGGGCGGTGGTGGGATTGACCGTGGCCGTGCCGCCGTTGCCCAGCAGGTAGTCATTGCCCCACGTGGTTTCAATTTGCGCGAGTCCCGGCGGCACGATTCCAAGGAAGGCGGCGGCTAAGGTCAGGTTACGAACGATTTCGGCGGTTTTCTGGGTGATGGTTTTTTTCATTTTTTTCGGAGGTTTAAGTTAGCGTTATAATTATATATTGACAGGGGGTGCGTCAAATGTTTTTTTTGCTCCGATGAAAATTTATGCGCTGGGAACGCATTCCGATTGGGTTTACAATGGCGGTGCTTGGGGGCGGCCTGGGCAGCAACGCATTGCCGATCTCACTTACGCTGCAGGCATCCGCCGCCTCTACTGGCGCACACACAACGGTGGCCAAGCGAAGTATCCGTCAAAGGTTTGCCGCGTGAGTGATGGCGCGGTTTACCGGGATCCGAATTTCCAGGGGCTCGGGACGCTGCCGAAATCGTACTTCGCCTACGCGCAATATCTGGATTACCGGGAGTGGGATCAGGTGGCGGACATGGGGGAGATCGGAACGAAGGTCGGGTTGGAGGTTTGCCATTGGTACACCGTTTTCGAGGACGATCACGGCGGGCATCTCGCTTCGGATTTCCTGCTGGCGCATCCCAAATACCGCTGCACGCTGAAAAACGGCGAGCAGGTTCCGGGTTGTCTGGATTTTTGGTATCCTGAAGTCCGCGCTTACAAACTTGCCATTTTTTCCGAGCTTCTGGAAAAACCGGCAAGCCGCGTACTGCTTGATTTTCTTCGTCGCAACGGGAGACCGAGTGCGGACGCGGCGGGGAATTTCCGCTACGGATTTAATCCAGAAATTCTGGGCGGCTTTCGCGCGGAAGCGGGGCTTGATGCGCGAAAAATCGAACCTGGTTCGGCGGATTGGGAGGCGTGGCTGGATTACAATGCACGTCCGTTGACGGAATTTCTGCGCGAGGCGAAACGGCTGGCTGCCGCCAGATCCGTGCCGCTGGATTTGCTTACATGGGCGGTGGACACACGACGCTGGCAGGCGATGGACATTGCGGGTATGGCGCGCGAAGGGCTTTTTGAAAATCTACTTACCGGCACACAGAGTTACGCCTACTCCGCGGCCAATGCCCGCGAGCAGGTGACGCAGATGCGCGAAGTGTTAGGTGATACGGCTGTGTCTGTCCTGCCGGGATTGTTTGCTTACTCACAGATTCCTCCGCTGGCGGTGGATGATTTTGCCGGAGCTGCAGAGGCACTGCATTGTCCGGCCTTCGTTCTTCATGAGGCAAATCACGTGATCGAATGCCCGATCAGTGACCGCCTGCGGGCGTGGTCGTATGGGAAGCCGCATGCCGTCCGCGAAGTGACCGCCACGTTGGCGGGGGAGCCGACGAAAGTTTATGGCGGTTTTATCAAGGCGCATGATGTGGAGAATACGCCTTGCGATCAGTTGACGGAGTTTTTCGTGAGTTACACGCCGCAGGAATTGATCGTCACCGTCATCTGCCACGAAAACAACCCTTCCGCGCTTTTGCCGGTGCCGGGGTTAGGAACGGATAATTACAACGCAAACGCGCTCAAGGCGCGTGCGTTTTGGAATCCCTACGAAAGCGTGCATGTGTTCCTCGACGTGCATCACAGTCACGAAGATTACCACCATTTCATCCTCGATCCCGCCGGAGAAAAACAGGCGGAGCGCCGCATGGATGAGGATTGGGCGGGCGCATGGGACGGCACGGCGGAAATCGCTTCCGACCGCTGGACGACGACGTTTTCGCTGCCGTGGAAAACATGGGGTATCACGCCGGAATCAGGCCGGATAATCGGTTTCCAGATCGTGCGCGTACAGAACGCGCCGCGCGAAGTTTCCGCATGGTTCTGCGCCACGGCGCGAAGGCTCAATCCGCTGGATTTCGGGCATCTGAAATTTTTATGACGGCAAATTATTTTTCGCTTTCCGGGCAGGATGTCTGGGTTTTTGGCGGCGCGGGTTATCTCGGTGGAAGTACCATGGAATGCCTGCAAGCGATGGGTGCTTCGGTGCTTTGTGTTGATCTCGAAGATCGGGCGCAACGTCTGGTGCAGGAACGGAATTTGCAGGAGAAAGTCACGCCCGCGTCGCTCGATGTCTCGGATTGCGCAGCGGCAGAGGTTTTTATTCAGGAGCAACTTTGTCAGCGCGGAACGCCGCACGGACTCGTCATTATGACGTATAAATCCACGGGAAAATCGCTTGCCGATCTGACGGTGGAAAATTTCGACGATGTGAACCATTGTCTCACCGCCACCTTTGCCTTGGCGCGGACGGTGGGGACGTGCATGGCGCAGGCGCGGCGTGGGAGTATCGTTTTGTTTTCTAGCATGTATGGAACCGTCGCGCCGGATCCCTCGGTCTATCACGTGCCGATGAATCCGAACCCGATCGAATACGGCGTTGGCAAGGCGGGTATTCAGCAAATGGCGCGTTATTTCGCCACGCATTGGGGACGGCAAAACGTGCGCTGCAATTCCATCGCGCCGGGGCCGTTTCCGTTTCCCTCCTTGCAAAAAGAGACCCCCGGTTTCATCGAGCGGCTCGGCGAAAAGACCTGCCTCGGGCGCATCGGACAGGCAAAGGAAATCGCGGGTACGGTGGCTTTCCTGCTATCTGGCGCGGCCTCCTACATTACAGGTCACAATCTGGCGGTGGATGGGGGGTGGACGGCATGGTAGCTGAGAATTTAGATATTTGCTCCGCCGCTTCTGCTGCATTTCACGCGCCGCTCGTAAAGTCCCTAAAGAGTTTGCCCGTTCTTGCCCCGTGCTGATGGTTACGAGGCCTCGTCAATCGGGAAGGATCCATGTTGCGCAGATCATTTTTCCGATAAACCGTCTCCCTTGATGAACCGTGTATGCGATCTGTCCGCCGTCATTCGGATATAGCAACCGCTGAGGCGGTTACGCACGCTTGCAAGGAACATCAGAACGTCACCTCGAACACCTGCTGATCCGGTTCAAGATCGTCAGGGATATTTCTTGGATTCTCACCGGAGAGAATAAATGCGCCGATGCCTCCCGTGAGGCCGCTATATCCACCATCCTGTTTTGGAGCGCCGCCGACATAGAGCGGCTGTTCGTCCCTGCTTTGGAAAGGCTGCATTTCTGAGGACAGGGCGATTACCTTTCCGTTGAGAAAAAGGGCGGCTTTGCCAGCGGGGGAATCGAACCATAGCGCTACGTGTTGCCATTGATTCATTTCCAGCGGGGTTTCAGAAACGAGCGAGCGCCATGTTCCGGCCGAGTAATAACTGAGAAACACCTCGCCGCCTTTTTGCAGTCCAATGCGATAGTTGGCTCCGCTGCCTTTGCTCGCCAATGCTACTCCCGCACCGATTTTCGACGGGTTTATCCACATCTCAATCCAAAGTGAATTTTGCTTGGAAAAGGAAAGTTCAGGGTCCCCCGGAATGACGATCGCGCTCTTCCCATTGAAATCTCCATACGTTTTTCCTCCATTCGAGAATACCACGACATCCATCGTTTCAAGTTGCCTTTTCCCGGCAATATCCTCCACCCTTTCTCCCTGAAATCGAAGTTCCACGGCATTTTGAGCGGAGAGATGGGTGATGAAAGTCAATAAGATGAAAGGCAGGAGGATGGAAGATTTCATAATTCAAAAAAGTCAGGATGCTTGGGTTAAAGTTTCACGAATCAGGAATCCGTTCGGTGCTATTATCCGGCTGTCTGGACGCTTTCCGCTCATCCATTCCAACATGAGCTCGGCAGCGATGCGTCCAATTTCTTCAATCGGAACATCCACACAAGCTAGCGGGCTGGCAGGGAGAATACGGGAGCCGACAATGGAAACTTGTTCGGGAACACGAATACCTTTTTCCACAAGGCGGCGATTTACTTTCAGTCCGGCAAGTTCATCCCAGCATAAAAAAGCCGTAAGATTAGGGTGCTGTTCCAGCAACTCATCAACCACGGCGGCGATGTCTTCATCAATACCCACCTGCCGAATCAGCGGTGTTTCGGGCAAATCTGGGCATTGTACCCTTTGTTCGGCATAAGTGTCTAAAAGAAGCGAGGCGGAGTTCATCACACCGAGTTGCGCCATAGGTGCTTCCTGCGTAAGCGTCGCAATCCGCCGATGCCCGCGCTTTGCCAGTTCGGAAAGACGCATGGCAAACGCTAGTCCATAGTCGCTGCAAACGCTCGGAATGCGGGAGTCGAGATAGCGCGTGTTCACGCCAAGGCATTTGATGTTCAAATCCAGAGCCGTCTGCACAAAACACAGCGGCATATTGCTCAACAGGAACGCGTGGCGGATTCCCTCATGTTCCAGCAGGTCGGAAAGGCGTGAATCCCCGCCGATGCCGTCTTTCGCAAAATGCGCTTTGACGATGACAATATGGACGCCCGCGTTTTCAAGCGTGGATTCGATGGCACCCACCACGGTCGCCAGAAACGGATGCGCGAGAGAAAAGAAATTCTTCACCACCACGGCGACGCGCGCCCTGTTGAGGACGGTCGCCAGCCCGCTTACGAAGGTTCCCTTGCCGCGCTTGCGCTCAAGCAACCCTTCGTTTTCGAGTTCATCCAGACAACGCCGCGCCGTGGTGCTGCTGACGTGATATTTCGCAATCAACACGCTCTCGCTGGGCACGAGTTCTCCGGGACGCAAACGTCCCTCGCGGATGTCCTTCTCAATATCCGCTTTGAGGACTTGATACATCGGCGGTTGTCTGCGGCGGACTTCAGGAGAAGTGGGCGCGGTGTGATTGAGCATGGTTTGCGTGATAACCTCCAAAGGTAACGCAAAACGGGGAGAAGCGCCAGTTTTCATCACGGCCACCATGCGGTTTCCTGATCGGGCAGGGACATAACTGGCAGTTTTTTCTTTTGAAAGGCCACCACGTGTCCATCCAGAAAAAGAATATTACCGGTGTTGAAATGGATTGTTCCCAATGAAAATTGGGGGTGTTCCGGATTAAAATATGTATTTCTGGTCAACCCCGTGGTGGGCGGTCCGCTAACGCCGAGAGCACGGGTCGGCATATCCTGCAATGCCACAATTTGGCTTGGGTGGCGCACATTCACAAGCTTGACCCTGCTCTCCACATCCGAAACATAGGCGGCATTGCCGATATTCGAATTGGTAATCAGAAAAAGGCTTGCGTTGAGAAGATAGCCGAAAAAGTAGCCGCTCCATCCTTTGTAGCCATTGGCATAACCTCCCGCCGGAGGAGACCCCAGACGCACATTGGCCGGACAATAGAGGACATCGGCCGCCATCGTCACTGTTCTCATCGGTTCCAGATAACCAGCTGAAAGAATCTTACCAAAAGAGCCTCCCATGCTTGAGCGGTAACCCGGCGGCAGCCAGCCGCCATTGTCAACCGCGTACTGATGAATGGCCGATCCGATCTGGCGTAAATTACCGGCGCATTTCGCCCGCTCGGAAGCTTCCCTTACGGTATTGATTCCGGCGAAAATCAATATCGCTAAAACGACGGCAATCCCCAGACTGACCAGTATTTCGAGCATGGTGAAGCCGCGTGAGTGTTGCAAACTGATGGGTGTCATAATTTTGCGTCCTTAATGCGGTGTTTACAGTATTCAAAATAATCGCGTGCGGAAATAAGTTCAAACTCGGCAATGATACTCTGTTCTGCCAAGGCAGGGTCGCGGGACTCCAGAAACCAAAGACAATTTTCCTGATCGAACGTCACGCGGACACGTCTGCCGTATTTTCCGAGAACCGCCGCCATTTTTCCCTGATTATGGTTTCCATAAAGCGCGACCCGATCAAAATTCAGCGTCGCCGTATAAACCGGTGCGCCAAAACCAAACCGCAGACTCTCCTGACGATATCCGCCCGCGACGACATCCTCGCCATCTATATCAATAATCCGGCTCCACGCAGGATAAGCCAGTGCCATTCGCGTATGGCAGAGCTTGCAAACATGATTCAACTGACTCCCTCCGGGCCACAACGACGGGACAAGAAACAACTGTACACCCTCCTGCGCTTGCTGTTCCAGATTTTCCGGAAAACAGGTGTCAAAACAAATCGCTCCGCCCAGTTTCACGCCCTTCCAGTCATAAAAACTGGTCTCGCCCGGTGTCACGCCTTTATCGAGTTCTTCCGGTGTCGGGGAAATTTTATCATACGTCCACACATCCCGGCCTTCCGGCGAAACGAGAATCAGCGAATTAAAAATCCGCCCTTCCCGCTGGTGAATCACCGGCACGGTTACGTAAATTCCCAGCCGCTCTGCCACCTCGACCAGTGGACGCATTTCTTCGCGCCAATCCTCTACGACAAGCTCCTCAAAAGACCGCGCCCGTGGATTTCCTGCGCCATCCCCGCCGTAACGGCTCAAATGTTCCGGCAAAACGACCAGTTCCGCTCCTTGAGCTCCTGCCAGTTCCACCCAGCGTGCCGCCTCCGCAATTTTTTCTTTCAAGGAATCAAAATCGCGATTGCTCAAAGCAACGACTGAAATCGTTCTGAGGTTCATAATAGAGCTGCTTAAGGTTATAATTATAATTTGAAATGACAAGAGGAGTTTGAATAAAAAGTTACCAGCCTTCCGATTTCTGGTACCTTTCCAACGACAGTGCGGATTTTTAAGCCGCTATGCGGACGGGGCTATTCTGGATGAAGTCCAGCGTTGCCCCGATCTTTTTTCCTACCTCCAATCCCGGCTGGATGCGGATAAAAAAATGGGGCAGTTTATCCTGACCGGGCCGCAGCAATTCGGGCTGCTTTCTGGCGTTTCACAAAGCCTCGCCGGACGGGTTGCGAAAATCTCCTTGCTGCCGTTCAGCCTGCATGAATTGCAGAAGGCGAAACGGGCACCGGAAACTCTTGAAGAGCTTCTTTTCAAAGGATTGTATCCGCCGATTTACGATCGCGATTTGAAGCCGTCCATCTGGTATGGCAACTATGTGGATAGTTATGTGGAAAGGGATGTGCGGCAGATCATCAATGTGCGCGATCTTGGCACATTCCAAAGGTTTGTCCGCATGTGTGCTGCACGCACCGGACAGCATTTGAATCTATCTGGTCTGGCCGCCGATTGCGGCATTACTCACAATACCGCCAAAACGTGGATTTCCGTGCTGGAATCCAGCTATATTATTCGCCTGCTTGCGCCGCATCATAAAAACTTCAACAAGCGCCTAATCAAATCACCGAAGCTCTATTTTTATGATACCGGTCTTGCGGCCTGGCTGTTGAATATTCAGACCACCGGGCAACTGGCGATTCATCCGGCGCGAGGCCAGCTTTTTGAGACATGGGTTGTCTCGGAACTTTTGAAATGCCGCTTCAATCACGCCCTGCAATCCAACCTTTATTTCTGGAGGGACAGCAAAGGCCATGAGGTTGATGTGCTGATGGAAAAGGCCGACAAACTGCTTCCCATCGAAATCAAATCCGGCCAGACCGTAGCCGGAGATTTTTTCGAGAATCTGAAAAAATTCCAGTCCATAGCCAGACATGTGGTAGGTCGTGGATTTCTGCTGTATGGCGGCCAACAGACGCAAAATAGGGAAACGGTGGACGTAGTTCCGTGGAGCCGGATACACGATCTGTCCGCCGTCATTCGGGCATAGTAACCGCCGAGGCAGTTTCCGAGAGGGGTACCACACCCGCCTCGGGTGTCGCCTCCGGCGCCATCGCCGGAGGCATTGTTGTGAAGTCAGCGGTCAAAGGGCTCGTCCTGTCACCCCGTGACTTCCTTCTCTACTCTACTGGTTAAAAAGTCGTTAAGTTAACGGTATTGCCTGAGGCGGGTGATAGTTGCCGCAAGAACCAACACCAAGCAGATCATCATCCTACGCGCTGTGAATTCCACTATCGTGCATGAGCTGGCGCATTTTCATTCTTTTCAATGGGGGTGCGACAGGCGATTTTGGGATGTTCGATGACCAACGAAACTCGAATCGAGGAAACTTTGCGTGCCGATGGCCAACTCGAACCAGGACCGGTCGTGATAACCCCGCTGACAGGCGGAGTATCTTGTGAAATTTATCGCATCGAACAAGGACGGCGCCAATTTGTCTTCAAGCGGGCACTTGAGCGCCTGCGGGTCGCCGAGGAATGGCTGGTAGACACCTCGCGCAATGAAACTGAATTTGCGTTCTACGATACGCTGGCCAACATTCTGCCCGGAGCCATTCCACGGGTCATTTTTCACAATCCGGAGCGCGGCTACTTCCTCATGGAATATTTTGAT
>JAJTYZ010000088.1 GCA_021463515.1 Chthoniobacterales bacterium | reverse complement strand
TGATGACATGCAATTCGGTCGGTGGCATTTCATCATTCTTTGTTTTTAGACGAAGGCGGATCGCCTTTTCATGGCCCGGAGCAATGTTAAAGGTGGCTGCTCCTTCGATGGCATTAAGTCCTACGGGGAGAGTGATGGAAAAATCGCCGTCCACGCCACCACGATTTTCTACGACGAGCGTGGCTTCTCGTTCCTGGGTGAAATCAAGCTCCGGCGTTCTAATTTCCAAGCGCGCAGGAACTGCCGGCGCAGAAAAGTTGCGCCGAAGAGAATAGACGGAGTTGGAGAAGACAACCGTAAAGTTTTCCGCTGCGCTTTTTCGTGCAGAAGGAATATGAAGAGAAATTTCCTGGGATTTTCCGGGTGCGAGGGGAAAAGCGGGAATATTTTCAAGAAGTTCGGGAGGGTCCACGGCAACGGAAATTTCTTGAGGTTGGGTGGAGAGATTCACGACCTCCACGGCGAGAGAGCGGGAGTCATCGGCTTTAAGATTAAGTTTTTCGGATGTTGTTTTAACGGCAAAAGGTGCCGTTCCTTCGCCGCGCATTGTGATGGATGTGCTGAGGTCTTCGCGGGTGGGCTGAATTTTTTCCGGTGCCGTTAATCCGGTTTCTGTTGGTGTGAAGCGCAGAGCGATATTGGTGCTCTGCCCTCGAGGCAGTTCAAAGGCTCCCTCCGAATCGAGATAAAACGGAGGGCGCACACGCACGGTACCATGCAGAATTCCGCCCCCAATGTTCGTTAGCGCAAGGGAGGCCGCTGCAGATTCCCCGACAAAAGCAGAAAAGAAGAGAGAGCTTTCGGTACCGAGCTGTGGTGGCAAATCTACGATAAGAACTGTCACTTTTCCGGGGGAAGACGTAAGGCCGTTGATGGGCGTCACCACGCGGTATTGGAACTCATCCACGATGGACTCTTCATCATCGCCGTGTGTGTAGGTGACAAAGCCGTGGCCTTGGCGGTTGGGATCGGGTTGTTCGAGGGAGGAGAGTTTTCCTGATCTAGGAGATGTCACGATTTCGTAGCGAATAGGATTGCCGTTGGATTCCACGCCCGGGAGGCGAATGACAATTTTGCGGCCTCGAAGAACTTTTGTTTTTACCTCTGGGGCGATGGGCTTACGGCGAAAATCTTTGGTAGGCGCGGCATGGGTCAGAGTTCCCGTCAACAAGGATGCACAGATGAGGATGAGGATGAAGATCAAAAAACGTGAAATACTCCTCCGCAGTCGGGAGCAAATGGGGTTGAAATTGGCGACTGGAACCCTAGGTTGCATCACATGGGAAGTTTTTCACGTTACGGACTAATCCTCGTGCTCGCCATCCTTTTTGCAGCGAAGGGGGCCTTTGCGGAGGACACTGCAACATCGCTGACACCTCGATTGATTGCCATTCAGGAGCCGCCCAAAGTCGTTCAACAGCTGCTCGCTCGCGCCACGCATGAGAATACCAGTCTCGTCATTTCGCTGGGGAGTCAGCGAGCGCAGTTGATGGTGGATGGCGAAGTGGCCATTGATATGCCGATTTCCTCGGGCAGACGACCGCACTTCACCCCGACGGGAAATTTCAAAATCGCGGAAAAATTCCCCGAGCGTCGTTCTAATCTTTATGGCGACTTTGTGGATCGTGAGGGACGCGTGGTGCAAGCGGGGGTTAGTTCAAAAATTGATTCTGCACTGAGCGGCACCGTGTTCCGAATTGCCCCCGCCCAATTTGTGATGCGTTTGGAGCCGGAGGGAGTTTTCATTCATGCCGGACGATTACCCGGCTATAAAACAACCGATGGAACGGTGCGCCTGCCGCGAGATATTGCGTCCTTGGTTTATCAACGTGTAGGGGAGGGGACGCCCGTGACTATCACGGAGTGAGCTTTGACAAGCTGGGTTATTTTCCAAGGCGTTTTAGCGATGTTCCTGCGAGGAGTTTTTGTTCGATAGATTCTAACGAAACACCCTTTGTTTCCGGCACAAAGAGGAAGAAGAAAATGATGAATAGAATGTTCATGCCTCCGTAGAGCAGGAAGGTGTTACCCCCGCCCAGCGTGGAAAGCATCGTTAGAAAAGTCATGCCGACGATGGCGTTGGTGAGCCAGTTGGTCGCCGTGCTAAATGTGATGCCCACATCACGCCCCGTAAGTGGATAAATCTCCGAGCAAATAATCCATACAATGGGCCCTGCGCTCATGGAGAAGCCAATGATAAAAACTAGCAGTGCGCCAATGGCTGGAAATCCCAAATTCGGATGCTTGGCAATATCGGCGTTGAAAAGGAAGCCGACTGTCATTAAGGCCAAGCCCATCACGATAAAACCCGCATACATGATGGGCTTGCGTCCGAGGCGATCCACGAGCGTGATGGCAATAAATGTCGCCAACATGTTGGTAATGCCCACCACGACTGTCCCCCACATTTGCCCGCTCACACTCGCAAAGCCGGCCAAGGTAAAAATTTTCGGCGCGTAATACATGATGACATTGATGCCGGTGAGCTGCTGAATAATTTGCAGGCCAATTCCTAAGCCAATGACGCGGCGAAAATTTGCATTTTGGAAAAGCATTTGAAATCCACTTTGTTTAATTTTGGTGCTTTCTTCGATGTCGTGAACTTCGGCGGCGATTTCGCTTTCTGCCAGTTGCATTCGCTTAAAAACTGCCACAGCGTCCTCCTTGCGACCGGCAAGAAATAACCAACGCGGGCTCTCGGGGAGAAAGAGAACGCCGAGAAACATGATGGCAGCAGGGATGGCGATAATGCCAAGCATGACGCGCCAATGACCACCCGTGACACCTCCAAATGTGGCGTAGGAGGCGAGCCAGGTGTTGCTTAAAAAGGCGAGGAGGATGCCGATTGTAATCATCAATTGGTACATCGAAATCATCGAGCCGCGCACGGCCTGGGGAGACACTTCGGCGAGGTAAAGCGGAGCGGTGAAGGAGGCAATTCCGACGGCAATACCGAGAAAAAAACGGGCGGCAATAAGCGAGTACTCACCCGGGGCAAAGGCACACGCCAAGGAACCCGCCACAAAGATGAGCGCACTCGTAAGCATGGTGCGCCGACGACCGAGATGCCGGGATAAAATTCCGCTAATGAATGTGCCAAATACCGCACCCCAAAGCAGGGCACTGACAATTAATTCGATTTGCTGATCGCCAATGTGAAACTCCTTTTCAATGAATTGCTGCGCTCCGGAAATGACGCCGATATCGAGGCCAAAAAGGAGTCCGGCAAGAGCGGCAATAATGCCGATAAAATAGACGATGGGTTTGATTTTTTGCGTGTGAAGCGCGGGAGTGGAAGAGGCTCCGAAGTTGGGGGATGTCATGGGTGTGAAGGGTGAAAGTTATATCCACGTGCCGTCAGGAACGACAGCGTTTTTGGGAATGATAACGACGCCGTCGCGGATAAAATAATTTTCGGCATCCATCTCGGAAGGTTTACCATTGGGGCTAATGACGACGCGTTCACCGATGCGTGCATTTTTATCTACGATAGCATCCTGAATTGTGGTGTTACGCCCAATGCCGATGGGCGGAATATTCGGCGGCAGCGTCGAAGGTGTTTCGTAAAAATCGGCCCCCATCATCACGACATTTTTGAGAACCGCCCCGCTTTCAATCACACTGCGGATTCCCACGACGCAGCGGTCGAGACTGGCGTCGGTGATGATGCAACCATCGGAAACAACAGCACGGCGGATGGAGGCACTGTTGACTTTACTTGCAGGCAAGAAACGCGGTCGCGAAAACACGGGGGCATCCGTGCGATAGAAACTGAAGGATGGTTTTATTTCCGCCAAGTCGAGATTGGCCTCAAAAAACGCACGAATCGTTCCGATGTCCTCCCAGTAATCTTGAAAAATGTGCGCATGAATTTCGTGATCACGAATGGCTTTGGGGATCACGTGTTTTCCGAAATCATCAAAGTCGTTGTCCAAACAACGCGTCAAAATATCACGATTAAAAAGATAGATTCCCATGGAGGCTTGGTAGCGTTCCGCATCCGCAGGCAGGCCGAGTTCCGTGAGAAGAGCGGGGGGAATACGCAAACTTTCCAAAACTTTTGAGTCCCGTGGCTTTTCCACAAAGCGCGTGATTTTTCTCTGCGCATTCGTGTGCATGATTCCAAAACCCTCGGCGTCTTTGCGCTCCACCGGAAGCGTCGCGATGGTAAGGTCCGCCTTGGATTCGATGTGCCCCGCCATCAATTCGCGGAAATCCATGTGATAAAGTTGATCGCCGCTAAGAATGAGAAAATAGTCACAGGGCTTTTCGAGAAAATAGCGCAGATTTTGACGAACGGCATCCGCCGTGCCCTGATACCAACCCGCTCCCGTAGGTGTTTGCTGCGCGGCGAGAAGTTCTACGAAGCTGTCGGAGCTGAAGATGTCAAATTTGTAAGTGCCATTGATGTGCTGGTGCAGAGAGGCACTGTTGAATTGCGTGAGGATAAAAATTCCTCGCACGCCGGAGTTGAGGCAGTTGCTGATGGGGATGTCCACGAGGCGGTATTTTCCACCGAGAGGTACCGCCGGCTTGGAGCGATCCTTGGTGAGTGGAAACAAGCGCTTTCCCGCACCGCCCCCCATAATGATGCCCAACGTACGATCCAAAGCCTTCTTTGCTGGGAGTGATGGGCCGGATCGCATGATGATTGGGTCGCGTAAATGAACGTGTTTGTCACGCTCCGATTGATCCATGCCAAACTTTGTGTGTTCTCTGTGGTTGGGTCATGCTTTTATTCGTAGCGGGAGAGAACCTGCTTGGATTGTTTCATCTCGGGAGAGTTGCGATGAAGGGCGTCCGCTTGTAGCCTTTTGCTGGCGGGTGGTCGGCGGTCGCTGCGTGATTTATTCACGTAGAGGAAAGTCCGGACACCTCGAGGTAGCACGCCGTGCGCAAGCACGGGGACAATGAGCGTAAGTTCGTCGTCACGGATAGTGTCGCAGAAAATATACCGCCTTCCGCTTGCGGAGGGTAAGGTTGAAATGGCGGGGTAAGAGCCCACCGCCCTGAGAGTAATCGAAGGGGCATGATAAACCCCGTGCGGTGCAAGACAGAACAGGAATGCTGGCCTGCCTCGGCCGCTTCGCGCAAGCGAGACACATTCCGGGTATTAGTCGCATCCTGCTTCGGCGGGACGTTTCGCGTCAGCAAAATGAGAGAAATGACCGCCCGGTGACTTCGGTCACTCGACAGAATCCGGCTTACGATCACCCGCCCTTCTCCTTCCTCTTTTTGTGCGAGGGAGTAACCTTGTTTCTTGTTTGTACTTCGCGTTATGGTTGGCCGAAATGAAAGCCTTGGTGAAAGCGGAAGCAGAGCGTGGATTGACATTGCAGGATGTTCCTATTCCTGCTGTCGGCATCAATGATGTGTTAATCCGTGTGGAGCGCACGGGAATTTGTGGGACGGATTTGCATATTTATCAATGGGATGATTGGGCGCAACGGACGATTCCGGTGCCGATGGTGGTGGGTCATGAATTTGTAGGCCGCATCGTGGAAATTGGATCAAATGTCGCCGATTTTCGCGTGGGTGATTTGGTCAGTGCCGAGGGACATGTGGTATGTGGGCGTTGTCGGAATTGCTTGGCGGGGCGACGTCATCTTTGCCGCGATACGAAGGGCATTGGTGTGAATCGTCCAGGTGCTTTTGCGGAATACATCAGCGTTCCCATGACCAATGTCTGGCATCACCGCGAGGATGTGGATTTGGATGTGGCGGCAATTTTTGACCCATTGGGAAATGCAGTGCATACCGCGCTTTCGTTTGATGTGTAGGGAGAGGATGTTCTCATCACCGGCGCGGGGCCGATTGGAATTATGGCTGCCGCTGTGGTGCGACATGCAGGAGCGCGGTTTGTGGTTGTGACCGATGTAAATGACTACCGCCTCGAACTTGCTCGCAAAATGGGTGTCACTCTCGCGGTGAATGTCGCGAAGGAAAACATTGCCGATGTGCAAAAATCATTGGGCATGAAAGAAGGGTTTGATGTGGGTTTAGAAATGTCGGGGAATCCTTCTGCCTTAGGTTCCATGATCGAAAATCTCTGCCATGGCGGTAAAGTAGCTCTGCTCGGAATCCCGTCCGGCTCCTTGCCCATTGATTGGAATACAGTGATTTTCAATATGCTCACGATTAAGGGAATTTACGGACGAGAAATGTATGAGACGTGGTATAAGATGACGACGATGTTGCAAAGTGGATTGGACATTCGCCCGGCCATAACCCATCGCTTTCCGTTCGCTGATTTTGAAAAAGGCTTCGAGGTGATGATGACCGGAAAATCTGGCAAGGTCATTCTCGATTGGAGTACGGCTTAATTTTATGACTTCGCAATATCGTGCGCATTTGTTGTCCGAGCTGGAGGGTATTTGCTCTGCGGGGACCTTTAAGGATGAACGCGTCATCACGACACCGCAAGGGACGTTGATTCGCGTGAAGGATGGGGAGCCGGTGCTCAACTTTTGTGCCAACAACTACCTTGGCTTGGCGCAGAATCCGGAGGTCGCCGCCGCCGCGAAAGATGCTATTGACCGCTGGGGTTATGGATTGGCGTCCGTGCGCTTTATTTGCGGAACGCAGCAACCTCATAAAGAACTCGAATTGCTCCTGAGCGAATTTTTAGGGGCGGAGGATACCATTTTGTACAGCTCGTGTTTTGATGCCAATGGGGGAGTGTTTGAAACCTTGTTAGGCGCAGAGGATGCGGTGATTTCCGATGCGCTCAATCATGCGAGCATTATTGATGGCGTCCGGCTTTGCAAAGCGCAGCGCCATCGCTATGCCAACAACGATCTCGAAGACTTGGAGCGACAATTGCAGGCTGCGTCAGGAGCGCGGTTTAAGCTGATTGTGACCGATGGAGTATTCTCGATGGATGGTTACCTTGCGCAGCTTGATGGCATTTGTGATCTTGCCGATCGCTATGAAGCCTTGGTGATGGTGGATGATTCTCACGCTGTAGGATTCGTCGGGGCGAAGGGCAGGGGAACTCACGAGGCGTGTGGCGTGATGGATCGTGTGGATATTCTCACCGGGACGCTGGGCAAAGCTTTGGGAGGGGCCAGTGGGGGTTACGTGGCCGGACGGAAAGAAATCGTGGACCTTTTACGTCAGCGCTCGCGCCCGTATTTGTTCAGCAATACCTTGGCTCCCGCCATTGTCGGCGGCTCGATTAAAGCCTTAGAACTTCTCACAGCGTCAACCGCCCTTCGCGATCGTCTCGAAGAAAACACACGCTTTTTTCGTCAAGGCCTCGAATCTGTTGGATTGGAAGTTCTCCCTGGAACGCATCCCATTTGTCCTGTCATGCTCGGCGACGCGGCGTTAGCCACATGTTTTGCGGATGCCATGCTAGAGCGTGGTGTGTACGTAATTGGATTTAGTTATCCTGTCGTCCCGCAAGGTCGCGCCCGCATTCGCACCCAAGTTTCCGCAGCACATACCATGGAAGATTTAGAAAAAACTTTGACCGCCTTCGCTGCCGTTAAGCAAGACTTGGGGATATGAAAATTGGAGAAACGGGTGTGTCGTTGGCTTAGCATTGACGTTTTCTGGCTTCGTTGGCATCGTTGTACTTCAAGGGTGAGGTGGCTGAGTGGTCGAAAGCAGCGCTTTGCTAAAGCGCCGAAGTCCAAAAGGCTTCCGAGGGTTCGAATCCCTCCCTCACCGCCATGTGCATCATTTCGCAAATTAGGCTCGCCCTAACTGTCAGTTTTCTAAATCATACGCCTCTTTTTTATGGCGAAACAAACCTTTCAAGTCACGACAACACATCCGGGCAATGGGACACGGGTGGAGATTCAAGCAAGGCATCACCGGATCATTGCGGATGAACCACCGGAGCTGGGCGGAACGGATAGCGGTGCGAATCCGGTAGAAATTCTTCTCGGTGCCCTCGGTGCCTGCCAATCCGTCGTTGCCGTCGTCTATGCCCAAAAATTCGGCATCCGCTTTGAGCGTCTTCAAATTGAATTGGAAGGGGATATTGATCTAGATGGATTTTTCGATAAATCCAATGTGCGTCCCGGATTTTCTGACATTCGTTACAAGTTTATTTTCGACAGCGAGGAGGCACCCGAAAAGTTTCAGGAGTTTCTCAATTTCGTGGAGCAAAAATGCCCCGTGGGCGACACCCTAGGAAATCCCGTGGCTTTAAGGCGTGCCGAAATCGTGGTGAACGCCCCCGCCGCAGTTTAACTGCTGGGAGTGCCGTTGGGGCGATTATGTAATTGCAGCGAGGTAGCAAAACTATTTTCCAAAAAATCTAGGGGCATAGACGTCTCGCCTGTGCTCCCAAAAAGAATATGCGTGAACCGGATGCGTAAGAGTAAAAGCCCCGTTGCTCACGCAGGCAATGGCGTGAGGTCTCCCGTGAGAGGATCATCGCCTTTGGCGTCATTCTTGGGCACGCTGTCCGCCGGTGGAAGTGGGGGTGGCTGAGGATCGCGGGTAGGAGGGTTTTTCATTTCTCCATGTCCAATGATGTCGCGAATTTGCGAGCCTTCGAGCGTCTCAAACTCTAACAGTGCCTTGGCAATGAGGTTGAGTTGTTCTCGGTGGGCGGTGAGGAGTTCTTTTGCACGGCGGTAGGCTTCATCAATGAGCAATTTGACTTCCTGATCAATGGCCTGTGCGGTAGCTTCGCTGTAATCGCGCATTCGCCCAAAATCACGGGCGAGGAAAAGATGTTCGTCACCCTCGCCGTATTCGATCATACCCAGCTTGTCGCTCATGCCCCATTGGCAAACCATTTTGCGTGCCATTCCGGTGGCTTGCTTGATGTCCCCACGGGCACCGCTTGTCACATCGCCAAACACGATGTCTTCGGCGACACGTCCGCCCATGATCACGACGAGTTGATCCAGAAGTTCGTTACGGCGCACGGTGTATTTGTCTTCTTCGGGTAGCCACATGGTAGAGCCAAGGGAAGGGCCACGAGGAATGATGGTGACTTTATGCAGAGGCTCTGTGTGTTCGAGAAGTTCGAGAAGCAAGGCGTGTCCAGCTTCGTGGTAGGCGGTGTTTTCCTTTTCTTTCTCGCTAATGGCCATGCTGCGGCGTTCTTTGCCCCAGCGAACTTTGTCACGGGCTTCTTCAAGTTCGTGAGTCGTAATGGCCTTAAGCCCTCGGCGAGCGGCAAGGAGAGCGGCTTCGTTGACGACGTTCGCAAGCTCTGCGCCGGAATAGCCGGGAGTTCCTCGCGCAATGACGGCGAGATTCACGGTGTCAGCGACTTTGACTTTACGAATGTGAACTTTGAGGATTTCTTCGCGTCCACGCACATCAGGCAAACTGACCGTTACCTGCCGATCAAAGCGTCCCGGACGTAGAAGAGCCGGATCAAGAACGTCGGGCCGGTTCGTTGCGGCGATAATAATAACGCCATCTTGCGCGTCGAAGCCGTCCATTTCGACGAGGAGCGCATTGAGCGTTTGCTCGCGTTCGTCATGTCCGCCTCCCATGCCGTGTCCACGATGGCGCCCCACGGCGTCAATTTCGTCAATAAAGACCAAGCAGGGCGCACTTTTCTTTCCTTGCTCAAACATATCACGCACGCGGGAGGCACCGACGCCTACGAACATTTCGACGAAGTCCGAGCCGCTGATGGTAAAAAATGGAACGTCAGCTTCACCGGCGATGGCGCGGGCAAGGAGTGTTTTCCCTGTGCCGGGAGGGCCGACCATGAGAACGCCTTTGGGGATACGTCCGCCCAGCTTTTGAAACTTCTTCGGGTCTTTGAGGAATTCCACGAGTTCGGAAACTTCTTCCTTCGCTTCCTCAACGCCGGCGACATCTTTGAAGGTAATGCGATTTTTTTCGCGGGCCATCATGCGGGCTTTGCTTTTTCCGAAATTCATTGCTCCGCGTCCTGCCATGCGAATTTGTGAGCGGAAGATGAAATAAAGAAGGATGAGAAATATCGCAATCGGCAGAAAGCCGAGGAGTGTTGTTGTGAGAAGATTGGATTCGGCGCGAACGGATGGCGTGATGCCGGCTTCTTTCAGCTGTGTTTCGAGTGCCTGACCATTAAAAGCCATAAAGACAGGCGTCTTAAAGGGCACGACGCGTTCTTCGGCTTTGGTGGTTTCGGTCGCCGCAATCGTTTTGCGGTAGTAACCCGAGAGCGTTTGCGTGTTTCGATTTTCCTCAACAACAAGTTCAAGCGGGCGATCTGCCGTGGAGACGATTTTTCCTTCGGCTAATAATTCCGAAAATCGCGGATAGGTTAAGTCGTCCGTCTGTGCCATATTGCCTTCGCGGAAAAGAAAGACGCCGCCGATGAGGGCGAAGGCAATGGCGAAGAGCAGAAGCCCACGCCAGTTGAATTGCGGTTCGTTTGGTTCACCGCCGGGGCGGTTGTCTTTTGGTTGGTTAGGATTGTCAGGCGGCACAGAACTCACGATAATGAACGATTACCATGTTTGAGGGGAAGTTCAAATGACGGGGGCGAAAAACTTTGCATTAGCGGTATCTTTGCACGATGTCAGTCCGCATACATGGGAGGCAAGTGAGGCGATGCTTCGTGATCTTGCGGTGGTGGGAATTAGGGCGACGTCGCTGCTCGTAATTCCTGATCATCATCGCCGTGGAACCGTGTCGGAAAATGCGGATTTTCAATCATGGCTGCGTGATCAACAATCTGCCGGACACGAAGTGGTGTTGCATGGGTTTTATCATTGGCGCGAAGCGGGGGCGGATGATGATTGGAAGTGCCGTCTCATCACGGAGCGTTATACGGCGGGGGAGGGAGAGTTTTTTGATTTGAATTATGCGGAGGCACGGCGACGCATGGGCGAGGGGAGACAGATGCTGGAGGATGCTGGTGCTGAGCTGCGGGGATTTATTGCGCCGGCGTGGCTCTTGGGGGCGGAAGCGGAGCGGGCGGCGAAGGACGAGGACTTCACTTATACGACGCGACTGGGAGGATTTCTTGATTTGCGCGATGGAAAATGGACGCCTTCGCAATCTTTGGTTTATAGCGTTCGTCATGGATGGCGTCGGACGGTGAGTCTTGTGTGGAATGCTTTTTGGGCCGCTCGCTTGCAGTCGCATCCGCTTGCTCGACTTGGGCTTCATCCGCCCGATTGGGAGTATAAAAAAATTCGAGAACAGGCTTTGCGTTTGGCAACCGAAGCGGCCGTGGAGCGTCGTGTGATTCGCTACCGTGACTGGATCGGCGTTTAAGCGCCAATGGCTGCCTGCACGCAGGAAGCAATGGCATCTGCGTGATGTTCAATGGGCGTTCCGGCACGAGCCTCGATAAGAATACGCAGGAGAGATTCCGTTCCGCTATACCGCACAAGAACGCGCCCACGTGGGGCAATAGCGGCTTCGGCGTTGCGGATAGCCGCGCAAACTTCGGGCAGAGTTTCCAGCGGAGGCTTGGAGCAAACGACGAGATGACGCTGGGCTTGAGGATATTTTTTCAAGACTTGCCGAAGTTCGCTGAGGGGTTTTCCGCTTTCAACAAGGATGCGCAAAATCTGCAAAGCCGCGAGCAGGCCGTCGCCGCAAAGTCCGTAACGTGCAAAAATAATATGTCCGCTTTGCTCTCCTCCGAGGGTGAATCCTCCCGCACGCATAGCTTCCATAACGTAACGATCACCCACGGCGGTACGAATGACGCGCCCTCCTGCGTTTTCGATGATTTCGTCAAGTGCAAGATTGCTCATGACGGTGGCAACGAGTGTTTCATGCGCCAGCTCGCCGCGTCGCAGGAGTTCTAATGCCGCAAGGGCGAGGATTTCGTCACCATCCAACGTGTTTCCTTTTTCATCGCAGAGTAACACGCGGTCCGCATCGCCATCATGGGCGAGTCCAACGTGCGCAGAAGTTTCTTGGACGAGTCGTTTAATTTCATGAGGCACCATGCTGCCGCAGTGAAGATTGATGTTCTGACCATCTGGAGTCGCATGGAAAACTTGAATGTCAGCACCAAGGCGACGCAAGGCATTTGGCGTGGCTTCAAAGGAAGCTCCATTCGCGCAGTCCACCGTAACACGCAGGCCGTGGAGATTGAAATTCGCCGGTAGCGATCGCAAAACGTGATCTACATAACCCGTAGTCGCCTCGGAAGCGGTTTTGATAGTGCCCTGAGTGATTCTGGGAGCTGTGGGAGCGTTAATTTCGCGTTCTATTTCTACTTCGATGTCGTCGGATAATTTACACCCCGCACCGGAGAAAAATTTAATTCCATTGTCGTGTGCAGGATTGTGTGACGCGGAAATGACCGCACCGGCAGTAAGGCCATGATCTTCCACGTAGGTGGCAACGCCTGGTGTGGGGAGAACGTCGAGGAGAATGACGTCACAACCTGCCGCTGCAATGCCGGTGGCTAAAGCCTCTTCGATCTGCGGGCCAGAGCCGCGTGTGTCGCGCCCTATGGCTATCGTAGGACGTGATTGTGACGTGGTATTTGCTGCAAGAATGTGCGTTGCGGCACGACCCAGCTTTTCCGTAAATTCCGGTGTGATGGGATGGACTCCTGCGCGCCCGCGAATTCCATCTGTCCCAAAAAACTGACGCTTCATTTGAGGAAGCGGTTGACCGTAGAACCATGTCTTTCCGCAGGAGGATTGACGAATCCGTGTTCAATGACGATCCACACAACGAATGCCAACAGGAGGCAGGTGAGCTTAATTTTCCAATTGTGCAGGAGAATCTGCTTCATATTTTTCGAGTAAGAGAAGTTGGCTTAGTCGTCGCTGAAAGCGGTCTATGTTGAGATTACGTTCGAGGAGGCCGCGATGGCAAATGGAGACATGGCCGGTTTCCTCGGAAACAAGGATTGCGATGGCGTCCGATTCCTCGGTGATTCCCAATCCGGCGCGATGGCGCAACCCAAGGCTACGATCAAGGTCTTCGCGGGGCGTGAGGGGAAAAATACAGGCCGCAGCCGTGATGCGATCATTTTGAACAATCACGCCCCCATCGTGCAAAACGGTTTTAGGATGAAAAATGGTGGCAATAAGTTCCTTGGAAAATACGGCGTCTATTTCAACTCCTGTCGAAGCAAATTGCTGGATGCTGATGTCCCGCTCAATGGCAATGATCGCGCCAAATTGACGACGCGCGAGATCGAAAACGGTGTCAGCCATCAGATCAATGGATTCCTGTTTTTGCAACACAGGCCGGAAGAAATGGCGACTGCCCAACTCGGTGAGGGCGCGGCGTAGTTCTGGTTGGAAAATGACAACGAGGGCGATGGCGAGGAAGACCGAAAAGCTGCGAAGAACCCAGGCGATCACGTGCAATTGGAGAAGCTGTGAGGCAAGGGTGAGCGTGATAACAAGGACAACGAGACCCACGAGAATTTTAGCACCGGGTGTACCTCGAAAGTAGAGGTAGGCGTAGTAGATGAGAATGGCGAGCAGGACGATTTCGATGGCATGATTCCAATGCGCACCGGCAAATTGCCATATCGTATGCAGGAATTGGTCCATAACCGCACTGTGAGGTTTTTTTTAGCGAAGTGCGAGCGCGGAAACGCCAACGTGTTTTGTCACTGGATTTTTTAGGGCATGCGCGTTTATGTTTCAGTATGCCTCAACAGCAGGTCATTCCCGTTCAGCTTAAAGCCGTTGTGCCCACAGCCAATGGTGCGGCGTTGTTTCTTGGCCCTCACGAAAAAACTTTTGTCATCTATGTGGACGCCACCGTGGGGCATGCCATCAATATGTTTCTTGCGGAGACGCAGAAAGAGCGGCCTTTGACGCATGATTTGATGGCGCATATTTTGGCGGCTTTTGGTGCGAAGGTGGAACGCGCCATCATCAATGATGTTAAGAATAGCACGTTTTATGCGCGTCTCATTGTCACGGCAGAAAATGAGCTGCATCAGCGCAAGATCATCGAACTAGATGCACGACCGAGTGATTGCATTGCTATGGCGATTCAGCAACATGCGCCGATCTTTGTGAGTCGTGCGGTGCTGGAGGAAGTGGAGGATGCCAGCGATGCGCTGAAACAATTGGAAGAAACTCGGGCGAAAAGTGAGGAAGCTGAGGAAGCTGAGGAAGGCGGCGAAGAGACCTCCGCGTAGAAACGTATCGGGATTTTTATGAGCTATGTTCATTGATCAAATTCGAATTTTTGCCAAGGCGGGTGATGGCGGTAGTGGCTGTGCAAGTTTTCGCCGTGAGAAATTTGTGCCCAAGGGGGGACCTGATGGCGGAGACGGCGGGGATGGCGGGAGTGTGGTGTTGCGTGCGGATGGGCAGATCGATAATTTGGTGAATCTTTATTACGAACCCATCATTCGTGCGAAGGGCGGCGGGAAAGGCATGGGCAAGCAAAAATATGGGAGGTCGGCGCCGGATAAAATGATTCCTGTTCCTGTTGGTACCTTGATTTATCGGCTTCCACCTCCCGAGGTGCGTGACCCTATGGATTTTTCTGAGGAAGAGGAGGGGCCGCGCAAACGGCGTAAAATTGATCCTGCGGAGCTTGAGTTGTTGGTGGACCTTGATGCGGATGGCATGGAGTTTCTGCTTTGCCAAGGCGGGCGGGGGGGGCGTGGGAACATTCATTTCAAAAGCTCGCGCAATCGTACGCCTCGGCAATTTACGGAAGGAACCCCCGGCGACGAGGGTTACTTTTTCCTCGAAATGCGCATGATTGCCGATACGGGATTGGTGGGGTATCCCAATGCTGGAAAATCCACATTGCTCGGTGCTCTATCTGCCGCACATCCCAAGGTCGCCGCTTATCCTTTTACCACGTTGCATCCCATGGTGGGCGTCGTGGATTTCTCCGGATTTCGTCGTGCTACGGTCGCGGATATTCCTGGACTTATTGAAGGTGCTCATCGCGATGTAGGGCTAGGGCATGACTTTCTCCGTCATATCGTTCGCTGTCGTACTTTGTTGTTGGTCGTAGATGCTGCGGGAAGCGAAGGTCGCGATCCGGTGGATGACGTGAAAAAAATCCGTGAAGAGCTGCGTCTTTACGATCCTTTACTTGTGCGACGACCTTGGGCTTTGGTTGCCAACAAAACCGACTTGCCGGAAGCTGTGGATAACCTCCCACGTCTTGCTCAAGAGTTTCCCGTCGTCCCACTTCTTGCGGTTTCGGCGCAACAGAAAGGTGGGCTTGAGGCTCTTAAGACCTTTCTTGATGCCGAAGTGGGACATTCGGGATGAGTTATAGATAACCAAGTTACGAACTATGATTCAAGATTCCCCCTCTACGGCGCAAGCTACCGACGACTCACAGGCACTTTCGCCGATAGTGATACTTCTTGTCTGTGTTGTATCGGCCATTGTTGCCGGCTTTGCGATGACGACTCAAAGTTATTGGATTGATGAAGCCCTCTCTGTCATTGTCGCTTCCGCCAAAACTCCGACTCAAGCCTGGCATACCGCGCATGTTGTGGGAGGTTCTGTAATTCAAATGCCATTTTATGAAGTCTATCTTTATGGATGGCATAAGTTTTTTGGGTCAGGTGAGTGGATCATGCGAGCCTCAAACATTCCTTGGTTTGTCTTGGGGCAGTTAGCATTTCTCTTGCTGTTTCGTCATCAGGCCAAATTCGCTCTCACAGCTTGCCTTTTGGCAGCCGTGAGTCCCTTTCTCTGGCTTTACCTTGATGAAACGCGCCCTTATATCATGCTCTATGCCGCCTCATGCTGGCTCCTAGCTATCTTAATTCGCTTTCTCTATCCTCACAAGGAGAGTCCTCCTCTTTATCCTTTCTGGTGGTTGGCGACTCTTGCCGTTTCCGTGCTTGTTCTTTGTAGTTCCAGCCTGATAGGAGTCATTTGGGGTGGAGGATTTATCGGAGCTATTCTTTTGGCTCTTTTGTTGGCACCTCAACGGATACGGGTTACCGGAGGAACCAGAGTACAGCTCCTTTTAGGTGGCGTTTTATTTGTTCTATCATCCTTAATTGTAGCTTTTTATTATTGGCGCACATGGGGTGTTGCGGCGCATGGTTATCATACGTCGCCCTTTTCATGGCTCGTTATTCCCTTTTGGGCTTATGAAATTTTAGGGTTTTCCGGCTTTGGCCCGGGGGAACTTCAAATGCGTGTGTCACCTTTCCATCCGCTTCTGCAAAGCCTTCCTCTGCTTATTCCGCTGGCTGCAATCCTAAGTCTCTTAGGATGGTTTGCTCTTAGGCAATTTATTCAAAAACGCCCTGACTATAGGGTTTTAGGAGTTTGGTTTGTTGCGTTGGCTCTCCCTATATTAACGATAGCCGTTGCCTTTTTATGGTTAGGAAATCGCCCACTACCACGCCATTTTATCCCTCTTATGCCAGCCGTCATTTTAGGGCTATCTTCTTTGCTGATTTTGGCGGTCACGCAGAAATCTATAGTTTGGCGAGCTACCGCCGTATTGCTTCCCATTCTATGGTTGGCATCATCTCTTAATTTAAGATTGGCACCAAGGCATGCCAAAGAAGACTATCGAAGGGCATCCCAAATTGCAGCCGCCGCCCTAAAGCAAAAAAAAGAAGTATGGTGGTTGGCCGATGCCGCTGCAGCGTATGTATATTCTACTCCGGTGACTCTTACAAATACTCCCGGCTTTGTATGGGCTCTGCAGGCACCTTCATGGGAGTTTATTCGATATAAGTTTCCTCCGAATGTTATTATTATGAGTAAACCTGATATCTATGATCCTCACGGAGCCGCTGTTCGTTATATTAAAGAAAATCAATTTTCACCCATTATAGAGCTTCATGCTTTCACGGTTTTTTCCCGCCACAATGAGCCTTTAGAAACTCCATAAAATTTTATGAAGGTTCCTTCGTGTCGCTCCTTTCGATGAAGCTCGAAACAAAGCCTGAACTCATGATTGTTGTTCCTGTTTACAACGAACAGGCATCGGCTCGAAAAGTTATTATAGAATGGTTTCATGAAATTGAAAATTGGACAGAAAACTTTTCCTTCTTTGTTATCAATGATGGTTCGACAGACAAAACATTAACGATACTTCAGCATCTTCAACAGAAATTGGGGAAACGCCTTGAGATCTATAATCAATCGAATGTAGGTCATGGGCAAAGCTGCCTCACGGGTTATCGGGAAGCCTGTAGGCGGGATATTCCTTATATTTTTCAAATAGACTCGGATGGTCAGTGTGATCCCCAATACTTTTTTCGCTTTTGGCGCGAACGGGAAAAGTATGATGTTATCTATGGTCATCGTATAAAGCGGGACGATGGTTGGCGTCGGGCACTTGCCAGCAGGATACTTCGCCTGACGCTCTTTTTATCGCATGGGGTAAATTGTATTGATGCCAATTCTCCCTATCGCCTTATGCGGACTCAGAATCTTGAAAAATATCTCACGCGAATCCCCGATGATTTTCATTTAGCGAACATCGCTTTAGCTGTTCTTTTGCGCAAAGATGCCGGTTCTTGGCGTCATGCCCAAATTCCCATGCGCTTTCGCGAGCGTTACGGTGGGGAACCAAGTGTCGCCTTAATGAATTTCGGTTTCCGAGCTTTAGAATTACAAAAGCAAATCCGTTCGCTCCTCAACGCCACGTCCTAACGAATCTATTAGATTATGCAGCGTTGAGGACAAAAAGCGAGGTGCCCCCCAAGGCAGCTGTTGCAGAACGCTCAAAGTTGTTTCTTCGCTACCGACGAGAGTCCATTTTATCGCCTCGCCTTTACTATGTTCCTTTCTCGAGATCAAGCCATGCCAGTTCTTCGGGAGAAAGGTGCAAATTCCCACCGGCGAGTGCGGTGCGGGTTTCGTTGATGGTTCGTGGGCCGATTAATGCAAAGGTGGGGAAGGGCTGATTTAGCACAAAAGCCAAGGCGATATTTAAGGGACTGATGCCCTTCTTTTTTGCCAACGTCTGCGCTCGCTCGCGTCGCTCGCGGTTGTCCTCACTATCCCAGCAGCGCAGCAACTCCGCATCACTCACTGTACCGGACAGTCGGTCAGGCGCAAAATAGCCGCGAGCCTGACTCGACCAAGCAAGGAGAGCGGCCTGATTTTGCAAAAACCATTCGCGCCACGCGGCACCCTTGGAGCTGATCCCGCCATCCCAGATTGGATTGATCATGCGGGCGAGACTGAAATTATTGCTCACAACACGAAAGGGTTCGCGTCCGTGTTTTATCGCGTAGGCATTGGCTTCGTTAAGTCGCTCCATGGTCCAGTTGGAGCCACCATAAAGGCGCATTTTTCCCTCAGATCGTAGTTCATCCAGCACATCCACAAATTCCCCCGCCGGAACATCTGGGTTGTCCCGATGGATCATATAAATATCGGCGTAATCTGTATCGAGGCGTTCCAGACTTTGCTCAAATTGTTCGCGCAAATGTTCCGGCGTGCAAAACGGAGTGTGGGCACCTTTGACGGTCACGACGACTTTTTCGCGAATGCCTCGATTGCGAATCCACGTTCCGAGTAATCGCTCTTGTATTCCGCCGCCGTAAATAAATGCCGTGTCAAAAGCATTGCCCCCGCGTTCCATGTAATCATCGGCCATCACGGCGAGGTGCGGCATCGTGAGCTGATTGTCCACACCGAGGATGAGGCGTGCTATGGGTTTGCCTAATCCTCCTAAAGAACTTTGCGGGATTTCCGCATAGTGATTGAGGCGGAGAGGGCGGCGAGAAATGGGTAACTTTTGCTCCGGTGCAGATGCCTCTTCGGCATCGTAGCGAACACCCACAACTTCGCGCCACCGATCTAAAACGCGCATATTGCTGAGGGTGTCATCCCAGCTCACGAAAGGGCTTTCCTGCGCGGGGAGAGCCTGCGCGACAGCATCGGCCTCCAACGCGTATTTGTAGAGGGATGGCGAACTTTCAATCGCTTCCTCGCGGTTGTCCTCGTAGTGATGCAAGAGAATTGGTCCGGGCGGATTCCAAAACGTGGGAACTCTCAATGTCCCATTTTCGCCATAAACCATCAAATCTGATTCTTGCTGGAGCGTAGCAGCGCAGGAGATTTGCGCTAAGATATCGTTCGAAAATTTCAAGGTGGCCGCCGCGACCACATCCACTCCCGTTTCACAAAGTATGCCGGTTCCCGTCACTTCCACGGGGTCCGAAAAAGGGCGTCCTATCGCCGCACCCGCCACGAATTGCGCAATGGAGGTGGCGTAACATCCAATGTCGAGAATTCCTCCGCCGCCCAGTGCATTGGAAAATAATCGGTGGTTGGGATTAAATTGCCCGCCGCAACTAAAGGCGGCACGGATCAATTTCACGCGCCCAATAACGCCCGCTTGAATTAGCTCCGCAATTTGTGCAGTGCGGGGGTGGCAGCGATACATGAAGGCTTCCATGAGGAATACGCCGTTTCGCCGTGCCGCCTCAATGATGGCCATGGCTTCAGCCGCATTTAGTCCGAGAGGCTTTTCGCAAAGAATGTGCTTCCCTGCTTCTGCCGCCGCGATGGCCCACTCGGCGTGTTGTGGGTGCGGCGTAGAAATATAAACGGCTTCCACCTTGGGGTCCGCTAGTAAAGATTCATAGCCGATGTGGATTTTGGCGTTTGGAAAATCAGCGGAAAAACGATCGGCAGATTCTTGCGTTCGACTTGCGACGGCATAAAGTTTTCCTGTCTGCGAATGAGGAAGTTCTTTTGCAAATGTCCGTGCAATATTTCCGGTGCCAATAATTCCCCAAGAAAGTGATGACGTCATGCGGTGAAGTGAACAGGTTTCAAATTTTTGGCAATCCTTTGTCTTCTTTGCCTTGTGAAGTAAGAATTTCGTGGCCAGAATGCTTGTTTATCAATTATGCGTGAAGTTGGCATTGGACTGGCAGGATTCGGCACGGTGGGAGCCGGAGTTTATCTTAATCTCGAGAAAAATCGTGAGCTGCTGCGGGAGCGAATCGGTTGTGATTTGGTGCTGCGCAAAATCGCCGAGCGTGATACATTGCGCCCCCGCCCCGTTCCTCTGCCGCTTGATCGCGTCGTGCCCGATTGGCGTGACTTACTCGATGATCCTTCCTTGGATGTGGTGATTGAGCTGATGGGCGGGATTGAGCAGCCCCGCCAAATGATTCTTGAGGCCATCCAACGCGGTAAAATGGTGGTCACGGCAAACAAAGCGTTACTGGCAGAACACGGTGCGGAAATTTTTGGACTTGCGGTGGAGAAACGTGTTCCCGTTTTTTACGAAGCGGCGGTGGCCGGTGGGATTCCCATCATCAAATCGGTACGCGAAGCTTTTGTTGGAAATCATTTTTTACGAGTGCGTGGCATTGTGAATGGCACGAGCAATTACATCCTGACACGCATGGCGGAGAGCGGGATGGATTTTGCCTCTGCCCTGCGTGAAGCCCAGGAGGCAGGTTATGCGGAGGCCAATCCTGCACTCGATGTGAATGGCTGGGACGCCGGCCACAAAGCCATCATTCTTGCCTCGCTCGCGTATGGCTTTTGGGTTCCCTCGCAAGATGTGTTGGTGGAGGGCATCGAGAAAGTGACGCCGGCCGATAGTCGTTTTGCGGCACAGCTGGGCTACACGATTAAGCTACTGGCCTGCATTGATGCGTGTGCTGATGGCTCTGTCGAAGTGAGTGTGCAACCATCATTTGTACCGAATGGCAACATTCTTGCATCGGTCAATGGCGTCTTTAATGCGATTGCCGTGCGCGGTGATGTGGTGGGTGACACGCTTTTTTACGGGCGAGGTGCGGGACAAGATCCCACCGCAAGTTCGGTAATTGGCGACCTTGCGGATGCCGCGAACGCGCTCCTGTCGCCACGTTCTTTTTACGGTTTTGTTCCGCACGGACTTTACGGGAAATTGCGTCCGGCTTCCGAGATGGTAAGTCCGTTTTATTTGCGTTTAGGCGTGGAGGATCGCCCGGGCGTGCTTGCGCGGATCGCGGGGGTTTTGGGCGAGGAAGGAATTGGAAATTCATCGGTGATTCAGCCGGAATCTCAGGAAGGGGAAGAAGCGTCCCTTAATCTCATGGTGCATGATGCGACGCGTGGGCAAATGCTGTCAGCCTTAGAAAAAATTCGCTCGCTTGATTGCGTGCGTGGTGAGCCGGCCTTTTATCGGGTGGAGGCAAGCGCGTGAGCAATCGCCATGACCGCGGCGTGATAAGCCGCTACCGCTCGTATTTGCCCGTCTCCGATGCCACACCTGTGGTATCGCTTAATGAGGGCTCCACACCGCTGATTTATTCAGCCAAGTTGAGCTCCCTTGTGGGACGTGAGGCGGAAGTTTACGTGAAATACGAGGGTCTTAACCCTACGGGTTCTTTTAAGGATCGTGGCATGACTATGGCCATTTCGAAAGCCGTGGAACGCGGTGCTAAAGCGGTCATCTGTGCCTCCACAGGGAACACGTCAGCTGCCGCTGCTGCCTATGCTGCACGAGCTAATATCGCGTGTGTTGTACTTTTGCCCGCAGGAAAAATTGCGGCAGGTAAATTGCTACAGGCTTTTATTTATGGTGCCAAAGTTGTGGCGATCGAGGGTAATTTTGATGAGGCGTTGCGCCTTGTGCGAGAGCTGGGAGCAGACGGACGTTTTGAAATTGTGAACTCCATCAATCCTTTTCGTATCGAAGGGCAAAAAACGGCGTCATTCGAAATCATTGATGAGCTTGACGAGGCTCCCGATCTTCACATTCTTCCCGTGGGCAACGCCGGAAATATTACTGCTTATTGGAAGGGGTATCGCGAATACCGGGAAATAGGGAAGGCGGGAACGCTTCCGAAGATGTTGGGATTTCAGGCAGCAGGGTCTGCGCCGATTTTTTGGGGGCATGTCGTGGAGAAGCCGGAAACAATTGCCACGGCTATTCGCATCGGAAATCCTGCAAGTTGGGAGGGTGCAACAACGGCGATTAAGGAATCCGGCGGCGGAATTGATGTCGTCACCGATGAAGAAATTCTCCAAGCGCAGCGGTGGCTTGCGGCGGAGGAAGGAATCTTTGTCGAACCGGCCAGTGCTGCATCCGTCGCAGGATTGATGAAATACGTTTCCCAAAGTGAAGAAGCGACACCCCTCTTAAAAAATTTGCCTTTGGCCGCGAAGATTGTTTTGACGGTAACTGGCAATGGATTGAAAGATCCCGAAGCTCCGACGGTTCATGGTTTCAAAGCTCTTGAAGCAGCCGCTGACATCCAATCGGTCGCCCGTGTGCTTGGAGTAAATTAAAAAAGTCATGGCACTCATTGTTCAAAAATATGGCGGAACTTCGATGGGCAACCCCGAGAGAATTAAGAATGTTGCTCGACGCGTTCTCGAAACGCAGAGTGCCGGACACAAGGTCGTCACGGTCGTTTCAGCCATGTCAGGTGTTACCGATTCCCTTATTAAACTTGCCCGTGATGTGACGGCAAAACCTGCCGGACGAGAAATGGACATGCTTCTCGCGACAGGAGAACAAACATCCATTGCGTTGCTTGCCATGGCACTCCAGAACTTAGGGGCGAAAGCTGTTTCTCTCACCGGAGCGCAGGCAGGTATTGTGACGGATGGCGTTCACACCAAGGCGAAAATTTTTAACATCACGCCCAAGCAAATTCATGCACATCTCGACGGTGGTGCCATTGTCATTGTCGCCGGATTTCAAGGCCAAACCGCTGCCGGAGAAATTACGACGCTGGGGCGTGGCGGCTCGGACCTCACGGCCATTGCCCTCACGGCGGCTCTTAAAGCCGACAAATGCGAAATCTATACCGACGTAGATGGCGTCTATACTTGCGATCCACGTGTCGTGCCTGACGCCTGCAAAGTGGATTCCATCTGCTACGAAGAAATGCTCGAAATGGCGTCTTCTGGCTCGAAAGTCATGCAGTCTCGCTCCGTCGAGTTTGCCAATAAATTTAATGTCCTCTTCGAGGTGCGTAGCAGCTTTAACCACAACCAAGGAACTATCGTGAAAACAGAAAGCCCCGGCATGGAAGACGTCGTTATTCGTGGCGTCAGTATCGAACGCAATCAGGCCAAGGTCACCCTCGCAGGTGTCCCCGATCAACCCGGCGTTGCTGCAAAAATTTTCAATGCGCTTGCCACGGACAATGTGGTCGTGGATGTGATTGTGCAAACGGCACCGGTAGATGGTCGCACCGATATTTCGTTCACCACAAACAAAGATGAATTGGAACGAGCGGATGCCGCATTGCAAGTTGTGGCAAAAAATATCGGGGCGCGTGGCATCACTCAAAAAGCCGGTGTTGCCAAACTCAGTGTCGTCGGCATCGGGATGCGTTCACATTCCGGCGTTGCCGCCAAACTTTTCGATTTGTTGGCCGCAGGAGGATTTAATATTCAAATGATCTCTACCTCCGAAATTAAAATCGCCGTCATTCTTGATGAAGACACCATTGCCGAAGCCGCCCAAGCGGTTCATGCCGGCTTCGGGTTGGCTGGGGATAAATAATTCGAGCCCGCCAATGAGCCTCTAAAGTTTAGGCACCCTTAGGATTGGGGCCATAGAGATTTTCCCCGGGTTGGCTATCGGTGCAGGCAAATACCAGAAGAACGATGGTGCCAATGCAGGGAATAAAACTTATTAAAAGCCACCAACCTGTTTTACCAATGTCGTGAAGTCGCCGAATACCTATGGCGATGCTGGGGAGAAAAATTGCAAGATTGTAGAGGCTTGTTAGGACATAAGCATTTTGACCAAAAACTATACTATCAATCGTTGATGTGATGATTGTTGCGATAAAGTTGAACAGAACGAACATCTAGAAAGCTTTGCGGCGAGCACGGCCTTCAAAATTGACGTAATTTTTCTAGGCATCAATGTAGTAGTTCATAAAATGTGTGGGTTAGGTTTATGAGTAACACGATTTGATTTAGGAGGGTGTGGCTGCGGAGCCAAGAATAATTTTGGAGAGCTTTAATTATTTTTTGGGAGGCGAGCGACGATTTTGGCGAGGATGTCGGAGAATTCACGTGGCATGATGAGTGCTTGCGTCAGCATCTCAGGTTGGGCATACCGCGCATCGAGAGCGATGGCTTGGCGCAAGGCAGCTTCGGCTTGAGCAGGATGCCCGAGTTGTTCATACGCGATCGCCGCACCTGCCGCCGCATCTGCCTTTTTTCCCTGCGTTAATTCCCAGGCTTTTTGAAAATTGACCAAAGCAGATTCATAAGCTTTTGCATGGAGTTGCGCGTAGCCCAAATTGTTGGCTGCGGTGTGGGAAAAAGGCGAATGGTCGAGCGTGTTCGCCCAGAGTGCGAGGGGGGAGGAAAATGCCATCTGACGTTGGATGTTGAGCGAACTCCAAACAATGAGGCCGAGAACCACGAAGGTGACGCTAGGGATTTTCCAACGAGAAGAAGTTGTGAGGTGCAGAAGAACGGTGGCGACGATGAGGGCGACGCCCACCATGGGAAGATAGAGAAAGCGATCGGCAAGCGGACGGTAGAGCGGGACAAAATTGGAAACAGGGGCGAGCCCGAGCCAGAAAATCGCCATGCCGAAGGCCGCCACACGACTTTTCCATGCAAGCCAAATTTGCAAGACCACGAAAATGCTGAGCGCGATGAGTGCCGCAGGCAGAGAAATCCAAAGAACATTTTGTGCAACATAATCCGCAGAGAGGGATGTGGGCCAAATGATGCTGAGGAAAAGAAACGCCCAAATGCGTGGTTGGATGAGGAGTGTCTGGGAAAATGAACCCCCTAAATAGAGTGGGGGAGCGGTAAAAATAACCGAGCTTTGCGGAGCAATGATCGAACGCACGAGAAAAAAACCTGCAACCACTGCCACAGCCGATCCCACGAGAAGAGCCCAACGTTGCCAAGGTTGATGACGGTAAAACAGAAGCCAAACCAAACCCAATAAAATGGGCCCGATGGCACCGGTTTCCTTCGAGGAGCAGGCAAGTAAAATACTACCGATGACCACGCCTCCCCATACAACAGCCTTCCCATCTCGATGACGCGCAAAAGTGATGGTGGCGAGTAGAGACACAAGCAGAAAGCCTGTGGCCAATAAGTCTTCGCGATAACTCACTTCGGCAACTGCTTCGACATTGACCGGATGGATGGCAAATAGCAGCGAAGCAAGGGCGGCCGATGACGAAACTTTTGCGGACACATTCCTTGGTGTGAGCAAAAGCAGGAGCAGCAGGCACAACATCCCCGCGTTGAGTGCGTGAAGAAAGTTACTCGTAAGATGGTAACCTGCGGGTTGTTTTCCCCATAACAACGAATCCATCATGAGCGAAAGAAGATGAATCGGGCGATTAAAATCCAGCACATCACGACTCATAACGCGCAAGGTGAGGACCTCCCATAAATGCGAGGAATCGTGAATGTAGTTATCGGTTAAAATTTGCGCTTCGGCATCATAGACAAAGCCGGAATGTAGCGAAGGCAGATAGACGAGAAAGCATAGACCCGCCACCACCAGCGCATACGCCCATGGAGGCCAAGGTCGTTGTGCCTTGTGCGGCGGCTTTTTGCGAGGAGGGTGTTTCATAGATGTCGGTTCCTCCCCGACTTGCGCTTACTCGCAGTGATTTTTTACGAGATAGCGAAACGATTGCGCGAGAGAATCCACGGGGTCACCCGGACACTCATCTTGCTCGATAATGAACCACTGACATCCCGCTTTTTCGGCCGCAGGAATAATTTTCGAAAAGTCAAGATTTCCCGCGCCAATTTCGCAATAAGTAGGCTCATTTTTTTCGGTAATGCGGTAATCTTTCAAATGAATAAGCGGCAGCCGTCCCTGAAGTCGCTCACACCAGGCCACATTATCTCCGCCACCGTATTGAACCCAATAGGTGTCCGGCTCACCTTGAATATGAGGTGCCTCGTCGTAGATGCGGGAGAGAATAGTTTTTCCGCCGACTTTGCGAAATTCGGTGTGATGATTGTGGTAGCAAAGAGTGAGTCCGGCTTGTGCCAATGCCACGGCAGAGGCGTCGAGGCGTTGAATCCAAGCGTTGATAGCGTCAAGGTCTTCGAAATTTACATCTTTGGGATGCGGATAGGCTGTGAATGAGCAGTTTAATTTTTTAAGCCGCTCGATTACCACCTGCGGAGCATCCAAAATTTGCACGCTGGGTTCATGCGTGGCGCAGCAAATAAGGCCCTCATCCTCGAGAATTTTAACGAGTTCTTCTTCCGCAATCGGCCCCATCCCACTCACTTGCACTGCCGTATAACCAACCTCGCGGAGGCGATGCAGAGTTTTGGAAATGTCCGATGGCGTTTTTAGAATGTCACGACATGTATAAAGTTGTGCAGCGATTTGATGAGATTTCATAAGAGAGGCAGGAGCGGAGTGTAATTTTGAGAAAGGTAGAGGTCAAATCAATCGAAGTCAGCACTCCGCTATTGTCTAAGGTCGCGCTTCTCCATGTGAGAAATTCGAGGGTAAAGTCAAAGAGCTTACCCCTGGTGCTATGTGCTATTTTATAATAAGTAGGTTCGACTCCTCAGGCGGTACTGTTTCCAAGGCGGCAGGTTGCGCAGATTCGTGAACGGGGTGATGCAGGTGTGAAGGGAATCAATCCTTCGTGCCTGTTTCCGATGTCTTCTCTAACAAAAGTCGCCCTGCCTGAGCTGCAGCGAATTCCAAGTCTGGTTGAATATTGCATCGGCCAAGGCGCTGGAGAAATCCAGCACGTTCCATCACGCCATAGGGTTGGGCGTGGGGACCGCAGAGGATGAGGTGCTTGTTGTGTCGAGCCAGCCTCTCGTAGAGGTCTTCCAGACGTGTTAGGGCGGTGGCATCCATCACGTGAACTGCGTCCACTTGGAGGATGATGACCCGTACGTCGCCTCCAGACCGGCGAAGCACGGTTTCGAGCTTGTCGGCAGCACCAAAGAGCAAGGCACCAAACACTCGATAAATGACGACTCCGTCTGGCAAGTCGGGAACGGAGCTTTCAGAAGACTCGCCTTCTCGGGCAATGGCGCGTATTTCGGTCGTATCGGCCACGCGTTTGATAAAGAGCGCACCGGCCATGACCATTCCAATTTGCACAGCTGTTGTAAGATCAAAGGCCACCGTGAGAGCAAAGGTGGTTAAAAACACAGCACCATCACCGAGAGGACGGCGGCGCAGCAGGCGGAATTCTTCCCATTCACCCATACGCAGAGCCACGATAATAAGCACTGCCGCCAGCGTGGTGAGTGGAATTCTACTGACTAAGGGTGCTGCCACCAACAGGACGGCTAAGAGAAAGATCGAGTGAATGATCCCAGCCACGGGGGTGGCTGCTCCGTTGCGGATGTTGGTGGCTGTGCGAGCAAGAACCCCAGTAACCGGAATGCCGCCAAATATCGGGGTGATCACATTGGCCACACCTTGCGCCATCAGCTCTTGGTTGGAATCATGCCGGTCTCCGGTGAGGCCGTCGGCTACGACGGCCGAAAGCAAAGATTCGATAGAGCCCAAAACCGCGATGGTGAAGGCGGGCCCAAGGAGCTGATTAAAAGAACGCCAGTCAAATGCGGGCCAAGCAAATGTAGGGAGTCCCTGCGGAATGCCATGAAACCGACTTCCGATCGTTTCGACGTCTGCCCAACCCAGAAGGGTGACCACGACTGTTCCGACAATCACTGCCACGATAGAACCCGGAATCCACTGACTCCACCGCGCCGGCCAGACTTTAATGAGAATCAGGGAAAAAATACCAAGTCCGAGAGTTCGCCACTCGAAGCTTCCCCGTGCTTCTATCAATGCGAAAGCTTTTGGAAAAAATTCCACGGGTTCCGATCCCGCTATCTGCAATCCCAACAAGGCGCGAACTTGCGTCGAAATGATGATGATGGCTATGCCACAAGTAAACCCCATCATTACAGGTTGTGGGATGAAACGAACTAAGGAGCCCAAGCGACAGGCTCCCATCGTGAACATTATCACACCTGCTAACATTGTACAAATGAGCAGGCTCGGGAATCCGTATTGTGCAGTAACCAAAGCCACAAGCCCGACAAATGCTCCTGCGGGGCCACCAATTTGCACTCGTGATCCGCCCAAAGCCGACACCAAAAACCCGCCAATCACTCCCGCATACAAACCCGCCTGTGGAGTCGTTCCCGATGCTATTCCGAGTCCAATGCACAAGGAAAGTGCGACAACACCCACTGTTAAACCTGCCAGCGCATCTTGCACGAATTTTTGCGGTGTGTAGCCCCTCAAATACTCCAAAATCTTTGGCCGAAAAACAAAAGTGCTTGCCGAAAAAAATCTCATAGATGGGATGGGTTTGCCGTAGTGAGATATTGAACTTGGCTTAAGCCATTTTCTCCCACGGGTTCATCGTTGGCACCGGAAGGAAATCGAAGTCATCGACATTGTGCGTCGCAAGGATGGCGCCGTGCACGGCACAAATAGCCGCGATCATTCCATTTTCCACGCTGAGACTGCGCCCCTGTGTGTGGGCATGTTCCCGTAAGGCGGCGTGAGCACGCGCGGCTTCTTTGTCGTAGGGCAGGCATACCGCCCATGGAAGTAAAACCCGCTCAATAGCCTTCATCAGCCCGTGGCGACGTTTACCTGAGGGGAGCAATCGCACGCCGGTTAATAATTCGCTCACTGTCACAGCGGTAACGGCGCACTGATCCGATCTACTCTCAACCCACTGCAGAACCGTCGCGGATGGGCGTAGGCACAGCGTTTCGGAAATAACATTCGTGTCGAGAATGATCACGAGGAGTGACTCACTTCCGCTTAGTCTTTCGAGGGTGAGAGCGCGGTGGGCACGGTAATTTTTCACCGCGCAACGACTTGGTGGATGCAATCCATTTGCTCCACCAAGAATCTCTTCGCACTGTGGAAGCAAGAATTTCACGCACTTCGGCCTCCATCGAACGCCCTCCGGCGTGGGCGCGAGACTTTAGACTTTGGTAAACATCCTCACCGAGTTGCCGGATTGTAAGCGTGGGCATGGCAAAAGTTTTTTTTTGATAAAATGCTGTCATAATGCTGTCATATTTCTGCATTTCAAACAAGGTGTTTCCTCATTTTACTGAATAAGCCGTTTAAAAGTGCAAATACGGAAAAATTGGAAGTCGCTCGAACCACTCACGAATTCTCCTCATGTTCTCGGCTTACAGAGGGAGTGAGCAGTACGTTTTGTAGGAGAATTCGGGTTCGTGAGACCAGCGGATTTGGAAAGCAACCATGCCATGCGGGAATCGAATTGTCGCCGTGTAGGAATTGGTGCACTGTGGTTCATCATGAGGAATCACCCCCTGATAGTTCGCCGTTCCCTTACTGTCGTGAGGGTAGGGCGGCCGATGTTCTACCGATCTTGCTAAGGCGTTGATATCTATGGCGCGTAAATCCTCCCAAAAATCTGCTGCTATCACCGCCAACATCGGCTTTGAGGCCGACCCCGTGGACGGCATGGTCGCCCTCCCCAGAAAGCTTTTCGCGTTAATGGAAAAACCCAACGTGGCCGTCGCGGCTTAAAACTTATGTCACTCGAAACCACACTCACCGACATCATTTCACGGCTGCGTCAGGGAAAGTTTCCGAACGAACAGGCCATTTCTCAAGGTATCGTGCTACGTGTTTTTCAGGAGATCGGCTGGGATACGTGGGACACCAATGTCGTTTGGCCCGAATATCAAACAGGCGAAGGTCGTGCGGATTTCGCGCTGTGCCATCCTCCCTCGAAACCGGCGGTGTTTATCGAGGTCAAGCAGCCCGGCAAAGCGGAGGACGCGGTGCGCCAAGCACTCGAATACGCTTTCCACGCAGGTGTTCCCTTCGTCGTTTTGACCGACGGGAGAACGTGGAGTTTTTATCTTCCCGCCGAGCAAGGCAGCTACGATGACCGGCGGGTTTACAAGCTCGACCTCTACGAGCGCCTGCCTCCCGAAGCCGCTGCAGTGCTTCATCGCTACTTGGATTGCGCCAGAGTCCAGTCCGGCGAAGCACTCGAAACTGCACGAAAGGAATACCGCAGCCGCAACCGACAATCGCAGGCCAAAGCCGCCATTCCTGAGGCGTGGCGTGAATTGGTGGAAAAAGGCGATGAACATCTTGTGGAGATATTGACTAACGCCGTGGAATCGCGCGCGGGAGTCCGGCCCAATGCGGATGATGTCGCGGAGTTTCTCGCAGGCCTCGGCAAGACAATCATCGTGGAAGCCGCACGGAGTAACACAACGCAGTCGCGTGTCGGTATTTCTTCTCGTTTGACGCCGACGCGCACCCCGAGCAAAACAACCCGTACCGGCAGGCTCGTACTCCTCGGGAAGGCGCACGCATACCAAAACGCCAAAGATGCCATGGTCATTGTCCTTCCAGAACTCGCAAAGACCGATCCCTTGTTTCTTGAACGCTGCTCCCAACACCCGGACGTCCAAGGCCGTAAGCGCCGCTACATCGCGCGGACATCGGAAGAACTTTATCCCGACCGTGAAGACTTGCGCGATATGCACGACACTCTGCCGGGCGGCTGGTTAGCCCGCATATTTCATACAGGAGATGATCTTGAGATGAATTGGTAGCTTAATACACCTATAATGAAAGACTTGCTGAAGAGGCGC
>JAJTYZ010000087.1 GCA_021463515.1 Chthoniobacterales bacterium | reverse complement strand
CAATCTGACGATGCCGATTTGGTCGTCTGGCCGTGGAGCTACCAAGGGAAAGATTATCTTATTTTGACCTATCCGACCGTCAGCAAACTGACTGATAAAAACCCAGACGAAAAGGGATTCCCCTTCCGTCGGCAGGCCCCTATGAAGCCCTTTGAGTTGAAGATTAACGGACAGGTTTCGGTCAAGGATGTTTTGCTGGGGGAAAATCTGCCGACAAAATCTCAGGGAAATCAGACGATTGCTTCCGGTCTGATCGCAACTCCGGGGGGTGTTGTCCTTGAGCTGGGAGCAAGGACGGATCGCGAGCAAAAGCAAGCCTCCCTTGGTGGTTCGACGGAGATTCAAGAGGCGACGAACAAGCTGTCTTCATCCACGCAGGGGAATGAAACCATCTCCAAGGAGAGAGCTTTGTCTCTGCCATTTCAAGGGCAGCTTTTTGCGGCGGATAGCCCGTTCGACATTGGCGGCTACCGATTGCATATTCGTTCACAGACCGATGGGGAATGGCGGGGAAAGGTATGGCTGGATATTGAGCATCAGGGAGAAATGATAGCGGTGCTGGTGGAAAATGGAGAGGAGAAGCGGTTGCATTTTTTGGATTCGACATTGGTGGTTAAGACCGAGGAAGCAGCCGCTTTTAATCCGGCTCACTGGCAGGGATCCCTCTCTCAGGAAGCGCGTCTGGCAAGAAAGGGAGCTTGCGACATTTACGAAGAATCGTTTTATGGTCAGCGGAGCGTGGTGCTGGTCAATGATGATGTGAAACTGCGTGTTTTGCCTGAATTGGGAGGAAGAATCATCGAGTTTTCTTCGGCGGATGGGGGTATCAATCATCTTTACGCCAATCCCGCCTTGCTTAACAAGGGGAAGGCTAGTTCATGGGCTCCTTTTGGGGGGATTCATTACAATCCCGGCGGATTTCCCGGAACTTTTTGGGATTTGAAATTCTCTTATAAAATCGAAAAATCAAAGGATAAGGTCACGCTCATTTTGGAACGAACCCATCCCGTGTCCTGGGAACAGGGAAATCGTGGTTCAGGCCGAGGGTCGTTGGCCGGTGAAATTTCGCTTCGGCAGGGAGAAGCTGTCGCACACATTCGCATGGACCTTTTTAATGAAGGAGAAGCACCTGCGGTCATGCGCCTGCGCACGCATGGTATGTTTGCTCTTGCAGGGAATCAGGATATCTTTTCCTACCCAAAATCTGCGGAAGGAGAGTCGTGGCAGGTTCCTTTGTCCAGTGCATCAGCTGGTGTTCCAGGTGGATCTCTGGTGAAAAATGAGGGAGAGTGGTTTGCTGTTTCGCGTGGCGATATGTTGCAAAGTGTGGTGGAAGGTTTTAAGAAAAAAGATGTCGCCAACCTGATTTATGCGAGAACCGAAGGTGCTTTTGGCGCAGAGGCCACTTCTCGCGACTGGGAACTTCAGCCAGGCGAAAAAGGATCGCTGGCTTATACACTTTCTCTCTTGCGAGGTTTAAGACGTGTTAATGCTTTTGCCCGTGGATTAGGCCTCTCCTTGGACAGAAAGGCAGACTCCGCGTCTCCGCAAACAAGTGAATTCATGACTGTGGGAGCCGCCACTGTCAACTCCACACAACAAGGTCAACTGGCTATGACGCAGAAGGGTAATAATCACGAGACCACGATTTTTACAGAGTCCATCCGAATGACGCCGCTCTCCCCGTTTCGTAAGGAAGTGACGACTTCGACGGCTAATCAGCCCGATGGGGAATATCAATTTAACGTGAGTTTCAGTGAGAAAAATGCGCCGTCCGTTCAGGCGACGGTTATGACCGTACGTAATGCTAAGGCAATCACAAAAAACAGCGAACGGCTTGCTATGGTGGAAAAGCAATTACAAGATTTAGCACAAAAACAATCATCTCAGGAAGAGGAAGAAAAAATTTCTTCTGGCCTTCTGGCGCTCTTTCATGCCAAGTCCGCTCTGAACAAAGCCGACCAAAATGCATTTGAAAGTTATGCACGGCGAGCAGAGCAGATTTTGCGGGAAATAAAAAATAAAAATAAATTATGAACATTGTCAGACATTCTCTCTATTTCTCTTTGACTGCCTTACTTTTCGCGGTTTTGCCAGTTGTGGGATTTTCTAAGGTATCTGTCGAAGATTCAGGTTATGTAGATATAAAGATTCCTCCCGGTGATGATGCCTCCGCGAAGCCCATGAAGGAAAGAACCATTACCTTTTATAATAATGGTTCTGTCATCTATTTTTTGCATATTGATTTTGATGCCAGATTATTAGGAGTTTCGGAAGATAATAGCGAGATCTCCATAGGAGATCCGACAGCCAAGACCATGGGTTGGAGTATTGGGGTTGAAGGGGCAAAGAGCGGCTGGTATGATAGGGGAGCTTTTGGACTTCTCGCTAATGGTAGTCCAGTCACAGCAGGGCTGCCGGATGATATTTCTGTCGGCACGGATGATTCGTCGGCATGGGCTAAGCTGACATGGCAGTCTAATCTGGGTGATGTGAGGGTCATCTTCTTAACAAAAGAAGGCGAAGATCGCCTCTATGTAATGTTTCAGCATGACATTCAAGGAAAGGAAATGACTGTAAAATTTATATCACTTCCTGGGCATGTGGAACCGGAATCCCACATGCCGGAGGAGAGGTGGTGTTCTACGGAGACGCAGAATCTGCATGAGCCAGTAAATGAGAAGATTAACTTATCCCGCGATTCAAACTGGATATTAATATTTGATCGCAATACCAATCGCTTCCGCGGGTTCGTTGGCCTTTTGTTTGATCCTGATGAAATTATGGCTCCCAATATCTATCTGGGTGCTGCACCTTCCGTAGAATTACCTCTACAGCAGGGGAAAACAGAATCCCGATTTGTCCTCTGGAGCTTTAATGAAAATAGCTCCTCACCGGAAGAAGCCTACGAAATGTTCAAATCAAATCATAAGAAATATTTGGAGGAATTGCGGGCCATCAATTTTAACCATTGATATTACTGGATATGTTCCATGAGAAACTAATGATCCCGAATAGGCATTGCTCTTCATTAAGAGCGATGACTTTTGTAGAGATTTTAGTTTTGATTTCTATTCTTATAATACTAATCACCTTGGTTCTCCCTGCCTTTAAGTCTGTTCAAAAGCGTGTTCAAGCGATGGGCTGTTCTCACAAAATGCATCAACTGGGAACCGCTCTTTTGCTCTGGACACAAGACCATAATGGAGTGTTAAAAGCTAAAGATTTGGATTATAGCCGCAATCCGGCAGATCAAAATTGGAAATCGTCTTTGTATAACGAAGGTTACATTAAAGATATGAATTCATTTTTTTGCCCTACTCAGCCAACCCCTGAGCATAGCATTCCTATAAATTCCATCTATCTGGGTTATGGCCTTCATGATATGGAAGATATTGAAGCAAAATATCCGGAAATTGTCGGTGGAAGCTGGGGCCATAATCAACAGGGATTGAGTGAAGGGATTCGGACATTTAGGTTGAATAATATTAAAGATCCTACTCGTTTTATTCTCCTAGGTGATAGCGTCTATGTTAGCCGAGGCAGCTATTTCAAACTTCAAGCTTCGACTCTTTATATGAATACTTATGGAGGTCAATCCTCCATAGGAATCCATTTACGGCATTTGGGGAAGGCCAATTTTTTCTTTGCTGATGGACACATGGAGGCAGCTGGTTCCGACAAACTTAAAGAATATGGTGCTGTTTCCGGGTATGATGAAAATTACAACTATGTTCCATTTTAAGTTTGGCAAAGGAAAGCATGTGATAAACTCACAGTATCTTGATTCATTATATCTTACACACACTTGTCGTATTTTTCCTGCTTTCATTTATGAGTCCGCTCCAAGCCGCTTCTCCAGAATACCAATGGGTTAATGTCGTCGAAAACGCACCCTTTGCGCCTCGTGATGGGTTGGGGGTTTTGTCGTTTCGCGGGCGTCTGTGGGTTCTTGGTGGGTGGAATCCGAATGACAAAACGCATTTTCCGCGTATTTGCGCCAATGATGTATGGAGTTCTGCGGATGGTTGGGACTGGGTGCTGGAAAAGCCGAATACGTTTTCTGATGGGTCATTTGATCCGCAGAGGGATTGGGAGGGACGTCACACGGCTGGGTACGCCGTTTTTCGTGACAAAATGTGGATTGTAGGTGGAGATGTGAATCAGGGGCATTACATGTCTGATGTTTGGTTCACGAAGGATGGCAAATCGTGGACTTTGGCCAATCCAGGGCAACCGGTTCCGTGGGGGCCGCGCGCGTTGCATCATACGGTGGTCTTTAAAGACAAAATCTGGGTTATGGGCGGGCAGTCCATGCCGACATTTGCTCCCGCCGAGGAAAGGTTTTATCGCGATATTTGGACGACTACCGATGGACGACACTGGGAAGAGATTATTCCACAGGAACCCTTTTGGCCGCAGCGCGGGATGATCGGAGGGAGCGCAGTCTTCAAGGATCGGCTATGGATTCTCGGTGGGGGCACCTACGAAACATCGCAAACGCCGGAGCGGAAATATTTCAATGATGTGTGGAGTTCGTCCGATGGCATCCATTGGGAGCAGCATACAGCCCATGCGCCGTGGTCGCCCCGGCAGTATCATGAAGTGGCGGTCTTTGACGGCAAGCTGTGGGTTCTCGAAGGGTATGGAGGTGATGAT
>JAJTYZ010000086.1 GCA_021463515.1 Chthoniobacterales bacterium | reverse complement strand
TTGCACATCATCAGCGGAATTTAATAGCAGTCAAAGTCCGAGTCGTAAACCTATCCCGAAAAATTTCACCTTATGTGCGGATTTGGGATCTGCCGTTACAAGCCGGCCTAAAATATCCGCCTTTTGCCATTTACTATGCCTGCCCATGTTAAGAATTAAGCGGAAGAAAGTACGGAATGATTTGAAAAAAAACAAATTTACACTTAGTCCGACTATATGTAAAATGTATTTTCAATGATAACACGTCCATTTTGGATTGAGCGCATAGAAAATTATTGGAAGAAAGCTCCTATCGTCTGGCTTTCCGGGGTTCGTCGTGTCGGGAAAACCACACTGGCTCGGAGTCTGGAAAATACGCTTTATCTGAACTGCGATTTGCCATCCGTTCAGGAATTGCTGGCCGAACCGGAAGCCTTTTATCGTTCTGTGGGAAAGCCGGTGGTGATTTTCGATGAGGTGCATCAACTCCGCGACCCCAGCCGGCTGCTTAAGATCGGAGCGGACGCATATCCTTCGCTTAAAATATTAGCTACAGGCTCCTCCACACTGGCGGCGACCCACAAGTTTCGGGACAGCCTGACGGGTAGAAAGCGGAATCTTCATTTGGTTCCCGTCCTGTATGAGGAACTCGGATTGTTTGACATCGGGGATTTGGATCGTCGTTTGTTGCGTGGCGGGCTGCCGCCCACATTGCTTGCGAAAGAGGAGGATGCGGAATTTTATGCGGAATGGATGGACTCGTACTATGCGCGGGACGTGCAGGAGCTTTTTCGCGTGGAGAAACGCACGGGATTTTTGAAACTTGTGGAGAGTGTGCTGCGTCTTAGCGGCGGGCAGATGGAGATTACGGCACTGGCAGATTTGAGCGGATTAAGCCGTCCAACGGTGATGAGTTATTTGGATGTGTTGGAACTTACGCATGTTGCGGCTCGGCTTCGTCCTTATGCCGGTGGAGGAACGAGGGAACTGGTTCGGCAGCCAAAAATATACGGCTTCGATACCGGATTTGTGGCCTATGCCAAGGGATGGACGGACTTGCGCTCCGAAGACCGCGGCTTGTTGTGGGAACATCTGGTACTTGAGACGTTGTTGACTGCTGTTTCAGCGTCAAAACTGATGTATTGGCGCGACAAGGATGGACGCGAAGTGGATTTTGTCATTCCCAGAGGACGCGCCGGGGTGGATGCCATCGAGTGCAAATGGAATGCCTCGCATTTCGATTCCAGAAACCTCAGGGTTTTTCGTTCACTTTATCCAAACGGAAAAAACATGGTCGTGACCCCGCATGTCCCCATTCCTTACACTCGCAAAGTCGGCGGATTGCAAGTGACGTTCACCGGTCTGGAGCAGCTGGAGTTATAACGTCCTCGTCATTGCAACAGCGAAACACTCTACCGGCACCCTCCTCATGAACGGCTATCCGCCCCCTAGCGAGGGCGATCCGGACACTTCGATTTCTGCACGAAGGAAAGAAATGCCCATCAGAAACAGCAACGCAAAAATATACTCTTTCCTAAGAAATGCGGCCATGTCGCCTAGGACAAAAATTCCGGTCACGCTTTTTTCGACTTCTTCGCAGGAGAGGCTTTTTTCTTCTTTACCACGATTTTTTTGCCAGCGGTGTGGCGGGGTTTGTGTTTGGTTTTTTTCGGTTTGCCTCGTGCGGCAGCGGGCATCGGTTCAATATCAATGCCGAAGACATCGGCCAACGAATCCGTCTCGAGCGCGTCTGCCTGATCGTCTGGGGCACGCAACGCGGGGGTACTTTCCAGAAGCTCGACATGATCAACACTACGCAGGAGAAAAAGCAGTTCGGGTTTTTTATCCAGGCGATTGCCGATCCCGTAAAAAACAGCGGCAAGATGTTTGCAGAGATCAGCCCAGTCCGGGCAGTCGCAGAGCGGTTTGATTTCGTGTGGCGCGGGAAAAATGCCGGTGTCGCGGTCGGTGATGTGGCGCATGATCGCATCGGAAAATTTCCCTTTGAGTAGGTCAATGGCGGAAGCGATTTGCCCTGCGCATTTCGCCTTGAGTGCTTCCCAACGCTCCTGCTGCAGCGGGGCGATGGTGATGTTTATCTCGTAATGTTGGCTGCCCATCACTTTAGCACTCACGTGTCCGGCGGTGATTTGGAGGTCTATGACGGTGCCGTTGCGAGCATATGAACGCCCACGCGGAAGTCGCGTTTCGTAGTCGCTGTAGGACTCGATATGGTTGCACCATGCCTTACCCCAAAAGGTGCGGGCAATAGTGCGCCCTTCGATGAGGACGGGGGAAAGTGCCACGCCTTTTTTTGTCAGTTTTGCGGCGGCGGCTTTGCCTTTGGCACGCAATTGTGCGACGGAAACGGATGGTTTGAAATAATACCAGCTCATGTGAAAACGGGTTACTCTGTTTCTTGTAGTGCGGCGTGAACGTCGAGCGAGACAAATTTCAACAACTCCTCATCTTTCATTTCCGTAAGGGGAATTTCGCCGCCGCCTGCGAGGAGTTCTTCGGAGAGGGATTTTTTGTCCTCGATCATGCGGTCAATTTTTTCCTCAATGGTCCCGCGACAGACGAATTTGTGAACAAGTACATTGCGTTTCTGTCCGATGCGATAAGCGCGGTCGGTGGCCTGATTTTCCACCGCTGGATTCCACCAGCGGTCGAAGTGGATGACGTGCGATGCTTCCGTGAGTGTAAGCCCGGAGCCGCCAGCCTTGAGGCTTAGGATGAAAAATGGCGGACCGTCCTCGCACTGGAAATCCCTCACCAACGACTGGCGTTCCTTTACCGCCGTCCCTCCATGCAGTACAAGGCCGGGACGCTGAAAGATGCCGGTCAGGAAATGTTGCAGCGGCGAGATCATTTCCTTGAACTGTGTAAAGATGAGCATCTTCTCCTGCCGGGCGGCGATTTCCGCGACGAGGTTGGCGAGCTGCTGAAACTTCCCGCTCGCCTCCGGCAAATACTGTCCATCGCCAAGCCACTGCGAAGGATGATTGCAGATTTGTTTGAACCGCATGAGAAACGCCAGCACCAATCCGCGCCGCTGCATCGCATCCACGGTCTCCAGCTTTTCCCGCAGTTCAATCACAGATTGCTGGTAGAGCTTCGCCTGTTGCTTGCTCAACGGGCAGAATCGCGGTATCTCGGTCTTGTCTGGAAGGTCGGCGATGATTCTTTTGTCTGATTTCAGGCGACGCAGGATGTACGGGCGCACCAGTCTACGCAACGGGCCAAAGTCCGCGTGTTGCTGATCGGCAGCGAGGCGTCTTGCGTAGCCTTGAAATTCCTTCGCGGAGCCAAGCAATCCGGGATTCAGAAAATCGAAGATGGACCAAAGATCGCCAAGGTTGTTTTCCACCGGAGTGCCGGTGAGGGCGATGCGATGGCGTGCTCGGATATCCTTCACCGCACGGGTCTGCCGCGCGGTCGGATTTTTGATCGCCTGCGCTTCGTCCAGAATCAAAAAGCTCCACTCGCGTTCCCGTAGCCACGGGTATTTCAATGTCATCGCATACGTTGTCAGTACCACATCTGCGTCCGTCAGCAAAGGTTCCGGGTTTTTTGAAAACGCGGCAAACCGATCCTTCGTCATCATGGAAGGATGTGCCGGAAACATCCGCAGCGAAGGTGCAAACTTATCCGCCTCCACCACCCAGTTGCCAAGCAGTGACGCGGGTAGGATCAGCAGAGCCGGCGCCGCTGCGGGAGATTCCTTGCGCCAATGTAGCAAAGTCCCCAGCATCTGCACCGTCTTACCAAGCCCCATATCGTCCGCAAGGCACGCGCCAAGCCCAAGCTCCGAGAGAAAGCGCAACCACTGCACCCCGTCGCGCTGATAGGCACGCAGCGTGGCATGCAATCCCGGTGGAGGCTCCGCAGATTCCTGTGAACACGCCGGTTCGCGCAAACGCGCAAGCACACCCTGCAACCAATCTCCGGCATGAATCCCCGACCATTCCCGTACGTCTTCCATGGCGGAACTCTCCATGCCTAGCGATGCTCCGGCCAGCAGGCGAAACGCCTCCGCAAATGAAATTCCTTCCGTGCGCCGGAGTGCTTCCACCTTTTTCCAATGCGCAAGCGCAGACTGGATTTTTTCGTGATCAACTTCCACCCATTGCCCGCGAATCGCAATCAGTCCTTCTCTGCAATTCACAATTTGCTCCCACTCCTGTTCCGTCAAAGCCACCCCGTGCAGCGACACTCCCACATCAAAATTCAACATCGCATCCAGCCCGATACCTGCCGGCTTTCCGGCACCGATGCTCACTTTCACCTCCGGCCTTGCCGGTTTTTTGCCGCCCCCCCACGCCGGCATTCGCACCAAAAGTCCCGATTCCTCAAACACCGCGACATCTTTCAGAAAACCATGCGCCTGCCGTGCGCTCCACGCCTGCGGATGGTAAATACGCTGCGACTCCACAAGCTCGCGGAGGAATCCGCTTTTTTCCGACGCCTTCTGCACCGGCTCCAACAAGGACAATAACGCTTGCCGATTGCGTGCTCCCGCATATTCCTCCAGAGCGCGTCCTAGCGGCAGATATTGCGGTTTTGCATGATCGGAAATGCGGTGCGTGTAGGTCGCCATGAAAGCAAACGGACGTCGTGCGTCGCGCTTGTTTTCCGCCAGATGCAACGTCACCCGCCCCACCAGATTCCACAACGGATTTTGCGCCTTCAACCATTCATGCGCCGTCTTCTTTGATTTATTGATATTTTCAAAAATAAAACCATCAAACTCATGCCATAATCTCGTTAGCACTGCGGGATTGAGATATTCCACACCGCGCATCGGAGGCGCCGCATCCGCTAAGGACTGCAACTCCTCCTCTGGAGCAGGGATTTTCGTGAGGTTCGCTTCTGCGGGGAGATGCCGCAATTTTGTGAAATATCTGCGGGCAAACTCTCGCCAGAACACGCCGGTCGGCGGAAGCGGTTCGTTCAGTAGGCGCGTGCCTAGAGCCAGCAGGATACCACCATTTCCCGCATCCGCCGCCTTGAACAAAACCTCAAAAAAGGACGCGCTATCTGGAGTTTGATCAAAATGCAAACTTCCATGGGGCGAAATGGAGATCATGATGAAATCAAATCCGAGGAATCGCCAAGGATCAGGGTGTGCAAAAAACAAACGCGACACTCATCCACTTGCGTGCATTTGTGGTGCTGCTGCGCCATTCTACGGACTCAGGCTGTTTCGAGGATTTGGTTGAACGTAGAGCTGGGGCGCATGGCGGCGGAGGCTAGGGCTTCGTTGGGGTGGTAGTAGCCTCCGATGTCGGTGGGCTGACCTTGCACCGCAGCAAGCTCCGCCGTGATTTTTTCTTCATTGGCAGAGAGGTGCTCGGCGAGAGGAGTGAAGGTTTTTTTTAGCTCAGCGTCGCTATCTTGCGAAGCCAAAGCCTGCGCCCAGTAGAGGGTGAGGTAAAAATGGCTGCCGCGATTGTCGAGCGTGCCAAGTTTGCGGCCGGGGCTTTTGTTATTTTCAAGAAAATGTCCCGTGGCGGCATCGAGTGTTTCGGCTAAAACTTTGGCTTTTTGATTTCCTGTGACATCGGCCAGATGTTCAAGTGAGGCGGCGAGGGCAAAAAATTCGCCGAGAGAATCCCAACGCAAATAATTTTCCGCGAGGAATTGCTGAACATGCTTGGGAGCAGAGCCACCGGCACCTGTTTCAAAAAGGCCGCCGCCATTCATAAGCGGAACGATAGAGAGCATCTTGGCACTTGTGCCGACTTCGAGAATAGGGAAAAGGTCGGTGAGATAATCGCGCAGTACATTCCCGGTGACCGAAATGGTGTCCTCCCCGCGAGCGATGCGTTCGAGGCTTAAAGCGCAGGCTTCTGCGGGAGGCATGATGCGGAGGTCAAGACCGGTGGTGTCGTCGTCTTGGAGATAACGTTCGATTTTAGCAATAAGCTGCGCATCGTGGGCGCGTGTTTTATCGAGCCAAAAAATGGCCGGATCGCCGGTGGCGCGAGCACGTTTGACAGCGAGTTTGACCCAATCACGAATGGGAGCATCTTTGGTTTGGCATGCACGCCAGACATCACCGGGTTCTACTTGATGCGAGGTGAGAATGGCGCCGACAGAATTTGTCACTCGAACGGTTCCTGTAGCCGAGATTTCAAATGTTTTATTGTGCGAACCGTATTCTTCCGCCGCTTGCGCCATAAGCCCCACGTTGGGAACGCTGCCGAGTTTGGTGGGATCTAGGGCACCGTGCTTTTTACAAAACGTGATGACGGCCTGATAAACCGAGGCGTAGCAGCTATCGGGGATGACGGCGAGGGTGTCCTGAGTGGCACCGACCGCATCCCACATTTTTCCGCCATCACGGATCATGGCTGGCATGGAAGCGTCCACAATCACGTCGCTTGGTACGTGAAGATTGGTGATGCCCTTGTCGGAATTGACCATGGCGAGGGGCGGGCGTGCTGCGAGAGATGCGTGGAGATCCGCTTGGAGAGCGGCTTTAGCGTCAGCAGGAAGCTTTTCGATTTTGGCCACGAGATCACCAAGACCATTGTTAAAATCTACGCCGAGATGCTTCAGCGTTGCAGCGTGTTTGGAAATAAAATCTCCCAAATAAGTTTTTACCGCATGTCCAAATAAAATCGGATCGGATACTTTCATCATCGTGGCTTTGAGATGCAGAGAAAATAACACGCCCAGTTTTTGAGCTTCCTCCATTTGCGTTTCGTAGAAGGCCACAAGTGCCTTTTTGCTGAGGAAGGTTGCATCAAAAATTTCTCCTGCTTGGAGTTTAAGACCATCCTTCAGAACTACCGGTGTGCTGCCGTCCGCAGGGACAAATTCAATTTTTGCCGTCGTTGCAGCAGGGAGGGTGACGGATTGTTCGTTGGAGAAGAAATCGTCATGCCCCATTGTCGCCACGCGCGTCTTGGAATCAGCGGCCCACGCACCCATTTTATGCGGATGTTTGCGGGCATAATCTTTGACAGCTTTTGGAGCGCGACGGTCGGAATTGCCTTCGCGAAGGACAGGGTTTACGGCACTTCCTTTAATTTTGTCATAGCGTGCTTTAATTTCTTTTTCCGCATCATTCACGGGAGATTCGGGATATTCGGGGAGGGGAAACCCTTGTTTTTGGAGTTCCGCAATCGCAGCTTTGAGCTGCGGAATGGAGGCGCTGATATTGGGGAGTTTAATGATGTTGGCCTCGGGGCGAAGTGTGAGTGCACCGAGTTCCGCCAACGCGTCGGATGTTTTTTGATCCTCTGGCAGATGGTCTGCAAAGGCGGCAATGATGCGACCTGCGAGGGAAATGTCACGGCTTTCGATGGTGATATCGGCATGCTTCGCGAAAGCGCGAATGATCGGCAGAAAAGAAAAGGTGGCGAGCAACGGAGCTTCGTCGGTGTGGGTGTAAATGATCGTCGGTTTCATGGACATAAAGTCGCTTATTAAAAGATGGCAGGATGCGGGTGGTCAAAAGGAAAGAACAAGCAGCAGAGTCAGTCTCTTGACGCTTCGGGCTCCCAAATATCGAAATAACGGCCGACGTCATGCTGTGAGAGTAACGTCGTCGCAGAAAGTGCCATCTACGAAAAGGTCCGAGAGGTACAGACATCTCGCCAGTCTTTGGTTGATAGATCACACCGCTAAACCACCCTCGCAAAGAGGTCTAAGCGTTGTTGGACACGACGCCAGAAATAGGCAGCGGCTTCAGAGCTGCCTGTGGGAAGGCGACGGCGAATGACAATTTTTTCGATTTCACCTGGACGTGGCCGCAATTCTCCGGGCTTGAGCTGAACGCGGTAGAGAATGGTAAGATTTTTGGCGCGTGGGCGATCCAAAATGTCGAGGGGAATCGCTGTGGCGATTTGTACTCCAATTTCTTCACGTACTTCACGGCGGAGGGCGTTGAGAAGAGATTCTCCTGTTTTGACTTTGCCGCCAGGCAAAGCCCAACGACGGGCACCATTGACTTGACGTACAAACACGATACCTCCAAAGGCGTCTTCGATCCATGCCATCACGGAAATGCGTTTGGCACCTTTGGGAAGATCGGGAGTGGGCATGAAGTTTAGAGCGTTTCCCGCCCGAGGCATAGGACGGTGCTTTTCGCGGCGAGGGTGAGTTGTGGATGCTCTCCAAGTGAAGGTTCTTCACCGGGCACATAAATATCAAGCGGCGAGGGCTGGGCCGTGTCGGCCAGGAGATGCCAGTTCCAGCGATAAGGAAGCTCCGGAAGCCGAAACTTAAGAAGCGCATCGTGCATATTAAATGCCGCGTAGAAAAATTCTCCTGTTCCTCCGCGTGCTCGGTCATGCTGACCGCAAAGCATAAAGGCGAGAGAATGACTGGTCGCACTCCAATCGGGCTTTCCGGGCTCGACCCCATGCCAAGAAATATCGGGATAACCACAACCAATGTTGTCCTTCCCCGTGAACCAATCTGCAGCATGTACGCTGGTATGAGATCGACGAAAAGTTATGAGTGTTTTCACAAATCGAAACATCTCGCCATTTTTCTCTACGAGTCCCCAATCCAGCCAGTTCCACTCGGTATCATGGCAATACGGGTTGTTGTTACCGCGCTGGGTGCGCCCGACTTCATCGCCCATCCAAAGCATGGGAACGCCCTGACTCACGAGCAGAAGCGTCATGGCGTTTTTGGAACAACGCAGGCGCAAGGCATTGATAGACGGATCATCGGTCGGCCCTTCGACACCGCAATTCCAAGAAATATTATCATCGCTACCATCGCGATTGTCTTCGCCATTTTCTTCGTTGTGCTTTTGCTCGTAAGCAAACAAATCCGCCAACGTAAAGCCGTCATGGCAAGTGATGAAATTGACCGAGGCAGAAGGCTTGCGTCCGCTGGGTTGGTAAAGGTCAGGCGATCCCATGATGCGTTGCACCATCTCGCCCGTGCTGTTGTCATCCCCACGCAAAAACCGCCGTGCCGCATCGCGGAATTTCCCATTCCATTCCATCCAACGTCCATAACTCGGAAAGTTTCCCACTTGATAAAGTCCGCCCGCATCCCACGCTTCGGCGATGAGTTCGCAGTAAGCGAGAACGGGATCGTGGGCGATAGATTCGAGAAGCGGGGGATTGGGAAGTGGGAGCCCCTGGGAATCGCGCCCGAGTACCGAGGCGAGATCAAACCGAAAGCCATCCAGATGAAATTCCGCAGCCCAATAGCGTAAGCAATCCATGACGAAATCGCGTACGACAGGTTGATTACAATCGAGCGTATTGCCGCAGCCGCTGAAGTTGAGGTAATCGCCATTGGGCGCAAGCAGGTAGTACACCTTGTTGTCGAGACCGCGAAAAGAAATGACAGGACCCGTGGCATTGCCTTCGGCGGTATGATTAAAAACCACATCAAGGATGACTTCGATGCCCGCACTGTGGAGAGCTTTGATGAGACTTTTTAGCTCATTCACTTCGCCGTCGCAGCAGCCCGTGGCGGCAAAGCCGGCTTTAGGAGCGCGAAAGGCGAGGGTGCTGTAGCCCCAGTAATTGAGCAGACGTTCGCCCGTCTCCGGGTTGAGTCGTACATTCTCGTGTTCATCAAATTCAAAAATAGGCATCAATTCTACGCAGTTGATGCCGAGATTCTGCAGATAGGGAATTTTTTCACGCAGGCCTTCATACGTTCCCGGATGCTTTACGCTCGAAGAAGGATGATGGGTAAACCCGCGGACATGGAGCTCGTAAATGATCATCTCATTGACCGGCAGGTACAGCGGACGACCATGTTCCCAATCGAAATTATTTTCAGGAATACATCCGCGATGCGGGAAAATATCCGAGGCCTTGGGCGGTGCCTTAAAAACATCGCGTCCGCTTACAGCGCGAGCGCATGGATCGAGAAGGATGCGGCGCGAGTCAAAGCGATGACCTTCGCGCGGATTAAACGGGCCGTCCATACGGTAGCCGTATTCGATGCCATTGGGATCAAGATCAAAGACAATCATCGTGAAGACATCTCCCATGCGAAATTCGCGTGGAAAGGGAATTTCTGCAAAAGGACGTTGGGCACCCTTTTCAAAAAGCACGAGGGTGCAACGCGTGGCGTTGGAGGAAAAAACAGAGAAATTGATACCACCCGGAACCAGGCTCACGCCGAAGGGAAGGGGATGACCGTAACGAAGGCGAAAAACACCATGATGGTGTGTGGGGTGAGGTGGTGTCAGCGGGTTAAGATCGCGGGCGGCAATGATACCTCGAGGTTTCGTCACTTCCATTTGATATTGCATCCCATGCTTGGATACTGCGGATGAGGAGGTGCTTCACCCGCGTGCAATGCTTCAAGCGCACCGCGCAGATCAATCGCCGTAACCGCGATGCCATTGCCCGGAGTACTCCCGTCCATGCGCCCGTGATAATAAAGCCGACGCTGAGCATCGAAGACGAAAAACTCGGGAGTGCAAACCGCATGAAAATCCCGCGCCGCTTGTTGCGTTTTGTCGTAAAGAATGGGAAAGGGAAAATTTTTTCCAAGAGCCATTTCTTTTAATTTTCCCGGAGAATCATCGGGATAAAGTGCCGCATTATTCGCGCTGATGCCCGCAAAGCCAAAGCCACGTGGAAGATAGTCATGCGCAACATGGAGAAGTTCCGGAATCACATGAACAACATAGGGGCAATGACGACACAGGAAAATGATGACCGTTCCTGCAGTGCCGCAACAGTCGTGCGCCGTGAGTGATTTATCCGTCGTAACATCCGGCAGAGAAAAATCCGGTAAAATAAAATCGCGCCCCAACTCCTTGCTTTCCGTAAGAGCCATAATCGAAATGTTCCGCATACGCCGATGTAAAATCAATCCCCAAGGCAGCGGTGTCGTTCAGTTTTCTCACACGACAGCACGACGGCACGGAGGGGAGAGAGGATTGGAAGGCGTAGAACGAGTTTTTCAACCCGTTTTTTTAAGAGACACACCCCTTACAGGGTAGAGCTAAAATCCAAGGTAGCTCGTCCCTCACAACCTTGGGCTAGGGAATGAAATCTCGTTGGTTTTTTTGGGGGGACTCGGAGTGAAATTTCGATGGTGCTTGTGAGATCGAAAATGTATCGCCTTGTAGGAGAAGTTGCATGCTTGTATCTCTCGAAAACCTCCCCGAAGGGGATAGGGTCTGTGACTTCGTGATTGACGCCACGACGTCGTACGGCACAAAGGGATGTTGTGAAAATTCATATCAATCGTGCAGGGCAATCGTTGGGGCAGTTTTTGCCGGATGAAGTTCGGAAAGGTTTTATTGACGGCAAATTTTTTTCCGATGATTTGGCGTGGCAGGATGGCATGGCCATGTGGAAGCCCTTGGGCGAAGTGCTCGATCTTGTTGCGCCTGCTTCCGGCGGGGATGAGCCTGCTCCTTTAGTTCCGACTCCTCCCGAGCCAGATGGCCCGGCGTGGGAACAGCGGGAACAGTTGGGCTTTTTTAAGGCGCTTTTTGACACGATCCACGATGTGTTGCTTGAACCGACGGCGACGTTTTCTCGTATGAAGTTGCGCGGAGGTTTTGGTGTGCCGCTTGTGTTTTTTCTCCTGCTTTCCATCGTGGGCTCGATTGCCACGGAGTTTTACAAATTCGCCTTTCGCCATTTCGGCACTTCGTTTCTTCAAGGCGAACAGGCCCATGCTTTGATGGCACAAATGGGGACAACTTCTGAATCGTTGGGAGCGTTGATTATCATGCCGATCATCTTTGTGATTGGTGCCTTTCTAGGTGCCGGTGTCTTGCATATTTGTCTCATGCTTGTGGGCGGTGCTAACCGCCCTTTCGAGGCGACCTTTCGGGTGATGGCTTATACCGGGGGTGCTGTGGCTTTGCTGAATCTTGTTCCTGGGTGCGGGATGCTGATTGGGATGGTGTGGGGATTTATCGTGGAAATTATCGGGCTTTCGGAAGTTCAAAAAATTTCCAAAGGCCGTGCGGCGTTGGCGGTGTTGTTGCCGTTGATTGTTTGCTGCGGACTAATATTTATAGGAATTGCTGTGAGTGGCGTCGCCTTTTGGCCGTCCATTATGGAGGCCTTCAAAAAGTAAACCATGAACGTTCCGCCGTCGCTGCCATGGCCGGTTCGCACGGCACCGGAGCGGATGATGCTGTTGATAGGCGGCGTTACGGCAGGGGTGGTGTTGGGCTGGTTGGCGTTGGATATTTTATTCCCGGGTGCATGGCATTGCGGGTGGAAATCATTTACCGGATTGCCTTGCGCCGGCTGTGGTGGAACGCGTGCTTTGTGGGCTCTTGTGCATGGCCATGGGGAAGAGGCTTTCTTAATGAATCCCGGTGCTATCCTTGCCGTAGCCTTTGGTTTTGTTGCTTTGCCCTATGCAGGCAGCGTCGTTTTTTTGAAGCGTTCCCCATGGCGACCCTCATGGTTGGTACATCTTCCGTGGCGGAGATTGCTAGTGATAGCCATTGCGGTGAATTGGATTTATCTGCTCGTGGCCGGCCGAGCATGAGACACGGAGGCTTGCCTCGTGGTGTGAGCCGTGTTTGATGGCGGGATGGAAGGTTCCGTGAATCCGCGCCCTGTGGTT
>JAJTYZ010000085.1 GCA_021463515.1 Chthoniobacterales bacterium | reverse complement strand
GAGCGTGGGGAGGTCGTATTTCTTGGCGATGCGGGTGCCGACGATCTGGTCGTATTCGGCGGCGACGGCTTTGGTGATGCCGAGGAATCGGTAGGCGGTGGGACGACGGATTTCGGGGGCGTGGGTGCGTAGCCAATCGCTGAGGCCTCCCTTGAGACCACGGCCTCCGACAGAAACGTGTCCACGCGTGGACAGGTTTTCGATCTGCATGAGCATGGCGCCGAAAAGGAGGACTTCGCGCATGCCGGACACGGCGCGGTGGTATTGGGCGGTGAGTTGGTTGCCGAGGTCGTGGTCGGTGGGGACGGGACTGACGGGACTGACGGGACTGACTATGATGGTGGTGGTTTTGGTTTTCATTGTGCGAAGTGGGTGGTTGAATGGGGTGGTATGAACGATCTCGAAAAGCTTGCAGAGCAGCTTGAATCGGCGTGGGGAGGGCAGACGCTTGCAACGCTATCTGCCGAAGCATCCCGAGAGATGAATGGCACTTGCTTCAAAGCGATCCGGCAACCAAATGGGCCTCGCCGGATTTTGATCTTCTGCGTTACCGGAGAGCATGAACAAGAGAAGATGGGAAGGCTTAGTCCAAAAACGGAAAAGCACTTTGGAGATTGGTCTTCCGTCTCGCTCTTTGAGGCTGTGGTGAGTGCTATCATGGCTGGAGGTTTCTGCTATGCCTTTGATGCCAATTGCTCTAAACGGACGCGGCCTGTTGTGCTGATTGCAGCGGTGCCTGATTCCATAATGGCGTTGGAAAAGGCCTTTGCTTTGCAGCCGTGAAGCCGTGCTAACTTTTTAAGCAGGATGCGAGCGAGGTCGGTGGATGTGAGACTGACGGTGATTGTGGTGGTTTTGGTTTTCATGAGAATGGGGTTAATGGGATCCCGCAGGCGCGGGAGACGGACTGGACGGATGGGGGTTTGGGGTGGTAGGCTGATCGCCGTGTTTGTGCGCCATGACGGCGGCGTAAAGTTTTTGCAAGGCGCCTTCGATGGTGTCGCTGTACGTGTCCTTCTCGCGAGACGGGATGAACTCGTCTCTTCCTGCTGCGTCCTCTCCTACCCAAAACGCAAACCATTTATTTTTGCCTTTTTTTTGGAGGGGTAGAATGGCGATGGTGGCGTTATAAAAAACGGCTTTGAATATAAGATCGTCCGGAAAGGCAACGTTGAGTTTTGTTTTCATGGGATGGATGTGACGGATGGGGCGGTTGTGAAGTGGGCGTTGATTAGGCGGAGGGTGAGATCGCTCTCGACGCGGCGTAGGATGCGGAGACGGGAGCTGAGATAGATCATCTTGGCTTCGATGGCGGCTTGCTCGGCGCGGTTGACTGTGCGCTCGGATGCGATGCGCTCGATGTCGGTTGGGGATGATGTGATGGTGGATTGCATGGCTATTTGATGGAGGGGTCGGGGATGGTTTGAGCGGCGAAGCCGGAGTGACGGAAGGGTATTGGGCTTGGAGGTAAGGCGCGGATCGCGGATGCGAAGGGAGCACTGACGGGACGCCTGCCGGTGAGTGTGTGGGCGAGGTGGGTGTAGCTGTAGCCGAGGGCGTGGCTGGCGCGTTGCCAGCCCCAGCCTTTACGACGGAGGATTTTTTTTGCGGTGTGAGCGGTCATGGTGGTGGGCTAAGGCTAAAATTGCTTTTCGTCGCCGGGTTGATGGGGGCTTAGGCGGTAGCCGGTGATTGCATGGCGGGTGAAGGCGGCTACGCATTCCTCGCCGATGTAGAAGCGGAGATATAGAGATTCATGCTGCATTGTCTCCGCTGTGACGGTGGTGATGGTGTTCCTGATGCGTAGGAAGATTTCCCATTTTTTCAGGGGTTTTGGTTCGACGTTGGGTGTGGATTTACTCATGATTACAGAAACCGTAATACATTTTCCGTAATGAGCAAGAGAAAAATTACAGATTCCGTAAATTGGAAAAAGCTCCGCGAAAAGGCGGGGCTGACGCTAGGGCAACTTGCGGAGGTGACTGGCTATAGCGTCGCAACAATCAATGGCCTTGAAATTCACGATACGGGTAGTCAACGACTGAAAGACAAGTTGGCTTCGACATTGATCGCTCACGGAGAAGAGGGAGTGGCCGCTGAAGTAAAGCATTGGCGAGATCGTGCAATGTTTGCTGAGCAAAAACTGGAAGCTGTGAAGGCGGGGCTGGCCGCTGTCTTAAAAAAAATTTAGCTTCCTATACTTTCGGGAACCGTGAAGAACTTTTTCGAACCAATAATTGCTGCGTGGCGTCGCTGGCGGTGGTCTCGGCGGTCTGTGTGCGCCCCACACCCTGATCTTGTTGTCGCAGATACGGGTGCCGATGCCGTGAGGAAGATTTATCAAAGCTGGCCGGAGGATGTGCGGAAGCAATTTCACGAGGAGCTGGCGGAGCGACGGGAAGCGGATCGCGATTGGCTGCGTAAGGAGATGGAGGCGCACAAGGCAAGGCAGGAGGCTATTGAGCGTGAGCGTCTGGCCCGCGAGCCGGAGATGAAGCGTCAGAGGGCGGAGGATTTGCGGCATTTCGGATTGATGTATGACGTGCAGCAATTCTTGGTGGAGCCGGAGTTAGCGGAGCGTTGGTGGGCGTGGTTGTGGTGGGTGTTACGGTGGCGACGGTGGAGGTGTCGTCGGGATATGGCGTGGTTGTGCGAATCGTTGAGGGTGTTGACGAGCGCAGTGCCGGGAGACCGGTTTTGGGATTTGCGGGCGGAGGCGTGGATCGCGACGGCGGATTTGCATCGGCGGCTGGGTCACGATGGACGGGATGAGGCAGATTGCCTGGCCTATGCCCTGACGCTGAATCCGAAAGCACGAGTGAAGCGACGATTGAAGGCATTGCTAAAAAATCCTTGCGGGGAAACCATGCTTGCGCTCTACAACGCGAGGGATGAAACGTCGTTGCAATGATGATGCGGAGTCGGGGCAGATGTATTTTTCTTATGCGAATCCGCTGGTGATTTCGCAGGGGGATGGGTCGTATTTGGTGAAGCCTGGGCGTGTGACGGTGCGGCGTGATGGGGATTCGGTGTCGCCTGCGGAGTTTGCGCGGATGCAGGGGTGTTCGCGGTCGTCGGTTTACCGTTTTATGAATGAGGGGCTGATTTCGATGGAGCATGTGGAGCGTCGGACGCCGAGGCGGATAAGGATACGGTTGGCGGCGTTGGCGGAGCTGCGTGCGGCGATTGCGGCGGGGGTGAATTGAGGAATTTGGAATTTGGAATTGGGAATGGGGCGTGGAGACGGGGAAAAGAAATTGGAGTTGCTTGGGGTTGGGGTTGGGGTGATGGTGATGTTATGCGGGATTTTTTTCGATATTTTGTGAGGGGGATTGGGGCGGCGGTGTGCCTTTTTCCTGCGCGGGGTGTGGTGTGTGAGGCTCCGGTGACGGGGGATTATTTTGCGAATGTGGGGGAGCATTTTAGGAGGTCGCTTAAAATTGAAGGGGCTCACACGAAGGCACGAAGACGCGAAGGTGGAAAGACGGAGGGGGAAAGAAATGGGGTTGCAAGTGGGGTGGTGGCTGCTAATGTATGGCTTACACCACCGCTACGCCCGTAGGCGGGCAACTTTATAACCCCTGCGCTGGCAACAGTGCGGGGGTTTTGTTTTATGAAGAAGCGAGCGGCAATATTGATAGATGGGGAGTGGTTTCGGATCGCTTTGGAGGGCGGAAGTTGCGCCCGGAGATGGTGGAGGATGCTGATATTTTACGGATGATTTCTGCGAGCGTAGAGGGGGAAGAAAAGAAATAGTCGCCGGGGTTGCTGGGGTTGCTGGGGTCGCTGGAGGGGATGGGTGATGTGATGCAGGATGGCTGGCATGTTGAGCGGGAGTTCCACCTATCTTGCTTTTGAAAATTTTTGCCTAACCCAAAGCCGGGCTGGTGGCGCGTGGCCGTGTGGCTGCGTGCTGCCAGCCTATTTTTTTTGGGGGGGGACTTTGGCTCCGGCGGGCGTTCATGGGGGGACGCTTGATGAGGGCGTTGCTCGCCGGGGCCGCTTTTTTACGAACACAGGCGAGACGCCTGTGCCCCCTGGGTTTTTTGGAGGATGAAATGATATGAAGACTTGGATTGCGAAGTTGCTTGGGCTGACGAGTGCGGTGTGGAATTTTTTCTGGCCGGTGCTGCGTGAGCTGATGGCGAGTGGTGCGGAGGCGTTGCTGCCTGCGGCGTTGGAGATTGTGCGGTCGCTTGCGAAGGAGAATGTGTCGGGGGAGGAGAAGTTCACGACGGCGGTGGATCGGCTGCGGTCGCAGGCGGTGGAGTATGGGATTGATGCGGGGGTGAGTGTGCTGCGGTTTGCGGTGGAAAGTGCGGTGCAGCGGATGAAGGCGGAGGAGTAAGGAATTATGAATTGCGAATTTGGAATTATGAATTTTTGGAGGCTTTCAACTCTCAACTCTCAACTCACAACTTGCTCATGAAAGATTGGCTTTGGAAGGTGGTTGTTTCGCGTGCGGGGGGGATCCTTACTCCGGTGGCGGCGGTGATCGTGGCTGCGGTGGTGGCGCGGATTGCGGTACTGGATGTGAGGTTGGCGGAGAGTGTGGACCAAGGGCAGTTGACGGGGTTCCTTGTGGCTCTTG
>JAJTYZ010000084.1 GCA_021463515.1 Chthoniobacterales bacterium | reverse complement strand
CCTAAAAATCAACATCACCAATCCCGATATCGTGGAACTCGCGGGTCTGGCCGGTGCCTCCGCCGTTTGGCTTTGCAATGAACACATCCCCAATGACTGGACGATGATCACCCATTGTGTTCGCGCCGCAAAAGTTCACGACATGGACGTCATTGTTCGCGTGAGCAAGGGTGCCTATAGCGATTACGTCAAACCGCTCGAAGCTGACGCTGCGGGCCTCATGATTCCTCACGTCACAAGTGTCGAAGAAGCACGGCATGTTGTAGAAATGTGCCGGTGTCATCCACTCGGAAAACGTCCGCTCGATGGTGGCAATGCGGATGGTGCGTATTGCCAAATTCCCATGGCGGATTATTTGGAGGCGAGCAATCGTGAGAAGTATCTCATTTTGCAAATTGAATCTCCCGAGGCTGTGGAAATCATTGACGAAATTGCCGCCGTTCCCGGGTATGATTTTCTTCTCTTCGGCCCGGGCGATTTTTCCCATCGTCTCGGAATCGCCGGCGACATCAATCACCCCGACGTGTTGAAAGCTCGGAAACGTGTGGAAGATGCGGCACATCGCCATGGCAAATACCTTTTCAACGTCGGTGCCGGTGGAACTCCCGCCGAACAAATGGCACGCGGCTATGTTTTTTCCTGCGTGGGCAGCGATGTCATCAGCCTTGGAAAAGCCTTCCGAGAATGTTTTGCCGTCCCTGCACATGCCGACGCAAAGTCCATTTATCAATCCTGATTAGGCGATAACAGGCCCGCTTGAGCCTCGTGCCCCTCACGGCTGCGCCGACATTCTCGTGTTTCGCAGCAGACTTAAAAGAAGCCCTCCAAATCCCCACGCCCACGTCAGAAATGCAATTGCCGCAAAGGTTTTTCCAAAAAAAACAAGAAAGTTGAATCCTAGCGACTTTTCCAGCATATCCGTAGCGTAAGAAAACATGCCAAGAGGGAAGACCATCGCCCAATAATGAGGATCATAATTCCATGAAAATTGTCCCCATTCGAACTTCCACGCACTGGCAATCACCAGAAGCGGAATCCACCAAAGCCCAAACGCCCAAGCCGTCAGGGTCACTCCTGCAATAAAGGAAGTTAAATTCTGAAATTGAGGCTCTTCTTTATAGGCTAAAAGAAGCATACTTCCGGCCAACGCCGTTATCGCTAAAGCCCCCATATTAATCCAATAATCTGGGGTTAATTTCTCAGGTTTTATAGGGAAAAACATCCAGCGATAAAAGATGAGAGTGATTAAGCACAGATAAATCATGGCACCGGCAAGCATGGCAACCAAAGCACTGAATAATACAATATCTTTGATGGATAATTCCGGAGCAATATGTACTCCCAAGACAGCCAAAGACTCTATGGCGACGACCGCTAAAAGCCACTCACTATTGATTCCTCTATCTAAAGGTGGCTTCGGTTCATGTAATGTAACGATGGAGAAAAAAGTATAATTCAAAATTATCCATAAAGCTCCACCGCCAAACCATAGAAGCACAGCCACAAACGTCCACGGCGAGAGCAAATAAAATTGAACACCGAGAACACAAGTAGCTGCAACTATAGTTAAAAACCCTGCAGCGCGATCATGATGTAATAAATCGCCCATAAAAGAAGCGCGAAACCCGAGAAAGCGCCATAGAAAAAGCACCCATAAAATGATATAGGCTGCGATATTAATAAAGAATAGTGTTTGAGCGACGAGCCGTTGTCCTTGACTATCGAGTGCCGTAGAAACAATTCCCGTTGCCATCACCAAAGCAAAGTAGCCGGGTGGCAAATGTTGAATTGCGCTGAATTCCTTATGGGAAGCTTCAAATAATCTACGCCTCGAATCTCTAGAAGGGCGACAGAATTTTATCGAGCGCACATCACAAACTTTATTCCTGAGAGATGGAAGGTCAAATCTCCATTCCCACGCGGGCAAACAAAATCGCCCCCGATGTAGCCGCGTCACTCTGCGGACGCGTGCTCTCAAAAGCGGCAGGGGACGGCCGCCGCTACAGCGTCTCCCCTACCAAAGTATGGTTCCATTTCATTTTTTTGCGTGATTGCCCCAAGGCTTTGGACTTACTGATAAACCCATGAAAACTCCAACCTCGCATCTTTACGCTATATTCAAGAAAACATGCTCCTGTTTTCTCGCTGTATTTTTAAGTGCGGAAGCCATCACCATTTCCTCAACGTACGCAATTGAAATTGCCAACGACTTCACTTATGCAGGAACCAATGGCTTTGCGGCCAGCCATGCTTTGGCGACAGATTTTTTGAACTACCCCGTTTTTGAGGCCGTGGGCATTCTCAATATTCACCAGCCTCTTGGAGATTCCATCGGCACCGCGACTCTTCTCAACAGCGAATGGGTTCTCACGGCAGGCCACAATTGGGGGCCGACGGTCACAAATCTGAGTTTCTATTGGAGCGGCGATTCTTATGCCGTAGACATGAGCTCGCGCATTCAACATCCCCTCTGGACCAATGCACCAGCCCCTTTAAGCGATGCGGTTGTCGGCCAGTCGCAAGGGTGGGATATTGCGCTTTTTAAGCTTAGCACCCCCATCACCAACACGATTGCCTATCCAAAACTTTACACGAAATCCGATGAACTAGGAAAAATTGGGGTCACCGTAGGCGGGGGCGATTTGGGAACAGGCACCATCGCATGGCATGACCAAACCAATGACCCTCCGCTCCTCCATGCGGCATTTAACGCCGTGGATCGAACGACCACTCAAACTTACACGACCAATGGTACCAATTACGGTGGAGGATTCATCGTCAACGATTTTGATTCCGGCTTCGCCGACGAAAATATGCTGAGCATTTCCTATACGACCAATAGCGATCCGTGGCTCTGGGATGACACAAACCAGCTTACCGAGCTTGATCCCGCAGGTGATATTGCCGGCACGGATAGCATGGAAGGGCAAATCCTCCTCGGCACTAATGTCGTGGAAGGTGCCACTGCGCCTGGAGATAGCGGGGGACCGACGTTTATTGAAGATGACGGCGAATGGAAACTCGCGGGTGTAACATCATGGGGAGATAATCCGTGGGACCTCCTCAACAATCCGGGTGCCCCCAAAGTTGGAAGTCGCGGCCTTTACGGCGATGTCAATTACATGACCCGCGTATCGCAAACCTCCGACTGGATTTACAGCGTCATTCCCGAGCCAAGTACCTACGCTCTGCTCAGCCTAATGCTCGGAGTTTTCCTCCTCACGATACTCCGCCGTCGGGCAAATCCTTCCGTTTCTGCGGACACGACGAAACTTCACCATCCGAGAAAAGGGTGATCCATTCTTTCTCGCTCGCTGCTACAGCAGCGGAAGTCAGCGGATGCCGTGCCGCATCCATCGTGATCGTAAATCCGCGTGCGAGTGTCTGACGTGGCCCGAGCAATTCGAGAGCGTGAGCATGACGCGTTGCCCGCTGGCGGCGTTGTACGAGTGAATGTTCAACTGCCATGCCCTTGCGTTGTGCCAACGTATTCAAACGCTCACGCCAGAGCCGCAATTTTTCCGAGGGTGCGTGCCTACTAAGAGCCGCATCAGTCCACGTCGTTCCTTCGCGTAAAGTCGCCAAATATTTCTGCACAGCCGCCGTCCCACGTTCGAGCAGGTAAGCTGTGGATTGATGGAGGTCATCAATACGACGACGGGGATTTTGAAATCCGGCGGAAACAATGCGGCTTTCCAGTCGCGAGCGTGAAAGTTCGAGGCGTGCTTGCATTTCTCGCGTCAAACGCCGCGTAAGCTCCGCAAGACTCGCCAAAGTTTCCACACGATCCTTACTTAAAATTTCGGCAGCAGCACTGGGCGTCGGTGCCCGCAAATCTGCGGCTAAATCCGCCGTCGTAAAATCTGTCTCGTGCCCCACTGCAGAAATCACGGGAATACAACTTCCTGCGATTGCCCGAGCGACAGACTCTTCGTTGAACTCCCACAAATCTTCCAAACTCCCGCCGCCGCGAGTGACCACAATGACATCTACCGCAGGGAATCCACTTCGTGCCGATTCGGAAAAATTCGTTACGGCCCACGCAATTTCCGCTGCCGCACCTCGACCCTGCACTCGTACAGGAGCGATGATGACTTCAATATGCGGGGCGCGGCGGCGAAGGATGTTAAGAAAATCGTGAATCGCCGCACCCGCGGGCGATGTGACAACGCCCACGCAAACCGGATGTGGTGGCAGCGGACGTTTACGGGCGGCATCAAACAATCCTTCCTCGCGCAATTTTTCCTGCAACGCTCGCAAGCGGGCCTCCAATTCCCCCACTCCACGCCGCTGAATACGCTCGACGACAATTTGAAATTGCCCGCGCTTTTCAAAAATACCCGCCCCGCCAAAAAGCTCGACTTTCATTCCATCCTTCAATGATGGTGCCATCGCAAAAGCACGTCCAAAAATCACGCAGGACACATTGCATGTCTCATCCTTGAGATTGAAATACAATGCCGAGGGATAAGCTTTCAAATTAGAAATTTCACCCTCTACCCACACGGTTCCAAGCTGCCGTTCCAGCGCATTCTTGGCCTCGCGATTGAGGCGCGTGACTGTCCACGGCCCCTGCGGCGGAGCGGGATCATCCTCGAAAAAATGAAGGAAAGTTTGCATTGTCAGGCACCAGATTCAGACCAAGGAACGCCGTGACGCAAGAGGAAGTTTTTCGCCTTTTTGCTTCATCGCACCGACGCCCTTGGATAGCGTGTTGAAAGACATGGGTGCCGAACCAAAATATCGCCGTATCGTTCTTAAGCTCAGCGGCGAAGCTTTGCGGGAGCCGGGGAGCCGCGACAATATCTCCCCGCAAATTGTCAATGACCTCGCGGCAGAAATTAAAAAAGTCCTCTCCCTCGGTGTCCAAGTTGCCGTCGTTGTTGGTGGTGGAAACATCTGGCGCGGACTTGCCGCCTCCCATCGCGGCATGAATCGTGTGACCGCCGACTACATGGGGATGCTCGCGACGGTAATCAATGGCATGGCTTTGATGAGTGGCCTCGAAGATGTCGGCGTCGCCACACGCGTCATGACGGCGATCGAAATGCACAATGTGGCCGAGCCCTTTATTCTCCGGCGTGCCATGCGCCATCTCAATCATGGGCACGCTGTGGTTTTCGTCGCCGGCACAGGGAATCCGTATTTCTCAACCGACACCACCGCCGCCCTACGCGCCAATGAAATCGGCGCGGATGTGATTCTAAAAGCAACCAAGGTGGATGGCATTTACGATGCGGACCCAAAGAAAAATCCTGACGCCAAAAAGTTTGACCGCATCACCTATGTCGAAGCACTGCAACGACGACTGCAGGTGATGGATTCGACAGCTTTCAGCCTTTGCATGGACAACAAGATGCCTATTGTGGTTTTCAATATGTCGGAGCCGGAAAATATCCAACGCGCTGTGATGGGTGAAGCCGTCGGCACATTGGTCAGTGGGAATTAAAATTATGGACGAAATACTTTTCATCGCCGAAGAGGGCATGGAGAAAGCTCTCGATTTTATGAAGCATGAATTTTCCAGTGTGCGCACCGGAAAAGCCTCACCTGCTCTTGTGGAAGGGATTGACGTGGATGCCTACGGATCATCCATGAAACTCAAGCAAGTCGCGCTCATTACCGCACCCGAACCGCGCCTCCTCGTCATCCAACCCTTCGATGCGGCCAATGTGAAACCCATCGAAAAGGCGATCAATGAATCCAAAATTGGAATTACGCCCTCCGTAGATGGCAAACTCATTCGCCTGCCGATTCCGGAACTCAGCGAAGAACGCCGTAAGGATCTTGTCAAAACCATTAAGGCCATGGCCGAAGAGACACGTGTTCGCATCCGCGCTGCACGTCGTCATGCGATTGATACCGCAAAAAAAATGCAGAAAGATGGCAAGCTGTCCGAGGACGAATTGAAAACAGGCGAAAGCCAAATTCAAAAATTGACCGATAAATTTGTGGCCGAAGTGGACACCCAAACCGCATCTAAAGAAGCAGACATCATGCGTGTATGACATCTCCAATACCCATGGACAGCACAATTTCACCCGCTCCCCTCCGTACGCATCGCAAGAGGTTCTTCTTGCTGACGACTCTCCTCGTCTCCTTCGCATTGACCTCCCTTTCTCAGGCCGATGTCGTGCGGCCCGCACCTGATTTTGTTTGGATGAAATCCGGGGGTCGCGGTGCTTCTTTACACACTTTACGTGGCCAACCGGTGATTCTCATTGTCGCCAAATCCCCACGCCAACGTATTTTCCGAGCGCAAGTAGGGCAGTTGCAAAAAGTTTACCGCTTACTTGGCGATAAAAAAGCCGTTGCCATCGCCGCCTTCACCGAAGAACCAGGCGTCATTCGTTCCAACATTCCCTTCGTTGTCGCTGCTAATCCTGGAGCGGTTGCATCCGCTTATGGTGTTAGCGGAAACTTCGCTATCTTCATTCTCGGAAAAGACGGCAATATTGATCTCGTCAACGACCGCGTCATTCCCGGTCAACGCATCCTCGATGTCATCAACAACTCCTTCGTTGTTCAGCGCGATAATCGGCGGAGTGAGTAAACATCGCGGGAACACGCTTGCTTTATCACGCACCGCTATTTCTCCGCGAGAAAACTTGCGACTTGCTCGACGTCTTTGTCTCCGCGGCCGGAGAGATTAGCAATAATGACTTCTTCACGATCCATTCTAGGGGCGAGCTTCATGGTTTGCGCTACGGCATGGGCACTTTCAAGAGCAGGAATAATACCCTCGATTTTTGCCAGAGTTTGAAACGCTTCGAGAGCTTCATCGTCCGTTGCGAAATCGTAATCAATCCGCCCCGTCTCGCGTAAATAGCTGTGCTCCGGCCCGACGGCCGCATAATCGAGACCGGCGGAAATGGAATGTGTCAGCTCAATTTGTCCATCATCATTGGCCAGCAGAAATGTTTTGCACCCTTGCAAAACGCCCAGTCGTCCGCCTTGAAATCGTGCCGCATGACGTCCCGGCTTAATCCCTTCCCCGCCACCTTCCACACCGGTCATGCGAACATCCTTATCTTCGAGGAACGCGTAAAAAAGCCCAATGGCATTGCTGCCGCCTCCGACGCAGGCGACAAGATGATTGGGAAGACGCCCTTCTTTTTCCAAAATCTGCCGCCGCGCTTCTTCACCGATCACACGGTGAAAATTACGAACCATCATCGGATATGGATGCGCTCCATAAGCGGTGCCGAGAATGTAATGCGTCGTACGAACATTGGTCACCCAATCACGAATCGCCTCATTGATCGCCTCCTTAAGCGTCGCTTGTCCCGCAGTCACCGGCACCACTTTTGCACCGAGGAATTTCATACGCGTGACGTTGAGAGCTTGACGCTTCATATCCGTCTCTCCCATATAAATCACACATTCCATTCCAAAGCGTGCGGCAGCGGTTGCTGTGGCAACGCCGTGCTGCCCGGCACCGGTCTCGGCAATGACGCGTTTCTTCCCCATGCGACGGGCGAGGAGAATTTGCCCCATCGTATTATTGATTTTGTGAGCCCCCGTGTGCAGCAAGTCTTCACGTTTGAGGTAAATTTTCGCACCCCCCAAATGCGCCGTGAGCCGTTCTGCAAAATAAAGCGGCGTCGGGCGCCCCACGAAATCAGCAAGAAGCTTCTTTAGCTCGCCTTGAAATACCGCATCTTGTCGTGCCGCCTCGTACTCCTTCACCAATTCCGCAAGCGCGGTCATGAGCGTCTCGGGAACAAACACACCGCCATAAGGTCCAAAGTGCCCTTGTGCATCAGGCAAATTCGTCATAGCAGCACCTTCAAGTGCGGGGAGCGACAAAGCGCGGCGCTCCTAAGCTTCATCCACGCCATCGCCCACCATGTAGCGGGTAAAACGGCGAATGATGATGTTTTCACCAAGCTCGGAAATCTTAGACTTCACCAAGTCGGCAATGGTTAGGTCGGGATTTTTAATAAAGGACTGCTCCATCAAACATACCGTGCCATAAAACTTTTCGACTTTTCCTTCGACGATTTTATCTACGATATTGGCGGGCTTGCCTTCGACTTGCTGACGGTAGATAGACTTCTCGCGTTCAATCTCTGCGGGATCAACTTGCTCACGCGAAACACAGGTCGGATTTGCGGCGGCAATGTGCAGGGTGATGTCTTTAACGAATTCGCGGAAGTTTTCGTTTTTAGCGACGAAGTCCGTTTCGCAATTCACTTCCACAAGAACGCCGACTTTCCCTTGCAAGTGGATGTAAGAAGCGACCGTGCCTTCCTTCGCCGAGCGCGAGGCTTTTTTACCGGCGGAGGCGATTCCTTTGGCACGAAGAATCTCTTCGGCTTTATCCAAATCGCCCCCGGATTCGGTAAGAGCGCGTTTACAATCCATCATCCCCGCATTGGTTTTTTCACGGAGGTCGCGGACGAGTTGAGCAGAAATAGCAGACATAGATAAAATGAAACAAGAAAGGTCGTGACCTTATTCAGCGACGGCAGAGAGTTCGGCTTCCATGGCCTTTTGACTGATAGAAGACGTTCCATTGATGGCATCCACCAACTTTTGCAATACCACGCGAATCGAGCGAATGGCGTCGTCATTACCGGCGATCGGATAATCAATGAGTTCGGGATCACTATTCGTATCCACGATGGCCACCACAGGAATTCCGAGGCGATTGGCTTCCCGCACGGCAATGTCTTCACGGGTGGTATCAATGATTACAACAGCGGCGGGCAATTTATCCATCTCACGAAGACCATCGAGATTTTTGGCCAAGCGGGATTGCTCGCGACGAAGGGAGGCTTGCTCCTTTTTGCCAATTTTCACAACGCCCGGACTTTTCAGCTTTTTCTCGATTTCGTGAAGACGCGCCACGCTTTTGCGGATGGTGGTGAGATTAGTGAGAGTGCCACCAAGCCACCGATTATGAACATAGAATTGACGGCAAGATTCCGCAGCTTCCTTCACGGCCTCTTGGGCTTGTTTTTTACAACCGACAAAGAGAACACGTCCTTTTGCAGCTACAGTTTCGCTGAGAAACTGCGAGGCACGCTCCAGCTGCTCGACGGTGCGGCTGATGTCAATGATGTAGATGTCGTTTTTTTCCTCGAGAATGTATTCACGCATTTTCGGGTTCCAGCGTTTGGTCTGGTGTCCGTAATGCACTCCGGATTCGAGGAGTTCGTTAATCAGCTCAATGGATTCCATGATCGTAGATGTATGCTTTTTTTAGCGGGATTAGCCCGCCTCTTTTTCTGATTCTTTTTTGGTCGGTTGCTCGTCGAGATTGGCCTGCGCCACTTCGATATCGCGACTGGTCGGGAAGCCTGTTCCTGCCGGGATAAGGTGTCCCATGATGACGTTTTCCTTAAAGCCACGCAAGCGGTCCACCTTACCCAAGGTGGCAGCCTCGGTGAGCACCCGCGTGGTGTCTTGGAATGAAGCTGCGGAAATAAAGCTCTCGGTACTCAACGAAGCACGAGTGATGCCCAGCAACACCGGTTCGCCTTCTGCGGGCTTACCACCTTCGTTTTTGATTCGCTGGTTCTCCGTATCAAACTCCACGCGGTCCACCTTATCGTCCCAGAGCAATGTCGTATCGCCTGGGTCGGTGATTTTTACTTTGCGAAGCATCTGGCGAATGATGATTTCGATATGCTTGTCGTTAATTTCGACGCCTTGGGCGCGATAAACTTCTTGCACTTCGTTGAGCAAATGTTCCGCCAAAGGAGCCACGCCACTCACTTGAAGAATTTCGTGGGGTAGTACGGCCCCCTCGGTCAGCTCTTCGCCCTTTTTCACTCGGTCACCATCGGTCACGATGATGTGTTTGTTGGGCGGAATCAAATGCTCCTCTTCGTGATTTTTCTCGGTATCAATGACCAGCAAGCGACGCTTGCCTCGAACAGAGCCTTCAATTTTAACCAGACCCGCAATCTTCGCAATTTCTGCGGAATCCTTAGGCTTCCGCGCTTCGAAAAGTTCGGCCACCCTCGGAAGACCTCCGGTAATATCCTTCGTCTTGGAAACCTTACGCGGCGTCTTGGCGAGCAGCTGCCCCGCTTCCACGCGCCGATTGTCTTGAACCACAATATGGGCACCCGACGGAATCGAATAACTGGCCACGACTTTTTTATCATTGTCCACAATGACAATCTGCGGATGCAGATCTTCTTTGTGCTCGATAATCACGAGGCCGGTAATGCCGGTGGCTTCATCCACCTCGCGCTTCACAGTGAGGCCAGGAATAACGTCGCGGAATTCCACTTTGCCGGGTTTCTCCGTGAGAATCGGCAAATTGTAGGGGTCCCATTGGACAAACTCCGCGCCCTTTTTGATTTTGGATTCATCCGCAATGGAGATGACGGAACCAATGACAACGCTATGGCGTTCGAGTTCACGTCCGTCCTTCTCGCTATAAATTCCGATCGAGCCATTTTTATTCAGCACGATGAAATTACCATCGGTAGATTGCACCGTACGCAGGTCAATGTAGCGAACAATACCATCATTTTTTGCCTTAATGATCGGCTGTTTGAAAGTCTGGCTAGCCGTTCCACCGATGTGGAAGGTTCGCATGGTTAACTGCGTACCGGGTTCACCGATGGATTGAGCGGCAATGATTCCGACGGCTTCGCCGATTTGAATCGGTTTGCCATTGGCCAAATTGCGGCCATAACAACGCGCACAAACGCCACGCTTTGACTCGCAGGTTAACACCGAGCGAATACGCAATTGTTCGACGCCCATGTGATCGAGATTGGCGGCGATATTTTCATCCACGAGCTGTCCGTTCTTCACCACGATTTTATTCGTGACCGGGTCCTTAATGGTTTCGCAACTCGTGCGGCCAATGATGCGAGTTTTAAGTTCGACCACCTCTTCATCACCTTCATAGACAGGCTGCACGGCAATGCCGCGAGGCGTTCCACAATCTTCCTCGGTGATGATCACATCCTGCGAAGCATCCACAAGCTTACGCGTGAGATAACCGGAGTCGGCAGTCTTCAACGCCGTGTCCGCCAATCCCTTGCGTGCACCGTGTGTGGAAATAAAGTATTCCAACACCGTGAGACCTTCACGGAAGTTCGAGGTAATCGGGCGCTCAATAATTTCGCCCGAAGGCTTAGCCATAAGTCCGCGCATACCGGAAAGCTGCTTCACCTGCTGACGATTTCCACGCGCTCCGGAATCCACCATGAGGAACACGGGATTCATTTCACGGCGACCTTCGTTGTGGTCAATCGTACGGAACATCACGTTAGAAATTTCTTCACCTGCGTGAGTCCAAATATCCAGAATCTTATTATAGCGCTCACCGTCGGTGATAATGCCCTTGCGGTATTGCTTTTCGACGTCCTCGATTTGCTTGTGAGCACGATCAATTTCCACCTGTTTTTCCTTCGGAATAATCATATCCACGATTCCAATAGAAATTCCCGCACGAGTCGCTTCGCGGAACCCGAGGTCTTTTAGGCGATCCAAAGTTTCCACGGTGCCTTCCTGCCCCACGATCTGGTAGGTGTTCCAAATAATTTCGCTGATCTGCTTTTTACCTGCAGGTTTATTAAAGAACCCAAGGTTTTCCGGCCAAATTTCATTAAAGCGGACGCGGCCTGCGGTGGTTTCAATGATTTTTTTCGCGGGGTCACCATAGACCGTTTCGCGTCCGAAATCCGGATTCTTCAGACGAATCCAACTATGGGTGCTAATGGCCTTCTCGGCGATGGCGAGTTCCACCTCAGCGGAACTGGCGAACAGCGGACGTCGGCTATCTTTGCTTTCGGCGGTAATGCGAGGATTTTGCGTCAGGTAATAGCACCCGAGAGTAATATCCTGCGAGGGCGTCATAATGGGCTTACCGCTGGATGGCGAAAAGATATTGTTGGTGGCCAGCATCAACAAGCGAGCTTCCAATTGCGCTTCCGCCGAGAGGGGAACGTGAACTGCCATCTGGTCGCCATCAAAGTCGGCATTGTAAGCCGTACAAACCAGCGGATGTACGCGGATGGCCTCTCCTTCGATCAGTACCGGCTCAAACGCTTGGATCGAGAGGCGGTGCAGCGTGGGGGCACGATTGAGAAGCACAGGGTGATTCTTAGTAACTTTTTCGAGCATCTCCCAAACGATGGGCTTAAGTTGCTCAATCATCTTTTTCCCCGAACGCACCGAATGTGCGTGGCCTTGGGCCTTTAGTTCGCGAATGATGAAGGGCTCGAAAAGTACGAGTGCCATTTTTTTCGGCAATCCGCACTGATTGAGTTTGAGTTCCGGCCCGATGACAATAACCGAACGACCGGAGTAATCCACGCGTTTGCCGAGAAGGTTTTGACGAAAACGTCCTTGCTTTCCCTTAAGCATATCGCTCAGAGATTTAAGCGGACGATTTCCCGCGCCGGTTACGGCGCGACCATGGCGACCATTATCAAAAAGGGCATCCACAGCTTCCTGCAACATGCGCTTTTCATTGCGAATAATGACCTCCGGCGTTTTCAACTGCAGCAGGCTCTTTAAGCGATTATTGCGGTTAATCACGCGCCGGTAGAGATCGTTAAGGTCCGACGTGGCGAACCGCCCGCCTTCCAAAGGTACGAGCGGGCGCAAGTCCGGCGGAATCACGGGAAGCACATTGAGAATCATCCACTCGGGACGGGTGCGGGAATGTAAAAAGCCTTGGGCCAATTTGAGGCGCTTTGCCAATTTGGTTTTGATGGTCTTGCTCCGCGTTTTCCCCATGTCCTCTTCGAGCTTCTCCACAAGCTCGTTGAGGTCCATTCGCTCCAAAACTTTTTGCAGGGCTTCGGCACCCATTCCGACGACGAAGTCTTCACCGTATTGGTCTTCCGCTTCGCGAAACTCCGCTTCGGTGAGAAGTTGTCCCACTTCCAACGGCGTACTCCCCGCCTCAATGACGATGTAATCTTCGTAATAAATCACCCGTTCGAGTTGCTTGGCTGTAAGGTCAAGCATGAGTCCCAAGCGAGACGGTGTGCATTTATAAAACCAAATATGAGAAACCGGCACCGCCAGCTCGATATGGCCCATGAGTTCACGACGAACGCGAGCAAGTGTCACTTTAACGCCGCAGCGGTCACACGTGACATCCTTATGCTTAATGCGCTTGTACTTTCCGCAGGCACATTCCCAATCGCGGGTTGGCCCAAAAATTCGCTCGCAAAAAAGGCCGCCTTTTTCCGGCTTAAATGTGCGATAATTGATGGTTTCCGGGTTTTTCACCTCACCACTACTCCAATCACGAATGGACTGCGGAGAGGCCACCGTAACGGAAACTTGGTCGAAGAACGGCTCACTCTCGCCGGCTGGGTCGCGTAACTTTTGATCGCTCATGATGATATTTTTATCTCAGTTTATTTTTAGGCCGCTGAGTCGGCCGTCACTTGATTCGGCTTACCAACCTGAACGTTGAGGCCGAGGCTCTTCATTTCTTTAATTAACACGTTAAAGGACTCCGGCGTTCCTGCATCGAGGGAGTTGTCTCCCTTGACGATGGATTCGTACATACGCGTGCGCCCTTGCACATCGTCGGATTTGACGGTGAGAAGTTCCTGCAACGTATAAGCTGCGCCATAGGCTTCGAGCGCCCACACTTCCATCTCACCAAAACGCTGGCCCCCATACTGCGCCTTACCGCCCAAAGGCTGCTGGGTAACCAGCGAATAAGGCCCGACGGCGCGAGCATGAATTTTATCGGCCACCAAGTGTCCGAGTTTCATCATATAAATGCAGCCCACCACCACTTCCTGGTCGAAGCGGTCGCCGGTGCGCCCGTCATAGACCACGGCCTTACCATTGGACTGCACCCATTGATAGCCCTCGACCTTGCTGGCGTCTTTAAGGTAATCGAAGATTTTATCTTCATCCACGCCATCAAAAACCGGTGTGGCCACCTTAAAGCCGAGAGCTTGCGCGGCAATACCGAGGTGCGTTTCGAGAACCTGCCCGACATTCATGCGGCTCGGCACGCCCAGCGGGTTGAGGACAATATCCACCGGTGTTCCATCGGCCAAAAATGGCATGTCTTCTTCGGGGACGATTTTCGCCACCACGCCCTTGTTACCGTGACGTCCGGCCATTTTATCGCCGACGCTGAGCTTGCGCTTGCTGGCGATATAGACCTTCACTTGCTTCACCACGCCCGGTTCAACTTCATCACCACTTTCCACGCGTAGAAGACTGTCCTCCTTCTCGTGTTTTAGCTCATCAAAGCGATGACGATATTGCCCAATAATATCGAGGATTTTGTTACGGATGGGGCTGGGATCAATTTCTACCTGATCGTAAACTCCCGCCAGCTTGCGCAGCAGGGTTTTGGTGATTTTACGGTTAGCCGGAATAATGATTTCGCCGGATTCTCCATTGACCACATCCAAAGGAATTTTTTCGCCGAGAAGCACGTTTGATAACGCCTCGGTCAACTGCTCATGCAATTCGGCACTACGACGTGCAAAATCCTCACCGAGTGCCTTTGCATGTTTCTTCGCTTCTGCAGGTGAAAGCTTGGTTTTGGCTAGTTCCTTTTTGGAAGAAACTTTCACATCCATCACGATGCCATAAGTGCCCGAGGGAACTTTCAGCGACGAGTCCTTCACATCGGCAGCCTTTTCACCAAAGATGGCACGCACGAGGCGCTCTTCCGGAGCAAGCTCAGTTTCGCTCTTCGGCGTGATTTTACCCACAAGAATGTCGCCGGGTTTCACTTCGGCACCAATACGAACAACGCCATCGGGTCCGAGATTGCGGAGCATTTCTTCACCGACATTAGGAATATCACGCGTAATTTCTTCCGGCCCCAACTTGGTATCGCGGGCACCAATTTCAAATTCATCAATGTGGATCGAGGTATAAATATCCTCCTTCACCACACGTTCATTGATCATGATAGCGTCTTCAAAGTTGTAGCCACTCCATGGCATGAAGGCCACCAACACATTGCGCCCCAGTGCCAATTCGCCGCCGTCCGTGCAAGGGCCATCGGCAATGACATCGCCTTTTTTCACATGCTGGCCAACTTTCACAATGGGACGCTGGTTAATACATGTGCTGCTATTGGAACGCATGAATTTGCGCAGCTCATAAGCGTAAATGTGCTTCGAGGGATCGGTCTTGATTTTCTTTTTGCCCCTTACATCGGGACGTTGACCATCCTTGGTAATAACAATCTGATCCGCGGATACGGACGCAACTTTGCCGGTCTCCACCGCAAGAATGACGGCGCAGGAATCGCGGGCGACGCGACCTTCGAGGCCGGTTCCAACGACGGGTGCATCGGTTTGCAAAAGCGGAACACCTTGACGTTGCATGTTTGAGCCCATGAGGGCGCGGTTGGCATCGTCATGCTCGAGGAAGGGAATCAAACCTGCTGCCACCGAAACCAACTGCTTCGGCGAAACGTCCATATAATGTACAGCCGAGGGCTCCACTTCGAGGAAGTCCCCGCGATAACGCACGGAAACTTTTTCACTCGTTAAACGCCCGCGGGCATCGGTGGTGGAATTGGCCTGCGCAACAATGAAGTTTTCTTCCTTGTCTGCGGGCAAGTATTCAATTTCATCGGTGACCACACCCTTGACAACCTTGCGGTAGGGCGTCTCGATAAATCCAAAATCATTGATTCGGGCAAATGTCCCCAACGAACTAATAAGACCGATATTTGGCCCTTCCGGCGTTTCAATCGGGCAAATGCGCCCATAATGCGACGGGTGAACGTCGCGCACTTCAAAGCCCGCACGATCGCGGCTAAGACCTCCCGGCCCTAGTGCCGATAGACGACGCTTGTGGGTAAGCTCGGAAAGCGGATTCGTCTGATCCATGAACTGGCTCAATTGCGAGCGCCCAAAGAAATCACGCACAACACCGCTGAGTGCCTTCGGATTAATGAGCTTCGCGGGCGTAATAAACTCAAGGCCGGAATCAAACAATGTCATACGCTCTTTCACCACACGCTCGGTACGTGCGAGGCCGGTGCGGCATTGGTTGGCGAGCAATTCTCCCACCGTGCGAACGCGGCGGCTGCCGAGATGGTCAATGTCATCCACCGCTCCTTCCTCAAGTTTCAAATTAAGAACGTATTTAATGGCGGCAATAAAATCTTCACGCGTCATCACCCGCGTAGAATCCGGAACATTGAGGTCAAGCTTGATATTGATTTTATGACGCCCGACACGACCGAGGTCGTACCGTTTGGGATCAAAAAACATGCGTTTCAACATGCTCTTGGCATTCGTCACGGTTGGCGGATCGCCGGGGCGCAATTTGCGATAAATTTCCTTAAGTGCTTCTTCCTCGCTATGCGCCGGGTCTTTGCGAAGCGATTTAATGATGGTATCATCCTTCGAAACATCCACCACCGTCACCTTGGGAATCCCCGCCGCAAGAAGGCGGGCAATCGTGGCTTTGTTAAGCGGCTCAAAAGCGTTGGCGAGAATAATTTCTCCGTCCTTAATATCCTCAATCAGCACCTTGCCCGAAACATCATCCTCATCAAGACGCCCGCTGATCTTCAAATCCTCCGACTTGTAAAACAGCCCGACGATGTCCTTGTCGGTTGGGTACCCCATGGCCCGCAGAAATGTCGTGGCAAGAAATTTGCGGCGACGTTTCCGGCGATCCATGTACACATAGAGCAAATCATTCGTATCGAACTGCACTTCCACCCACGACCCGCGATCGGGAATAAGGCGGAAGCTGTAAAGAACCTTACCATTGGCATGAATCGTGGATTCAAAGCAAATACCCGGAGAGCGATGGAGCTGACTCACGATCACGCGCTCCGCGCCATTGATGACAAAGGTTCCCTGCGGCGTCATGAGCGGCAATTCACCCATATAAACTCTCTCTTCCTTCGTGCCTTTTTCGTCCTTAAGGCGGAAGGTCACATGCAGGGAGGCACTATATGTTTCGCCCTCGCGTTGTGCTTCCAACGCCGTATGCTTCGGCTCTCCAATTTCATAACCTGCGTACTCAAGCACTAACTTTTCGTCGTAGCTTGGAATGGGGAAAACTTCGCGAAAGACCGCTTCGAGTCCGGCGTTTTTGCGTTTGGCGGGCGCGATGCCCTGTTGGAGAAACTCCTTGTAGGATTCACATTGTAGCTCAATGAGATTAGGGGGCTCAGCCGTTTCCTTGAGTTTTCCGAAATAAAGACGATCAGACATGGGTGCGATGATGGTTGTGCGCTCGGCGTTGGCTTAGCCTCGGAAAAGCCACGCAAATTTTAGCAGACCAAACAACCCCGCTCCGTACGGATGAACGCAAAGGCGTTGATCCAACACAGGGCAGGGTGTCAAGTTTTTAGCGATGATTTTACAGGTATCCCGAGACAGACCGTATAGCATGAGTGATTTCCGGGCGGAGTGCAAGCAAAAAGTTTGCACTCCGCGCCGGAGGTGAATTATTTGATTTCGACCGTGGCTCCTGCCGCTTCGATCTTCTTTTTGATCTCTTCGGCTTCTTCCTTGGTCACCCCTTCTTTGAGAGGCTTGGGAGCACCTTCGACCAGAGCCTTGGCGTCGGCTAAGCCGAGCCCAGGAACGGCCGCACGGACTTCCTTAATCACGGCAATTTTATTACTGCCGGCACCCGTGAGGATGACATCGAAGGATGTTTTTTCCTCCGCAGGGGCAGCGGCTCCACCAGCGGCAGGCGCGGCAGCAGCGGCCACCGGGGCGGCAGCACTGACTCCCCATTTTTCCTCAAGAGCTTTGACGAGTTCGGACACTTCGAGAACGGTCAAACCGCTCAGTTGGTCCACGATGGTTTCTATATTAGCCATACTATCTTTTGTGCAGCGGCCACAGCGGTTTTGCCAATGCGGCCTGCTTCCTTGGTTGTGGTATTGTCGCCCACCGGAGCACCGATGGATTTGAGGCGGACAGCCGTCCGACCGACAAGGAACCGTTCATGTTTTGGTTTTTCCGCACGAGCAAAAACATCGCTCGTGTGAAAAATTTTTTTAGCCTTCTCCTCCTACTTCGAATTTTGCTTTGAGTACACGAGCCAAGCTGGCGCCCGGTTCGTTGAGTGTTCGCACCAGCTGTCCGGCGGGTGTGAGGAGCAGACCCAGAAATTGTGCACGCATCTCCGGCAGCGACGGGAGATCGGCAATGTTTTGTACTTGCTCGGCTGTGAGGAGCGCGTTGTCCAAAATGCCGACTTTCACGACGGGCTTTTTGAATTCGGCGGCGAAAACTTTTACGACTTTGGCCGCAGCGCAGATGTCTTCCTCGCCGGTGACAATCGCCGTCTGACCGGTGAGCGATGCCGTGATGTCGGGCAGGCTCAGCTCGGTGGCGACGATTTTAAGCATGGTGTTTTTCACCACGTGACATTCGGCACCAATGCCCGAGAGGCGCGTACGCAACTCGGCAAACTGATCCACTTTGAGGCCGGTATAATCGGCCACCAGCAAGAACGGCGACGCATTTAACTGATCCTTGAGATCCTTAACGATATTAGCTTTTTCTGGACGCATGGCGGTTAGTTTTTGCTGAAGTTAGACACATCGAGCGGAATGCCCGGGGTGACGGTGGCGGCAAGTGTGATGCTTTCAATGAACACGCCTTTGGCGACGGGCGGACGCGATTTTGCAACGGCGTCAATCACCGTCTCGGCGTTTTGCGTGAGGGCATCTTCGCTAAAAGAAAATTTCCCGACGGCAACGGCAATGTTGCCGTTTTTGTCAAGCTTAAACTCTATGCGCCCGGCCTTCACTTCGGCAATGGCTTTGGCCGTATCATCGGTCACAGTGCCGGTTTTGGGGTTTGGCATGAGTCCACGTGGGCCAAGTACTTTACCCAGCTTACGAACCTCGGCCATAGCCGCAGGAGTGGCGATAGCCACATCAAAATCAGCAAAGCCTTCCACGCACTTTTTGATCATATCTTCAAAGCCCACATGCTCCGCGCCGGCACTTCGTGCGGCATCGGCAGCGGCACCGCTGGCGAACACAAGCACGCGCACCGACTTACCGCTTCCATGCGGAAGGGGCGTCGTGCCGCGAACCATTTGGTCGGACTGCCGTGGGTCAACCCCCAAGTGCATCGAGAGGGTGACTGTCATGTCATACTTGGCGGGCGGCATGCTTTTGAGCACCTTCACCGCATCGGCCAAAGCGTATTTTTGCGAGGGATCAATCGCCTTTTTGGCGGCCTCGTATCGTTTACTTCTTTTTTTTGCCATGTTATTTGTGCAGTGCGAGCGAGCGATGAGGCTCTCCTGCGGTTGTACGACGTGCTTGCGCTCGCCGAGGATTAAAAATTTTTAAGCTTCAATTTCGATGCCCATTTGCCGTGCTGTACCCGCGATAATTTTAATCGCAGCCTCATCGTCACGAGCATTCAAGTCTTTCATTTTTACCTTCGCGATTTCCAAAAGCTGCTTTTTTGTCAACTTGCCAACCTTCGTTTTGTTGGGTTCCTTCGAGCCCGCCGCAATACCAGCCGCCTTTTTAATCAGCACCGCTGCCGGAGGCGACTTCGTGATGAAGGTGAAAGACTTGTCTTTATAGACGGTAATAACGACCGGGAGAATGTCGCCTGCTTGCTTTTGCGTGGCGGCATTAAACTCCTTGCAGAACGCCATAATGTTGACGCCCTTTTGGCCGAGTGCGGGACCGACGGGTGGGGCGGGATTAGCCTGCCCTGCGGCGATCTGCAGCTTAATAGTTCCTGTGACTTCTTTTGCCATAAAAAATTACTCCTTATTCCTCACGATCAACTTGCCAGTATTCCAATTCCACCGGCGTCTCGCGTCCGAAAATTGTCACCGACACGCGTAATTTTCCGCGCTCCGGATCAATTTCCTCCACAAAGCCCGTCTGATTTTGGAATGGCCCATCGGCCACTTTCACTTTCTCGCCGACTTGGAAAGAAATTTTCGGCTTCACCGTGTCCTCGCGATCCTGAATTTGCGCCAGCAAACTCTCGACCTCACGAGGGCGCATCGGCGTCGGGCGATCTTTCGTTCCGGCATAGCCCAGCACGCCAGGCGTATCCTTAATGAAATACCAGGTGCGGTCTATGAGACCACCCTCCTCGGTGAGAAGGTGCATATTGACAATGATGTAGCCTGGGAAAAACTTCCGCGTCGTCTCACTTTTTTTGCCCTGCTTAATTTCCTGCACACGCTCGGTCGGAATGAGAACTTGATAAACCAAGTCACCCATTTCTTCGGTCTGCAAACGCTTGATGATGCTGTCATAGACTTTCTTTTCCTGACCGGAAAAGACCTGCACCACGAACCATTGGTCGCGAGGAGCCGGAATGCGAAGGGCGGTGGACATAAGCGGTGTGAGAGCTAGGGACGAGTGAGCCAGCCAACGACGTTGACAAGCATAAGGTCAAAAAATGCGATGTAACCGCCGACAATCAACATGGCCACGATCACAACCACCGTCGAGTCGGACAATTCCTTAAACCGGCGGAACCCTTTTTCCTTTGGGTCCCACGGCCAAGTACATTTGTTCAACTCCGTGCGAACTTCCGAGATGAATTTCTTAGTTTTGGCGAACATGTGAGTTGGGCGACGGACGAGTGAGAAAGGTAACCGTGGCAGGTCAGGAGGGAGTCGAACCCACAACCGGCGGTTTTGGAGACCGCTGCTCTACCAGTTGAGCTACTGACCTGTGTGACGTCTTTATAATTTAGTCGAGAATCTCCGAAACGCGACCGGCGCCGACGGTACGGCCACCTTCACGAATAGCGAATCGAATGGTTTTCTCCATGGCGATCGGGGTGATCAACTCGACCTCCATCGCAATGTTATCCCCGGGCATCACCATTTCTACGCCTTCCGGCAGCTTTACCGTTCCGGTCACGTCGGTCGTGCGGAAATAAAACTGCGGGCGGTAGTTCGAGAAAAACGGCGTGTGGCGACCACCTTCGTCTTTGCTGAGAATATAAACCTCGGCTTTAAACTTCTTGTGCGGTGTGATCGAACCGGGCTTGGCCAAAACCTGACCGCGCTCGATGTCTTCTTTTTTAATACCACGCAGCAAGGCGCCGATGTTGTCTCCCGCCATCGCATCATCGAGAAGTTTGCGGAACATTTCGATGTCGGTAACGGTGGTCTTAACGGTGGGGCGAATGCCCACGATTTCGACTTCCTCCATTTTCTTAAGGCGACCGCGTTCGACACGGCCGGTACACACGGTACCACGACCTTCAATGTTGAACACGTCCTCAATAGGCATGAGAAAGGGTAAATCCAGCGGACGCTGCGGTTCGGGAATGTAATTATCCACCGCGTCAATCAGCTCGGTGATTTTCTTTTCATACTCCGCATCGCCTTCGAGTGCTTTCAGCGCGGAACCACGAACGATTGGAATATCGTCGCCGGGAAACTCATACTTGCTGAGCAAGTCACGAATTTCCATTTCCACGAGATCGAGAAGTTCCGGATCATCCACCATATCGCACTTGTTCATGAAAACGACGATTGAAGGAACGCCGACCTGACGTGCAAGCAGGATGTGTTCGCGGGTCTGCGGCATCGGGCCGTCCGCCGCACTCACCACGAGAATGGCACCATCCATCTGCGCCGCACCGGTGATCATGTTCTTGATGTAGTCGGCGTGCCCTGGGCAGTCCACGTGAGCGTAGTGACGTTTCTCACTCTCGTACTCCACGTGCGAGGTGTTGATAGTAATTCCGCGCTCTTTTTCTTCGGGAGCGGCGTCAATTTCGGCATAATTGCGTGCCTGCGCTTTGCCGGTTTTGGCGAGCACCGTGGTGATCGCTGCCGTGAGCGTAGTTTTACCGTGGTCCACGTGGCCAATCGTGCCGATATGCACGTGGGGTTTGTCGCGTTTGAACGTATCCTTTGCCATAATGCTTAGTGTGTAGTTGGTTTGTTGCGAATGTTGCGCCTTACGCGGCTGGAGCCCATGACCGGGATTGAACCGGTGACCTCGTCCTTACCAAGGACGTGCTCTGCCAACTGAGCTACATGGGCAAACTCCGCAAAATGTTTCTATTGGTTGTTTTCGTATTTTTCGCGGCGGGAAAAAATGCGAAACAGCCCGCGTCCGTTAACCCACTGTTTTCGCGGATTCACGGCTTGCGGACTGCGCAACTTTTTCGCAGCGTTTTGCCTTTATGCCCGCAACGCTGCCTTGTGTCAAAACAGTTTTTCTAAAATGCCTAAAATTTTCTCCGACATTCCCCCCCCTTCATTCCTCCGTGGACAAGGCTTAGAAAAGCGGATACATGAAAAATTACCACTATGGATTTTTTGAGTTACTTTGCCCTAGGTCTCATCATCTTTGTCGTTCTCACATTAGCCTATGGCATGATCGCTATTCATGATGTTCCTTATCACATCGCCAAAAAGCGCAATCATCCGCATCAGGACGCTATTCATGCGGGGGGGTGGGTAAGCCTTTTTACGCTTCATGCCATTTGGCCTTTCTTGTGGATTTGGGCGACCATTTATCATCCCGACCACGGCTACAGCGGGCGGCCACAAAACCGGACAGTGCCGCCAAAGCCTGATGTTCCGGATGCGCGAATTGTGGCTCTTGAGGCGCGGATTGCGGAACTCGAAGCCCTCGCATCTTCAAAAGAAAAATAGACTATGGAGCTCCTCCTCATCCTCACCTATGCGGCGATCTGCATTGCGATTTTCAAAATTTTCAAAATCAAAGTACATGCCTTTTCGTTGCTCACAGCCGCCCTCGGCGGTATCGCCATCATCAGCGCCCTTCTGCTTGGCATGAATTACAATCATCCTTTTAGTGCGCAGGGACGGTTTTATTTCACCACCACGCCCATCATCCCCACCGTAGCAGGGCGCGTGATAGAAGTGCCCGCGCAGCCGCATATACCGCTCAAGGCGGGAGACGTGCTTTTCAGATTGGATCCGGAGCGATTTGAAAATGCCGTAAAAGCAAAGGAGGCCGCGCTGGCGGAAGCGCATCAGGCCGTGGAGCAACTCAAAGCTGCCGCCGTCACTGCGGCAAGCACAGCTCAGGCCGCGATCGCCACTCGTGATGCCACACTCGATCTTTACGAACGCTCTAAGAAATTGGTCGCCAGTGGTGCCGTTTCCCAAGCGCAACACAAGCAAGCGGAGGAGCGTTATTTAGCGGCCCAAGGACAAGTGGAAGCCGCCCAAGCTGAGGCACAGCGTGCCACCTTGGAATCCACCGCCGCCATCGAAGGCGTGAATACCGATGTCGCCCGATTGCAGGCTGAACTTGATACCGCACGTTATGAACTCGAACAAACCGTCGTTCGTGCGCCAACGGATGGCATGGTTATCCAACTCTTCCTACGTCCGGGAATGTATGCGACAGCCATGCCTTTGCGGCCCGTCATGATTTTCATGCACGCCGAAGCACCGAGTTTCGCGGCGGCTTTTCTACAAAATAGTTCGCAACGTATTCTCGCCGATTCCGAAGCCGAAGTGATTCTCCCAGCGGTTCCCGGACGCGTGTTTCAAGCAAAAGTCACATCCGCCGGTGCCTACATTCCGCAAGGACAACTCCAGCCCTCGGGCACGCTTTTAGACCCCACGGCCATTCGCGGGGATGGACGCGTGATTGTGCAAATTGACTTTAAGGACGATATCTCCAAATTCCACATCGTCCCCGGCAGCGTCGGCAATGTCGCCATTTACACGCACCACATGCACCATTTAGCCATCATGCGCAAAATCCTTCTCCGCATGAAATCCTGGACCAACTTCATTTTTGGCGACGGCCATGCCAGTGGCGCCCATTAATTTCAAAATTCCCACCACTCATTTTCAGCATTACAGCATTTCCATTTTACAAATGCTGCTGCGATTCGCGAAAATATTTCGGCGCGATGTGTGTGCGTGCTCGAAACCAATGCGTAAAGTTTTCGGGGGTTGAAAATCCCAAATTGTAAGCGATGACTTTCACGCTGTCTGCACCGTGAAGCAGCCAAGAACGAGCGATGTTGAGTCTTTTTTCCTGCCAAAAATGCGCCGGTGTATT
>JAJTYZ010000083.1 GCA_021463515.1 Chthoniobacterales bacterium | reverse complement strand
TAAAAAAGCTGCAAAGAAAGCAGTGAAAAAACCTGCGAAGAAAGCCGCTAAGAAAGCTGCTAAAAAACCTGTCGCTAAAAAGGCTGCTAAAAAGCCAGCTGCTAAAAAAGCTGCTAAAAAACCTGCGAAGAAAGCTGCAAAGAAAAGGCGTTAATTCGCATTCACGCTTTCTGTAGTTGCATGGGAGGGGATTTCGATCCCCTCCCAATTTTCTTGTCTCAGGAAATTTCGCCTATCGTCAGCCACGGAGAATTGGCTTACTCTTTTTTCATGACCAAACTTCTCACCACCGCCGTAGAGGCCGCTTTGCAGGCGGGTGATTTATTACGCGACAACTTTGAAAAACCTCTCGAAGTGGATGAGATGCACGCCCATGACATCAAGCTCGAGCTTGATCGCCGCACACAACACCTCATCGAAGAGTACATTCTTGCAAGGCATCCTGAACACGCCATCTATGGAGAAGAAGGCATTCGTGGAGGCACGGGAGAATATGAATGGATCATAGACCCCTTAGACGGCACGGTGAATTACTTCTATGGCATCCCGCATTTTGCCACGACCATCGCGGTGCGCCGTGGCGACCAATTGCTCGCGGGCGTCACGCACGATCCGATGCGTCATGAAACATGGACGGTAGAAGCCGGATGCCCCGCATTGCTTAATGGAAAACCCATCGCTGTCAGCTCGCGCAGCATTTTACAAGACTGCATCGTTTCGATGGGCGTCTCGAAAACTCTCGATACCATCAACAGCACCCTCCCTGCATTTAGCCGTGCGATTCGGCAGGTAAAAAAAATGCGGATGCTCGGAAGCGCGGCACTCGACATCGCCTATGTTGCCTGCGGGCGCCTCGATGCCTACATCGAAAGTGCTATCAGTTTGTGGGATATTGCCGCCGGAGTTTTGCTTGTTCCTGCCGCAGGAGGATCTGTGAATCTGCAACCTCACGCCGATAATCCCAATCGCTTCAGCATTGTCGCCACCAGCGGAAAAGCAGATATTTCCCCGCTATTGTAAGTAGAACGCTAAATTTTTCTCATGTCTCTCATCGGCTTCGGCTACGACATTCATCGCTTCATCGCAGGGCGTCCTCTCATCCTTGGTGGCGTCGAAATTCCTCACACACTGGGACTCGACGGACATTCCGATGCGGATGTGTTGAGCCATGCCATTGCGGACGCCCTTTTGGGTGCCATAGGTGAGCGTGACATTGGACATCACTTCCCCAATACCGACGCAAACATTCGTGGCATCAACAGCCTCGAAATTATTCGTAAAGCCGTCGAGATCGTCGCTCAACATCGGGGGCGCATTATCAACGTGGATTCCACGCTGGTAATGGAAGCACCAAAGATCGCGCCGCATCTCCAGGCCATGCGCGAAAAACTTTCCGCCGCACTAAATCTCGCTCCTGCACGCCTTGGTATTAAAGCCACCACCAACGAAGGCCTCGGCCCCATCGGACGCGGTGAAGGGATTGCGGCTATGGCTGTGGCCTCTGTAGAAATTTCTTAAGCTATGGCATTGCAATTTCACAACACTCTCACGCGTCAAGTAGAACCCTTCGCGCCGCTTGATCCCGCCGGACGCATCGTCAAAATCTATACTTGCGGCCCGACCGTTTATAACCACGCGCACATCGGCAATTTTCGCGCCTACGTCTTCGAGGATTTGCTGCAACGTCATCTCGAATACCGTGGCTTTACCGTTGATCGCGTGATGAATCTCACCGACGTGGATGATAAAACCATTCGTGGAGCGCGGGAAAAGGGTATTCCGCTGGGCGATTTTACCGCCCCATTTAAGAGTGCCTTTTTTCAAGACCTCGAAACGCTGCGTATTAAGCCCGCACGCGATTTTCCCTCAGCGACCGACTCTGCTTACCTTGAGCGGATGATTGCCATGATCCAAACTCTCGTCGCCGGAGGTCATGCCTACCAAGCCGACGACAAGTCGGTTTACTTTCGCATTGCCAGTTTTCCTAGCTACGGAAAGTTAGCGCACCTCAATCTCGAAGAACTCCGTCCGTCCGGACGCATACAATCCGATGAATACGAAAAAGAAAACATCGGCGATTTTGCATTATGGAAGGCG
>JAJTYZ010000082.1 GCA_021463515.1 Chthoniobacterales bacterium | reverse complement strand
TTTGATGCGGAGTTTTTCGGCGATAAAATCTATCTCGATGGCTTTGCAGTGACGGCGTGTGAGGAGTCGGATTTACCTGCGGAGCGAGAAGTCGCGCATCATGGGAAAGCGGGATTGGAAGGATGTCGGATTGGTTTTGACCTCGGCGGGAGCGATCGCAAAGTGGCGGCGGTGATGGATGGTAAGGTTGTGTTTTCCGAAGAAACGCCATGGGATCCTTATTTTCAAAGTGATCCGGCGTATCATGAGAAGGGAATTCGCGAGAGCTTGCAGCGTGCGGCAAAACATTTGCCGAGGGTTGATGCCATTGGCGGGAGTGCCGCCGGCGTTTATATTGACAACGAACCCCGTGTCGCTTCGCTCTTTCGTGGAGTGCCTGCGGAACTTTTTGCGTCGCGGGTGCGTCCGATTTTCAAACGCATTGTAAAGGAATGGAAAGTGCCTGTCGTGGTGGCGAACGATGGTGATGTGTCGGCTTTAGCGGCGACCCACATGTTGGGAGAGGTCGGTGCGGCGGGGGGCGTGCTTGGGTTGGCCTTGGGAACAAGTCTGGCGGCAGGTTATGTCGCGCCGGGCGGGCAACTCAAAGGCTGGCTCAATGAGCTGGCTTTTGTTCCGGTGGATTACCGCACGGCGGCGGAAGGCGCGCATGTGGATGAATGGTCCGGTGATGTCGGAACGGGCGCGCGTTACCATTCTCAGCAAATGCTGGGACAGCTACTTGTAAGCGCGGCACATGGAATTCCGGAGGAGCTTGGACTGCCCGAAAAATTGGTGCGTGTACAGGAGGCGATGGAACGTGGCGAGTCGTGGGCGCGTCTCATCTACGAAAGTGGCGGTGTTTATTTGGGCTATTCCTTGGCGCATTTCTCGGAGTTTTATGACTTCAAAAACCTGCTTGTTCTCGGGCGTGTGGCGAGTGGGTCTGGTGGGGATTTGATGCTGGAGAAAGCGTGTGAAGTTTTGCGCGATGAAGCACCTGATCTTGCGGGGAAAATTGTTTTTGCGGCAGCGGATGAAAAATTCAAACGCCACGGGCAAGCCATTGCGGCAGCAGGCTTGCCGGAACTTTAACATATAATGCCAACGCTTCGAGAGCAGAGAGCGGAGAAAACCCCATTGGGAGAAAAAAAATTAGGGGGTAAAACCCCAGTTGGTAAAACTCCAAGAGACAAAACTCCATGGAGCAAAAAATCAGGGGGCACGGGCGTCTCGCCCGTGACGTTGGATAAAACTGCTTTTAAAACTTTCTTTGTCGTTGGCCTCATTTTCTCGCCTATTTTTCCCCTTGGTCTGCACTCTCTAAAACACTCCAATCACCATATTCTATGAAACTCCATCGTCCTAACGCTGATCTTTATATTCCTGACAACACTGCTCCCGAGGCGGCTCTTAAACGCACCACACACATGGGTATTGGGGCGCATCAGGACGATCTCGAATTTTTTGCGGCACATGGCATTCTCGAATGTTATGGGCATCAAGATCGTTGGTTCACCGGAGTGACGGTGACCGATGGTGCGGGGAGCTCGCGCACGGGAATTTACGAGAAATTGACGGATGCCGAGATGGTGGATGTGCGTCGTGGCGAGCAGCGTAAGGCCGCATTTATTGGTGATTATGCCGCGATGGCCCAGCTTGATTACCCCAGCTCGATTATTAAAAACGCCGCAGAAACCGGGCCAGTGAATGATTTGGCCGCTCTCCTCGAAGCCGCCCAGCCGCAGGTGCTTTATCTTCATAATCCTGCCGATAAACATCCGACCCACGTCGCCGTGTTGGCGCGTTGTATTGCTGCCGTGCGAAAATTGCATAAGGAAAAGCGTCCCCAAAAAATCTACGGCTGTGAAATTTGGCGTGATCTCGATTGGCTGCCGGACTCTCAAAAAGTCATTTTGCCGATGGGTGGTCGGACCAATTTGCAAGCGGCTCTCAATGGCGTGTTCGACTCACAGATCACCGGCGGCAAACGCTACGATCTTGCGGTGATGGGACGTCGTTTGGCCCATGCCACGTTTTTTGAAAGTCATGCCAGCGACAAACAAGCCGGCCTCACCTACGCCATAGACCTTTCGCCTCTCGCCGCCGATGATACGCTTTCGCTAGAAGCCTTCACGCTGCCCCTCATTGAAGCCTTTGCCAACGAGGTGCGTCAGACTTTGCAAGCTGCGGGTTAAATAGCCCCGGAAACTCCCAATAAAGCTTTCCCGCGTTGTTTGCGGGGTGGCGTTCTGGCATAAGGTATTTTATGAGTGATGTACGGTATGACAAATTGGCGGATGTTTTGGTGAAGTACTCCACGGCGTTGAAGCCCAATGACAAGGTGCTCCTTGATGCGTCTGACATTCCTGAGGGGATGGTCATTGCTCTCATTCGTGCTGCGCGGCGGGCGCGGGCTTTGCCATTTGTGCAGTTGGGTCATGGTCGCGTGGCTCGTGAAATCGCCCTTGGTGCCAATGAAAAACACATGGATTTGACGGCCGATATCGAGCTAGCCCGTATGAAAAAAATGGATGCATACATTGCCATTCGCGGCAGTGCTAACTCCACGGAGATGAGCGATGTGCCTGCGGCAACTCTCAAGATGATGATGAAAAAAATGCAGCCCGTAATGAATCATCGCATCAATAAGACGCGCTGGGTGGTGTTGCGCTGGCCTACGCCGTCCATGGCGCAACAGGCGCAAATGAGCACGGAGGCTTTTGAGGATTATTTTTTCCGCGTGTGTACGGTGAATTACCGAAAGTTGGGCAACGGAATGAAGGTGCTCAAGGCGTTGATGGATCGTACGGATAAAGTTCACATTAAAGGTCCGGGCACCGATTTGCGTTTTAGCATTAAGGGGATTGGTTCTGTGGTGTGTGGCGGCGAACGAAACATTCCTGACGGTGAAGTTTTCACCGCGCCCGTGAAAGAAAGTGTCGAGGGCACAGTGCAATTCAACGCACCCTCCATTTACCATGGCACAGCCTTCGACGGCGTGCGCCTTGGGTTTCAGCGGGGGCGAGTCGTGGAAGCAGATGCCGGTCGTAACACGGCGAAGCTCAATTCCATTTTAGATTCCGATGCGGGGGCGCGTTACATCGGCGAGTTTTCTCTCGGTTTCAATCCCCACATTCTTCATCCCATTCGCGACATTCTTTTCGATGAAAAAATTGCAGGGTCTTTCCACTTCACGCCGGGCCAAGCTTACGAAGTAGGGGGGAATGGCAACCGCAGTCAGGTGCATTGGGACATGGTCTGTATTCAACGCCGCGACTATGGAGGGGGCGAGGTGTGGTTCGATGGGAAACTGATCCGCAAGGACGGCATCTTCCTGCTCCCCGCTTTGCGTTCGCTTAATCCGGCAAAAGAATCAAAGCGGACATCCCTCAAGAAATAGTCATCCTCGTTTTCCTCGCATTTTATGAACGCACCTTCTAAGGCCGCTATTTCACCAACACGCGCTGCTAACTTTCCGGAATGGTATCAACAGGTCATTAAAGCTGCTGATCTCGCCGAAAACTCCGATGTGCGCGGCTGCATGATCATCAAGCCTTGGGGCTGGGGCATTTGGGAAAATGTTCAGCGTCAGCTCGACGTGATGTTTAAGGCAACCGGGCATGTGAACGCCTATTTCCCACTTTTTATTCCGCTTAGTTTCCTAGAAAAAGAAGCAGAGCATGTGGAAGGTTTTGCGAAGGAATGTGCGGTCGTCACGCATCATCGGCTGGAGGCTCGCGATGGAAAACTCGTTCCTGCTGGCGAACTCAACGAACCGCTCATTGTGCGTCCAACATCGGAAACCATCATCGGTGCTGCCTATGCTCGCTGGGTGCAGTCTTATCGTGATTTGCCGGTGCTCATCAATCAATGGGCCAATGTCGTTCGTTGGGAAATGCGCCCTCGTCTGTTTCTGCGCACGGCCGAGTTCCTTTGGCAGGAAGGGCACACAGCGCATGAGACGAAAGAAGAAGCACTTGCGGAGACGGAAAAAATGTTGGGAGTCTATGAAAAATTTGCGCGGGAACACCTCGCGTTGCCGGTTTTTACTGGAGAAAAATCCGAGAGTGAACGCTTCCCGGGCGCTGTGAGCACGCTCTGCATCGAGGCTATGGTGCAAGACCGCAAAGCCATTCAAGCGGGAACATCGCATTTCCTCGGACAAAATTTTTCCCGTGCCTCCGGCATTCAATTTACCACACGCGAGGGTGGCCAGGAATTGGCGTGGACCACAAGCTGGGGTGTGAGCACGCGGCTGATTGGTACGCTCATCATGGCGCACTCGGATGATGACGGCCTTGTGCTGCCTCCACGTGTGGCACCTTCGCAAATTGTCATTTTGCCCGTGCTCTCCAAACCCGATTCACGCAGTGCCGTTTTGCAAGCAGCAGAAGAATTGGCGACCAAATTGCGAACGCAAACAGCCTTTGGCGAGCCCGTGCGTGTGGAGATTGACCAGCGTGACGCAGGGGGGGGCGTTAAAAATTGGGAGTGGATCAAAAAAGGTGTTCCTTTGCGCGTCGAGATTGGGCCTCGGGATATCGAAAAAGCGTCTGTCGCCGTTAGCCGTCGCGATCGCGGACCGAAGGAAAAAGAGTTTCCCGTGCAGGCCGAATTCGTTGCTTCCGTTGGAAGCATTTTAGAATCCATCCAAAGCGGACTTCTCGCTCGTGCAACAGCCTTTCGCGATGAACACACGCGCACCCTGGATTCTGCGGAGGAATTTCGCGCCTTTTTTACGCCTCAAAATTCGGAACAGCCGGAAATTCACGGCGGGTTTGCTTTGGCGCATTGGGATGGAACGGCGGAAACCGAGGAAAAAATTAAAAGCGAACTTAAGGTGACCATTCGTTGCATCCCGCGTGGCACCGAGACAGAAGCAGGGGTGTGTCCATGGAGCGGATGTCCCAGCAAACAACGCGTGGTTTTTGCCAAATCCTACTAATGCGGCGCACCCTCGTTGTTTTCGCGCTCCTGCTCACAACGGCACCATGGGTGCAGGCCGATTTGCCATTGTTTGGTCTCCGGTTTTTATCTCCCATTGGAAAAATGGACACGCGGATGGTTCCCGAAAGTTCCGGCCTCGTGCAAAGCCTGCGATATAGCGGCCTTTTTTGGGCTTTAAGTGATTCGGGCAACGATCCGGAAATCATACCCATTACAGCCGATGGACAACTTGCGCCCGGGTGGAGCGGGCCGGTAACCATCGAAGGCGTGCGCAATCGCGATTGGGAAGACCTCGCGCTTGATGGAAAGGGAAATCTTATTATTGCGGATACTGGCAACAATCGAGGGCAGCGCAAGGACCTCAAAATTCACTTCGTCAACGAGCCCAAGCCCGGCATTACCTCCGTGCGTCCCACGCGCACATTATCCGTCTATTTTGAGGATCAAAAAGAAGCCACACCCAACTATGATTGCGAAGCCGTTTTTGAGGTAGATGGAAAAATTTTCTTCCTAACAAAGCATCATACCAATCAACAGACGCGTCTCTACCGACTCGAAGGAAACTCCACCAAACGCGCCAATCCTCTCCGTTATGTAGATACCTTCGACATCGGCGGGATGGTCACGAGTGCCGACACATCACCCAATGGAAAATTCGTGGCTGTTCTCACTTACACGATGCTGTGGGTCTTTGAGTATAATTCCAAAACCGGCACCATCTTCGATCGTAGCATCCGCAAACTTCCTATCTTTGCATGGCAGGCCGAAGCCGTGGCCTTCGATGGAAACGACGCTGTTGTTATCAGCAACGAAGGCGGACAACTTTATCGCGTTCCTCTCGCGAATATGAAAATTGTGCGCTCGGAAAATGAGATTACAAACCCGAGCCAAGGCCGATAACGCGTGGGTTCATGCGATGAAAGCCATCGCGAATATGGAATAGATCGTCGAGGCGCGGAAGCCATGTGGCATTGGCTTGAGGAGTGAATTGCGGGGAGTTGAGTTCGATGCCATTGATAACGGGCAAATGCGCCGCCATCAACCATGAGTGAATTGCGGAGAGGCCCGGGTTTGTTAAATCCTGCATCGCCAAAAGCAATCCACGTTCGTACGCCCATGCCGCGGCGGCGAGGGTGAAGCTGTGCCCTTTGCAAGTCTTGAGCGCAAGCCCACTCCAGCCTTGTTCGATGGCCAATGGCAAAAGATCGAAACTGCTCAGACCCTCATCGAGGAGAATGGGCTTCAATTTTGCCGCTGCACGCCAATCAAATCCGCGCTCACGAATATCGCGACTTGTCGGCTGCTCAAGATACATCACAGCCTCAAAAGCGTGCGCATCGGCCGTCTGCAATTTCAGTAAAAAATCTCGTACTGCCTCGGCGTTGGGATGGGCTTCATTGCTGTCCAAACTCAAGCGAGGCGTGGCAACTCCGTGTTTTTTTGCCGCCTGAAAAACGGCGGCTGTCCGCTTTGCATCTCCCTCAATATCCTTTCCTAAAATTTTGATCTTGAAATGGTGCATTCCTCGCTCGCGAATGGCGCGAACAAAATCTCCATCGGACGCTTCGAGATCATCGTGGGCATTCACGAGCCACCATGCTTCCAGCGCATCTTTTGGAGGATGCAACATGGTCGCAATGGCGACACACGCGCCCTTAGGAAAAAGGCGGTCTGCTGCGGGAATTTCTGCCGGTGTTTGATAAAATGCGAAGGCCGATATTCCGAGAGCGTGGCCTGCGGCGTCATGGATCGCCGCATCAAAAGGTGCCATGCAAAGGGCGAGTGCCAGTGCGGGTGGTGTGGAAGCTTTTTCACAAACGGCATCGTGAAGGCGAAGTCCAAGCTCCAAGGGATGCGCAGGAGCACCGACTAATGCAGGAAGGGTTGCCGCTATTTCCTCACATTCTTTGCGAAGCACCGCATCACGCTCCGCATGGGTACGCGAGGGATCAGGCCACGCCCAAAGATCACTCAGATAAATATTCCCTCGACCCGTCGCCTCACGATCCCCAACGCGTACGCGCACCGTAGCCCGCGCTTCGGTGACAGACTCAATAAGCCCCGTGCTTAGGCGCAGAGGCACTCGAAGCTTTTGCTCCAAAAATTCCACCTGCGCCTCGAGAACTTGTGTTTGATGTAAGTCCGTCATGGTAGGGGAAAATGTGAGGTGAAGGCATGGACACGTTTCTGCAAGGCAGCCAATGCTGGCGCATCATCTCGATGTTGAAGTGCCTCATGAATCATGTCGGCAATTTCCATCATTTCCTCTTCCTTCATGCCTCGCGTCGTCATGGCCGGCGTGCCAATACGAATACCACCGGTTTTGCTAATCGGTTCGGTGTCGAATGGAATGGCATTTTTATTTACCGTAATACCTGCCTGATCGAGCGTTTCCTGTGCTTGCTTGCCATGGAGACCATGCGGTCGCAGATCTACGAGCAGCAAATGATTGTCCGTTCCACCCGACACGATGCGGTAGCCAAGCATGGAAAGTCGTGCGGCGAGAGCTTTGGCATTGGACACGATTTGTGCAGCGTAAGTCTTAAAAGATGGCTGCAGTGCTTCGTGAAAACACACGGCTTTTGCGGCGATTACGTGCATGAGAGGGCCACCTTGCACGCCGGGAAACACCATGGAATCCACGGCCTTCGCATATTGTGTTTTGCAAAAAATCACACCCGCACGAGGGCCGCGCAAACTTTTGTGCGTCGTGCTCGTGACAAAATCCGCATAGGGCACGGGATTGGGATGAAGTCCCCCCGCGACGAGCCCAGCAATGTGCGCCATATCCACGAAAAGTAAGGCACCTACGGAATCCGCAATTTTGCGTAACTGCGGGAAATCAATGGTGCGTGGGTAGGCAGACGCTCCGGCTGTGATCATTTGCGGACGCGATTCCGCCGCGAGTTTTGAGAGCGCATCATAATCAATCGTCTCCGTTTCCGGATTCACGCCATAATGAACCACATCGTAAAGTTTTCCGGAAAAATTGGCGCGATGCCCATGCGTGAGGTGTCCACCATGCGACAAATCCATCGTAAGAATACGGTCGCCAAGTTTGATGGAGGAAAAATAAACGGCGGTATTGGCCTGACTGCCACTATGGGGTTGGACATTGACGTGATCTGCTCCAAACAACTCCTTCGCACGGGCGATAGCCAAACTTTCCACCACATCCACATGCTCACAGCCACCATACCAACGTCGCGCCGGATAACCTTCGGCGTATTTGTTGGTCAAAACGGAACCCTGTGCTTCACGCACAGCGCGGCTGGTGAAATTCTCCGAGGCAATAAGCTCGATGTTGTCGAATTGCCGTCGTTCTTCGTCATAAATCGCTGTGGCAATGGCGGGGTCCGTGGCTTCTAAAGCAAGCATATCGGATGGTTGAAATGCCACGGGTTTGTTTTGTTTGGTTGTACTCATGGTTGATGATTTTTTTTGAATCGTGCGGATGATGTGCTTCAAAGCTTCCTGAATTTCCTGCTTACATCCCTCGTAAATTCGAATATTTCCACCAATCGGATCACGAACGTCAGCGCGTTTATTTCCGAATGTTTCGTCGCGAAGGAGGTACATTTTGTGCGATGCCTCGGGATAAAGCAATTGGAGCGTATTCAAATGCCCTTGGGTCATCGCAAAAATGGCATCGGCATGAACAATCAACGGCATGCTTACCGGCTGACTCCGGTGTTTGGAAATATCAATCCCATCCCGTCGTAAAATCCGCACGGCGTGAATGCTTGCCGGGTCCCCGAATCCCGCTCCTATTCCCGCAGAAGACGCTTCGATGCTCCCTTTGGACATGGCACGCATCAGCCCTTCCGCCATAGGACTACGGCAAATGTTGCCCGTACATACAAAAAGAACGTGTTTCATGAACATCGGGGCCGATGGGCCTGATGGCAGCGTAATGAAGCAAAACGCCAAGTCAATCCGCGTCCGGCATCCTCACGCGGTTTCAAGCCCGAGGGCAATCCCCATGCCGCCCCCAACGCATAAGCTCGCTACGCCGCTGCGAATAGCTCCGCTTGCAATCCGGTGGGCCAAATGCGTGGCAAGGCGTGCGCCACTGGCACCGATGGGGTGACCGATTGCGATGGCACCACCGCAGGGATTCACATTCTCGATGCCAAGTTCTTGCATGCAGGCGAGCACTTGCGCTGCAAAGGCCTCGTTAATTTCCACCGTATCCACCTTCCGATAATTCACACCGTGACGTTCTTCGAGAAGGCGTAGGGCAAAGACGGGGCCGAGGCCCATGGTTTGGGGATCACAACCGACCACAGCCCAACCGGTGATGCGAGCCAGTGGACTCCAGCCGTGCGATTCACATGTGGCCGCATCCGCAACGACGATGGCCGCCGCTCCATCATTGACGCCGGAGGCGTTGGCGGCGGTGATCGTTCCCTCGGGATTAAACGCCGGACGTAGTTGCGCAAGTTTTTCTAGCTGTGTGTCAGGCCGCGCCTGCTCATCCGTGACGATCTCCTCAAGCGTGAGGCGTTCGACGGAAAAAGTACCGTCCTTTTCCGCCGCTGCCCATTTTTGATGGCTAGCCCATGCAAACGCATCCTGAGCTTCGCGAGAAATGCCATACCGCTCCGCTAAATGTTCTGCGGTGAGTGCCATGTGCTTGCCCGACGAAGGGTCTATCAATCCATCTTGCAACAACGAGTCCACAACCGACATCGGCCCAAACTTTTTCCCACGACGGCTTTCATGTAGCAGACGCGGGGCGCGACTCATGGATTCCGTACCACCGCACAAAACCGCGCCCGTTTCTCCAGAGCGAATGGCGTGAATCGCCGTTAAAATGGAACTCATTCCCGAAGCGCACATTTGATTCACTGTGGAAGCTGCTGTGCTCATCGGGAGACCGGCCGCGAGAGCAATCTGACGTGCGACATTCATCCCATGCCCTGCGCTAAGGACATTGCCAAAACAGCACATGCCGAGAGTTTCCGGGGCGATGCCTTCGAGTGCAGCACGAGCGGCAACCGTGGCAAGTTCTACCGGAGATTTCTCAGCCAGGCTTCCGAGAAATTTTCCAAAGGGCGTTCGTTTTGCGGAGACAATAAACAGAGGTTGTTCAGTATTCATTATTTCAAAGAAAACATCGGGCATCCATGAGGCGCGGAGAGTGAATAAGCGGTTTGAAATCCATCATAGCAAGAATGTCTCGTTCGAGGTCCACGCCCGGGGCGATTTCCACAAGTTCAATTCCCTCGGGCGTGGGGCGAAACACCGCACGTTCGGTCACATAAAGCACTTCCTGCCCGCGTTCGAGAGCCTCGCCGGCATGAAATGTCACTTGCTCCACACGCTCAGGAAACTTTCGTGTCACACCTTCCTTGACGATGTGCAACTTCCCATCGCGCACTTCCGTCTCGAGTCCGCCGGCGGTGAAAGTGCCGCAAAACACGATTTTGCGAGCCGATTGCGAAATGTTGGCAAACCCGCCAACTCCCGCCACGCGGGTGCCGAAGCGAGAGACATTCACGTTTCCCTTACGATCAATTTGCGCCGCACCAAGAGCCGTAAAATCGAGACCGCCTCCATCATAAAAATCAAACTGCGCTGGCTGATCTACGATGGCCTGCGGAAACGCCGACGCTCCAAACGACAATCCGCCTGCGGGAATCCCTCCAATAGGCCCGCTTTCCACCGTGAGAGTAATGCGGCGAATCAGGCCACGCTCTGCCGCAATGCGTGCCACGCCTTCAGGCATTCCAATGCCAAGATTCACGATGGAGCCTTCGCGCAATTCATCGCACGCCCGCTGGGCAATGATGCGGCGCGGGCCCGCAGCCATTCGCTTCATCTCCGGCAACTCCTCATCGCAGGAAGCAGGAGTGACATAATGCGCATTAAAATCCTCGGCAAATGTCTGCTGATGCAGATCGGGGGGAGCAACCACAATACGGTCAATTAAAATCCCGGGCACCACAACGTTCTGCGGCGGCAGGGGAGCATCGAGAAGCTTCTCCACTTGAGCAATCACCAAACCGCCCGAGTTTCTCGTCGCCTGTGCCAAAGCCAACACCTCTCCCATAAAAACCTCGCGCTCGGAGGAAAGGTTTCCATGACAATCCGCAAAGCTGCCGCGTATGAAAACGGCATCAATAGAGAAAGAATGATAAAGCAGCCAATCACGATCACGGAGGCGGATTTTTTCCACAAGAGCACGTGGTGTTTGCTCATTGAGGCGACCGCCTTCGTTGTCCGGATCAATAAACGTTCCCAGCCCCACATGCGTCACGCAGCCCGGACGTCCGCCGGCAATGTCGCGAAAAAGCTGACAAAGGACACCCTGCGGAAAATTGTAAGCCTCGATTTTTCCTTCAACCGCGAGTCGGCCAAGAGCGGGAGCCAAGGCCCAATGGCCGCCAATCACGCGCCGCAGCAGCCCGACATGTGCAAGATGATTAAGCCCTCGTGATTTTCCATCTCCCTGACCCGCCGCGTAAACCAAGGTGAGATTTTGCGGAGAATTCGTTTCGAGAAAGCGTTGTTCTAACGCTGCGGTAAGTGCTTCCGGATGCCCCGCCCCCACAAATCCGCCGACCGCAAGCGTCGTTCCATCGCGGATAAGAGCAACGGCTTCCTCCGAGGTGCAAAGTTTCTGTCGCATGTTTTCTTAGCCCACCCAGCCGCCATTCACCTGCAAGGTCTGGCCGGTGATGTATGCGGCTAGGGGACTGGCTAAAAAAAGAATGGCATGGGCAATATCGGAAGGCTCCCCAAATTTTCCCAGCGGGATTTGTTTGAGCATTTCGGTGCGCACTGCCTCGGGAATGCTCTTGCCCATGTCGGTAAGCACCACGCCGGGTGCCACGGCGTTCACCGTGATTCCACGACGCCCGACCTCGCGACTTAGCACTTTTGTCATCCCAATCACTCCCGCTTTCGCCGCCGCATAATTCGCCTGTCCAAAAAAGCCCATGATGGCGGCTATGGACGCCATGTTGATGATACGTCCGCCTTGACGCAAATGCGGCAAACAACTTTTTGCCATGTGAAAAACACCCGTCAAATTGGTATCCATCACGGTCTGCCATTCTTCGTGTGACATTTTTGCCAACGAACGATCACGCAAAACAGCGGCGTTATTGACCAAAATATCCATCCCTCCAAATCGCTCCACCACCGCCGCCGCCACCGCCTGCGTCGCATCAAAACTCCTCACATCCCCCTCGAAAGCCGCCGCCCCCTCACCCAATTCGGATGTCAGAGCCTCCGCTTTCACGCGATTGGCACCACCTCCCTCCTCAAAATAAGTCACCGCCACACGCGCTCCCGCACGATGGAGAGTACGCGCCGTTTCCGCACCTAATCCCTGGCCTCCACCGGTAATGAGTGCGATTTTGTTTTCAAGTGAGAGAGGTATCATCGAGGAAAAATTAACGTATAAATGGCCATGCACCTAGAAAATTTGGTCAGGGGTTGAAATGGCAAATAAGGCGATTCAATTTCGATGCCGAACTACGAAAGATGCAAATTGTTTTTATCGTAAGTCTGTGGCATGGCCGGTTCTTTTGGCTACGAAAAGGAGCATTACGAGGTCTCAATGGACATCGGGGAACTTGTCCTCTTCCCTGCTGTTCGCACCATGGGATCGGACGTGATTATTTCTTCTCCTGGCACAAGCTGCTGTCACCAGATTAGCGATGGCACCGGACGCACGGCACTCCATCCCGCCGAAGTACTTCGCGCCGCCTGTCGAGAAAACGTGGCCGCGGCTTCCGTCTAATGATTTTTAAAACAACATCGGCAAGATACCGATGCCATTTTTTTGACGCCACTTTATGACAACACAACCCACCCTCGCTCCACGCATCTCTACCACGAGTACGCTTGATTTTCCTACCGCCCATCAGCAAATCACCGGAGGCCCTTGGGAAATGCATCAGGCATGGCTCGATAAAGAACATCCCGATTTGCTTGTGGCCTCCGTCTATTTTGCTTGGGAACCCAGTGCCTTTTGGGTGCTGGCCCATCTGCCGGATCAAGACATCGCCACCGCAAGCACCGCCGACAATCAAGACATGTGGGAACTAGGGCCTGTTAAGGTAAATCCTTGACATGAGAAATGAGCTTCGTGAATCATCTGAGCATGGAATTAACACAAGCCCAGTTTGATC
>JAJTYZ010000081.1 GCA_021463515.1 Chthoniobacterales bacterium | reverse complement strand
GCGCGGGATTGCAGTCTGTATTCCGAGAAGGGTACCACACCCGCCTTGGGTATCGTGCCGTGCGCCCTCGCACGGCACATCGTTAAGCGACCACACGACAATGCCTCCGGCGAGGGCGCCGGCGGCAACACCCGAGGCGGGTGTGGTACCCTCAAACGCAGAAAAGCAAAATGGGGAAGCCACCCTACTCATCCCTTTCTTACACGGGATCGCAGTCTGCCATACACTCAAGTTTCCCACTCAAGTCTCATCCCTTTCTTCTCCTCCTCCTCCCGTAGATTCTCTCCAGACAATGCGGCAAGGGAAAACTTTCACTTCTTCTCGCGACAGCATTGCTGCGGGGTGCCGTTGCTTTTCCTGGATTATCTCGATGGCAGCCTTGCACAAGGCCGTGTTGGGATGCTCGACGGTCGTTAGCGGCACTAAGACCTTGGTGGAAATCGCCATGTTGTCGAAGCCGCTTATGGCCACATCCTCCGGAATGCGTAGCCCTCGGCGGCTGCAAGCACTCATGGCACTGATCGCATAAGAATCGTTCGTGCAAACGAGCATGTCGGGAGGAACGCTTGTAGTTTCTAAGTGCTTGGCTAATGCCCCCGCACCATCGAAATCTCGAAAGATGTCCACGCTCGCGTGAGATTCCGTGGCGACCATAGCTTCTAACGTACTTGATCGCGCAGAAAATCCGAAATCCGTTCCATGGGCATCGTATTCCCTCATCTGCGCCCCCGCAGCCGTCACAGCATCCAAAAACCCTTGCCGTCGCTCCTCAAATTGCCAGCTCGGAGCGATGTTCTCATAATTCCTCACAAGAAGTGCCAAACGCCGCCGCCCGGCCGCAATCATTTTTTCCGTAATCGTACGAATCGCCCCCCGCGCATCATAGCGCACCCATGGACAGCCGGGCACAGGAACACCGATGCCTACCACATGAATCCCCGCCTGCACCAGCGTTTCTGCGGAAAACCCAGGCTGCATAGCACCGGCCACAATCACTGCAAGCGGGTGCGTGTTAAGAATGCCCTCGATCACACGATCCAGATCATCGTGATGCCAATAAGCATCCACCACATTAAAATTAAACCCTGCTTCATTAGCCATCCGTCCCACCGTATAAGTACGCCGGGCACTAATTTCCGAATAACCGCCAAAATTTAAAATGGTAATCGAAGTCGTGCGCCCCGTCCTTACGACATGTTGCGTGCGTTGCGTCTTGTAGCCCATTTCCAAAGCCTTCGCCCGTATTTTCTGGCACAGCGCATTGCTCAAACGCTTCCGCCGCGCCGAACGCGCATTGCCCACCGCTAAACACACCGCTGCCTGACTCACCCCTAAGGCCTTTGCAATATCTCCCTGCGTACAACTCCTGCCTTGCATCATCTTCCTAAAATCGCCACGGTCCCCGCCGTGTCAATATTTGTCTGGCGTTTGGCCCCAAAAAAATCAACCCCTCCCCCCGCAACCCTTCTCAAAATCGCCTCAAAATAATTTTCAATAAAATCAAAAAAAACCTTGCGCACTCGTTCAGTATGAATAAAGTGCAACAAGAAATAACCCTCAATCATCATGAAAACACCCACCCACTCCACGCTGCATCTCGTTCTCGCAACCCTCGCACTCCTCACGCTCGCACTGCCTGCAAGCTTGATGGCGCAGACAACTTATGGATTCACAAATTCCGTCTCAGGCACCGTTTTGTGGTCAAGTGTCACTTCGAGTAATCTCTGGGTGCCATCCGGCACGCCGGGCACCAATGACAATGTGAGCATTCGGATGAACTATGCTAGTGGAGCCAAAACTTTCCGAGCCGACGGAAATCTCCAAGTTGCCAATCTGGATCTTACGAGTG
>JAJTYZ010000080.1 GCA_021463515.1 Chthoniobacterales bacterium | reverse complement strand
TCCGATGCCAATGCAAGCTTCTTCACTGGCCTGGGGCTTCTTGCGCTCTGGTTGGGCTATCGGGAGGAGCTTTCTTCTGAAAGTCAGGCCTTACTGACCTCGATTTTTCATTCGCTCTATGATTGGTTTGTTCCGTTAATCGGTGAAGAGCATTTCCACTGCCTCAATGGCTATATGGGCGAAGCCACCTGCGCATGGCTGCTTTGTGAAATTCTGGAGCGGCGGGAAGATCGCCAAAAAATAGCTGGGCACTTGTTACGAGCGACCGACGACTGGCTGGAGAACGGTTTCGGCTTCGGCGAACATCTCAGCGATGTTTATTCGCGCGTGGCACTTCAGCAGATTTCTCTGCTCTTGCTCTTTGCAAAAAAACTCCCGGCGCACCTCAAAGCACGCTTAGAAAAAGTTTTTCATACCTTGCTGAAAATTAACGACGGATTTGATGGAAAACCTTATGTTCCCACGATCCGCTGTTACGATTTTTTGGAGTCACCATCCAAGGGTAAAAATCGGCGGTTTATTTCTCAGACTTACCGTGATGCCGTACATCCTGCGGACGAAATTCTTGAAGAGGAGATCGGGAACAACCCGCCGCTCGAAGGCTTACTTTTCAAAGCAGGATGGCACGATCTAGCTCCTGCAAAAGATGCACACAAGGAAGACATTGTTATTCCTTGTCGAGGTGGCAATCAAGCAAGTGTCTACCTTGCAAAGGATTTCCGGCTCGGTAGCCTAAGTCGCTTTCCGGTGGCACCGGAAGTTGAATTTCGCGAATGGGGAATGTCATGGCAAAGTTTTCCCGTGGCATTTTGGCGGCCTGCCGGAGATTGGGGATATTTGCAGTGGGAATTTGAAGAGGAAGCAGGTGCGTCTTGCTATCCGTCGGAAGGCCCCTCCTCCAACGCAAGAAAACGCGGTAACCCTCTTACTCGTGTGATGCCGCCCATTCTCGGCAAAACTTTCTCCATTCAACGCAGTGGTGATCTCCTCGCTTTACGAATTTTGTCCATGGTTGATACGCGATGGCTAAAAGTCAAAGACCGCCTTCGCTTGGTGGACTCCCATGCAGATTTGACCGAAAGAAAATTCGAGAAGGGTTGGAGCCAACTTCTTCTGCGCTACCCGGAACGTTGTGTAAGTGTGCATCATGTGAATCTCATGCTTGCAGGGCCGCCTCCCTCGTTGGTTGCCAAGCCATCGCAAGTCATGGATTGGGAGTGTTCCTGGCCGGTAGAAAAACTCCATCGTACGCTCCTCAGCATTTGGGCCATTTCCGCACACGGTGTCATTGATTCGCCGCCTCGCTTGGAAGCGGTGAGACCTCATTCGGCCACCACACGTTTCCCCGAAGAATACCCCAGCGTGCTTGAATGGGACTGGGGTTCGACTCGCTGGAAGTTACGCATTGATCCCTTAAGCGTCACGCCGTTGGAAATTGTGCGCTGAGGATTTCGGAGAGAGAGGCTGGTCAATAGTAATCAGTGTTCCTCGAAAAATTTGCCCGGAAGTAAGATGGGCAAGGTTGACGCTTCTTTGTCCATGATCCGACTCCAGAGCAATTCGAGGAGCGCGTGAGCCTGTTCTTTGGGTGAAAATTCATACCGAATCACCGGCACTCCATAGTACAAATTCACGCCTTCATTGGCCATGCTCACGACGAGCATTTCATCGGGAATCTGCGTCGAAGTTTCCATTAACGCCAAGCCAACCGAACGCATGGCAATATCATCGGATACGATCAATGCCTGCGGACGATGTTCTGCGGCACCGGTACGCCAACGTTTGAGGCACTGGAGCATTTGTTGATGTACGATCTCCGCTCGCTGATGTGGACTTCCGCTGACGAGTACATTCACAACTTCTGCGTATGACAACCCACATTGCTGCGCAAGCTCCGTCAAGGTCGGCGTCATATCTTCGTCCGCAGGAGATTGGATTTGGATAAAGGCCGTCCTCTTTCTCCCCGAGTTGCGAACCAATTCTATCGAGTCACGCCAAAAGGCCGCCATATCAAACAGAGCTTCCGGTTGATAAGAAATCGGCAGCTTTGTTCGTTTGCGAACATCATCGCTCCATGATGCTCCCGGGGCGATTTCGATGAGCCCTTTAAAGGGATAATTTTCCAAGTCCTTAAACAACTGCCGACATCGTGCCGCCTCGGGCGATGTGGCAGAATGGCGCGAGGACGTCAGCCCATCGTAGGAACGAATTGCCCAGTTTCTTTGATTTTGCTGGAAGGAAATTTCTTCCTCCAAAGCTCGGAGTAATACTCGGTAATAATGACAAGATTCTTCGGCGAGACTGGGGCCAATCACGACGCCAATCACCCCTTTTTCGACTCCATGGCTGACGAAAGTTCCCCTCCGGCGCGAACGCATGAGCATCCCTGCGGCGGTCAAGCTTGCGAGACCTCGCTGAACAGCCGTGCAGCTCATGCCCCATTGTCGCGCAAGTGCCTGAGTTGAAGGAATGCGCTCGCCCGGCTTTAAGTCTCCTCGAAGAATGCTCTGTTGAAAATATCTGCGAATTTGTACATGCGCCGGCGCGGCGGTGTCACCATCAAGAGTTCCTAACATTGAAAAAATTCTAGCGGAAAATTTGCGATATGGTCAAAATTTAATTGACGGCGGTTCATTTATTACCATAAATTCCCACCGTTATGAAAAACTTAATTCTCCATAAGGCACATCGTCTTTCCGCGTGGTTGTTGTCTGGGACGATGTTTATCGGCATGAGCATTTCCGATCTTACCGCTGCCACGCCGATCGTCGAATTCAATTACAACCAAACGGGCACTTCGGCATCCAACACCGGATCAAGCGGCGGGACTTCTACGCTGTATGATTCCAACAATGTTGCTACCGATTTGCATTCTGCCGATGGCACTGGAGTCTCTGGACTGAGTGGGGATCGCGCCTTTGATTTAACGGCGTCAACCGGGATAGGTAATGCTAGCCCCTCACAAAATGCAGGGTATATTGCCGATATTAACCAATTGATGTCTTTTACCCTTACAGGATGGTACAATACGGCGGGGAGTGCCGAGATTCAAAGTGGCACACGATTGGTAGATTTCACGGGAGACGGAAGTAAACTTAATGCAGGGTTTGTGCTTTGGTCGAGCGTGACAGGGAGTTTGGTGCTTAATGTGAATGGTACCAACAGCGGTAATAGTGATGGCGGAACTTTGTTTTCTTCGACAAATACTTGGGTCTTTTATGCGGTGACTTATGACGGAACAGCTGCCACCGATAATTTGAAGTTCTATGCGGGGACAGATAGCAACTCGCCAACTTTGGCGGCCACGATGGACCTCAATACAGGTACCGTTGCTTCGATTTCGTCGGGGACGCCGGCAAATGATGCTTTGGTCATCGGAAACAATTGGTACCGGAATCGGGGATTCGATGGCCTCATGGATAACATCACGATCTACGGCTCAAAAAGTAACAGCAGTGGCGTTCTCGACCTTTCGGCGATTGACACCATCTATGACAACAACTTGGCAAACATCCCCGAGCCGAGCGTTGTATCTTTGGCGGCCTTAGCCGGCGCCGCTCTCTTTGTCGGCCTTAAACGCCGCCGGAAATAAAAGGGATGCTTTAACGCAGTGCCAATTCCTCGGCGGGATAAGTCCAGATTTCGCTGAGGGTTGGATGGTAGTGGGGGATACGGGCAAATTCGGCGGCGGTGGCGCGAAAACGGAGGGCAACGGTGACTTCGTGGATGAGCTCGGACGCCTGGGGGCCGACGACGGCACCGCCGAGAAGTTCGCCTGTGGTGCGGTCGGCGAGGAGTTTGACAAAGCCTTGGGTTTTTCCATGGATGATGGATTTTCCGTGATCGCTAAATGGATAACTTGCCGCCACGACATCGCGCCCTGCGGCAGCGGCCTCACGCTCGGTAAGGCCAACCATCGCGGCTTCCGGGTCTGTAAAAACGACGAAAAGGCGCAGACGATAATCCATCGTCTCAAGCGGCTCGTTGCTTTCACGTAGAAGACGTGCCGCATTGCGTGCCGCAACTTCGCCTTGCTCAATGGCCACATGCACAATTTCCAATTCGCCCGTGACATCGCCTGCACCAAAGAGGGTCGGCACGGCTGTTTGTTGGGTGTGACTCACCGTGAGGGGTGCGCCTGCGGGAACAGTCAATTCCGCGTGCGATAGCTCCAGCTTTTCCGTGTTAGGGCGACGTCCAAGTGCCAGGAGAATTTCATCAGCTTCCAACGTTTCCTCGCGGCCTTCACGGGCGATGCGAATCCATTTTCTATGGGGGCTTTTCCCGGCTGTTAAAATTTTACATCCCAGGAAAAATTTTATCCCATAGTGTTCCATTCCCTTTTGCACGGCATCGGCAACATCGAAATCCATCGAGCTGAGAATGTGTTTGCTGCGTTGAATGACGGTGACTTCTGCGCCAAGAGCGCGATGATAATGGGCCAGCTCCAAGGCCACGGGCCCGGCACCGAGAACGAGGAGAGATTTTGGCGGATGCGCGTTATCGAGGACATCATCGCTGGTCAACGGCGCGGCTTCCTTCAATCCGGGGATGCCCAAATGATGAATGTGAGAGCCCGTGGCCACGAGAATCGTGCGGGCGTGAATGATTTGTTCGCCGCCATCGCGCAAACTTACCTGCAGCTCGTAAGACGAAACAAACCGAGCATACCCTCGTATAAGCTCAAACTTCCCACTCTCCAATTGCTCCGCACGGTAATTGGCGAAGTCCGCAATAAGGCGTCGCTTGCGCTCGATGATTTTTTCCGCATCATAACACGGCGTCCCTGCTGTCAGCCCAAACGTCGCCGCCTCACGCATATCTTGCAGGCGGTTTCCCGATTCAATGAGCGTTTTACTTGGCATACACCCACGTAGAATGCAAAGACCGCCCAGCTCTTCAGACCCGTCAATGACAACAGTCCGCAACCCTTCCTCCGCCGCTGTGCGAGCCGCGGCATAACCCGCGCTCCCACCGCCAATCACCGCAAAATCAAAGTCATTCATCGCGTACTTTATAAACGCGAAAAAATGGATTAGCGAATGTTGGTTCGAGAAAGGGCGGGATGGAATGTCCTCGAGCCAGCCGCCCAGCTAGTGGAGCGGAAGGTGGCGTCACCCCAAGAATGGTCGCCGATGTCGGTACAACGCGCTCGGGTGCATCCGCCACAACATAACGCACCTTTCGTGCCCGCAGGACCGTCAACGCATCGTCATCATGAGCCGCGAGAAAAAACCGTGCGGTATCTGCAATCCCCGGGAGACTTTGATGCGAGGTTCCGGCGACCATGGGTTGCCCTGAGAGACGCGCTAAGGCAGGAGAAATCCACCATGGAGCCAACACGCCGCCACGAGGTTGCTGTTGGAGATATTCCGCCACACGCATGAGCCATCCGGCCTCGACGACTCTCTCTTGCCGTAATCTTTGCGCCGCAGGTGTTGGATGCAGCCGCAATTCCCATGCACGGGTAATGGGCCAAAGGCTCAAAATAAAGACCGGAGCGATAATCCATACTTTTCGTAGCGGTCGCAATATCCACGGGAGGCTAAGACAAAAAATCGCCGCTAACCACGGACTCCAACGCGCCTGCCATCCGGCAAGTGTTGTCGCAACAATCAGCAAAATGAGAACTATCAGCGCAAGCGGATCGCGTTTTTTCCAATAGTCCCAAAGAAGGAGGAGAGGTGCAGGGACAAGGAGCCATCCTGTCCATGTCATCATTGTCTTGGGTCCCGTATGTTGAAGTTCGCCCAACAATGTCGCCCAACGTGGGAAAAGTTCACGCACTTCGGGTGATGGCCACGGATTCCGAAAGCCTTCAAGGGCCCACGTCACGACAACAATCGCGGCTGTGAGCATGAGAGCTTTTCTCCACACAACCGGCCATCCTTGACGTCGAAAAATAAGGCCGCGTGCGACTTCTTGCGTGAGGAGCAAAATGAGGGGTTCAAACCACGACACCCACAACGCCAGCCCCCACGCGACGCCTGATGCCCGGGCCCAAGCGGGATGAGCGGTGCGAATGAATGTAAAGTTGGTAGCGAGAGCAATGACCGTCAGGGCCACAAGCAACGATTGGTGATCCGGCCTTCCCAGGGCAAAAGCGTGCGTGAGTGCGGGTGAAATACAAAACAGCACCAGCATCGGCCAGCGTGGAAACACCTTCACTTCACGCGCCCAAAAAAATAAAAAAAGCAAAGTTACCAGCCCCAGCAATGGAGAAATCCATGCCCCGGCGACATCCAACGGACGCACAAAGACGCTCAGTGCCGCAATAAGGTAATCCATCGGTGCTGTGGTATGGGGAATGGTTCCCTGCGGGTAATTTTCAAAATCGTGAGAGCGAATGATGCGCCCCGGTTGCTCGGCGACCATGGCGGCACGTTGCATTCGCGACTGACAATCGCCATCAGCGAGCACCACAAACACGCCGCCATCCACACGTGGTATAAAAATTTCTGCGCGATTCCAAGTGATTGCCAATAGAAAAAGCGCGGATAGCAAAAGTACGCCGAGGATGCACGAAACGGTTTTAGGCACGGTTCGAGAGTGTGCCCGCATGTTTTTTTTCCAGCAACACCTACTGCTTCTCTTTTTGTCGAAAAAAGGCTGGAGCCTGTGTGCAGATGCGATAACATTACGGGTCGCACCGGCTGAATCCGGGCGTATCCCGGAAAAGCACGAATTATGGCGTCAAAAGAGAAGGAAAACGAATCAGTGACAACAGTCCGTAGTCAGGAATATGGCGCGGCGCAAATTGATAAACTCGAAGGTTTGGAGGCCGTACGAAAACGGCCAGGAATGTATATCGGCTACACCGATGAACGCGGCTTGCATCACTGCGTTTATGAAGTGCTCGATAATTCGATTGACGAACATCTTGCAGGATTTTGTACGCGTATTGATGTGGTGATTCACGGCGACGGTTCGTGTTCGGTTCGCGATAATGGACGTGGTATTCCCGTGGATATTCATCCGAAGTGGAAAATCCCCGCGATTGAATTGGTGCTGACGAATCTCCACGCCGGCGGAAAGTTTGGACAAGGAGCTTACAAATTCAGCGGCGGTCTGCACGGTGTCGGTGCGAAGTGTGTGAACGCGCTTTCCGAGTGGTTTAAGGCGGAAGTTTATCGCGACGGGCAGGTTTATTTTATGTCGTTTGCCCGTGGGAAAACGACGCAGCAGCTAAAGGTTCTTTCCGAACTGAAAAATAAAAAGCAGACCGGTACGCTCATCACCTTTTTGCCGGACGGCGAAATTTTCACGACGACAGAATTTGTATTTGAGCGCCTCGGCGCACGGTTGCGCGAGTTGGCTTTCCTTAATTCCGGGCTGGAAATTCGCCTCATTGACGAGCGAGGTGAGGGCGAACCGCGCACCGCCGTTTATCTTTACAAATTGGGCATTGAAGAATTTGTCAAAGAGCTTGGCGAGAGCAAACAAGTCATTCATCCCAAGGTCATCAAACTCACCGGTTCGCGTAAGACCAAGATGAAGGGACACGGGGGAGAGGACCTCGAGGAGGATGTCTTTGTGGATTGCGTGATGCAGTACAACGATTCCTACTCCGACCAAATTCTTTGCTTCACCAACTCGATTCCCAATCCTGATGGCGGTACGCATCTCACGGGATTTCGCTCGGCTTTGACGCGTGCCATCAATCAATACGCCAAGGCCAATTCGCTGGCGAAAGATAAGGACCCCGCCATCACCGGCGACGATGTGCGCGAAGGGTTGATTTGCGTTTTGAGTCTCAAGCATCCCGATCCAAAATTTGAGAGCCAGACGAAGGTGAAACTCGTGAACCCCGAGGTGGATGGCATTGTCAGCTCGATTGTTTACGAAGGGCTGATGGATTTCTTTGAGACAAATCCGGCGGTTGCTAAAAAGGTTTTTGAAAAAGCTATTACCGCAGCACGTGCTCGTGAAGCCGCTCGCAAAGCGCGTGAGACAGTGCGCAAAAGTGCGCTGACGGGCGGTGGGTTGCCCGGGAAACTTGCGGATTGTTCCGAGCGTGATCCGTCGCTCACCGAGCTTTTTATCGTTGAGGGTGACTCGGCAGGCGGCTCTGCAAAGCAAGGTCGCGACCGTCGCTTTCAGGCCATCCTTCCCATTCGCGGCAAGCTCATCAATGTCGAAAAAGCGCGTTTAGACAAGGTGCTGCAAAACACCGAAATTCAGACGATGATCACGGCCGTCGGCACAGGCATTGGCGATGGAGATCAAGAAGGTGCATTCAATTTTGGAAAGCTGCGTTACGGTCGCATCATTATCATGACCGACGCCGATGTGGATGGATCGCACATTCGTACGCTGCTGCTTACGTTTTTTTATCGTCAAATGACGGAACTGGTACGCCGAGGTTGTATTTTTATTGCCCAACCGCCGCTTTACCAAATTAAGCGCAAAAAGCGTGAGGAATATGTGGATGATGACGCGCAGCTAACGAAAATTCTTATTTCACTGGGTGCGGAAGACGTGAAGCTTGTTCACTTGAAAAACAACAAGACGTTCTCCGAAACACAGCTTAAAGAAATTCTTGAGCTGCTGGAACGCCTTCATAAAAACAGCAATGTCATTAAACGTCATGGCGGTGATTTTGAAACGTTCTTAGCAGCCTGTGATGCTCAGACCGGACGACTGCCGGCTTATCTCGCAAAAATTCGCGATGGTAATGAAGAATCCGTGGAGTATTTCCACGATGAGGAAGAGCTCAAAGATTTCGCCGCAAAAAATCGTGACCTCAATTTGTATGAGGAAGAGTCTGCGGAGGATAGTGAAGGTGGCGAAGACAGCAATAGCGAAAATGGAAATGGTCATGGAAATGGTCAAGGCCCTACCGCTGGCAAAAGCACTGCACCTGTTCGCAAACGCCGCGCCCGACTTGTGGAAATTCACGAGGCCGCAGGTGTCGAGAAGTTGATTAAAGAGCTTTCCAAAAAAGGACTCGATATTGATCACTATACCGCCAACGGACACCCCATTTTCCATCTCGTCGAAGGCGAGGGAGACAAGGCAACGACGCATGAAATTTTCGCCATTCCACGCATCCTCGATTTGATTAAGGAAATCGGTCGCCGTGGCGTGCAGATTAAGCGATTCAAGGGTCTCGGTGAAATGAACGCCAAGGAACTTTTCCAAACAACGATGGACCCGGAAAAGCGTCGTCTTTTGCGTGTTCGACTCGACGAAACAAATGCGGTCGAGGCGGACAAAATGTTTACCGTTCTCATGGGCGATGTGGTTGAACCGCGCCGCCATTTCATTGAAGATAACGCTCTCAACGTTCGTAACCTCGATATCTAATCCTATGCCCCCGAAAACCACCGAAGCTAAAACCACCGAAGACAAAACGTCTTCTCAACGCAGCAAAAACCTCGATCTTGCTCTTCAGCAAATTGCCAAAGATTACGGCGAAGGTGACATCATGCGCCTCGGCGATCATTCGCAGACCGATGTGGAAGTGATTCCCACCGGCAACATCCTCATAGACCGAGCCCTCGGCGTGGGAGGATTTCCTCGCGGGCGCATCGTGGAAATTTATGGACCGGAATCCTCGGGAAAAACAACCCTCACGCTCACCGTCGTCGCGCAGGCGCAGAAACGGGGCGGGTTGGCAGCTTTCATTGATGTCGAGCATGCACTCGATCCGAAATATGCGCAGCGACTCGGCGTCAATCTCGGCGATCTTCTCGTATCGCAGCCCAGCTCGGGCGAAGAGGCCTTGCGCATTTGTGAAACGCTCGTGCGCTCGAATGCTCTCGATGTGATCGTCCTCGATTCCGTTGCGGCTCTCGTGACGAAGCAAGAACTCGAAGGCGAAATTGGTGACTCCACCGTTGGTACGCAGGCTCGCCTGATGAGTGCTGCCCTGCGCAAACTCACCGCCCTCATTGCTAAGGCACGTACATGTTGTATTTTTACCAACCAAATCCGCGAAAAAATCGGCGTGATGTTCGGTAATCCTGAAACAACACCCGGCGGAAAAGCACTGAAATTTTACTCCTCTGTCCGCTGCGATATCCGCCGCATTGGTGCCATTAAGCAGGGCGACGGAACCGTCACTGGCAACCGCACTCGTGTGAAAGTTGTCAAAAACAAAGTCGCCCCGCCTTTTACCGAGGCCGAGTTTGACATCATGTACAATGAAGGGATTTCCGCTGTGGGTTCGCTCATTGATGTGGCTTTGGAGAAGGGTGTTTTGGAAAAGCGTGGGTCATGGCTGAGTTATAATGGCAATCAATTGGCGCAGGGTCGCGACGCGGCGAAGGTGGCTCTTAAGGCGGATGAAAATCTCTACAAGGAGATTGAACAAGCAACGCTCGCCGCCATGAATGACGAGCAAGCGAAATAGCCGAGCGCGTCTTTAATTTTATGAATATTCATGAATATCAGGCTAAGGAATTGTTAGCACGTTTTGGGGCACAGACGCCTCGAGGCAGCGTCGCACGAACGCCGGCAGAGGCGGAACGTGTGGCACGCGAACTGGGCACCAATCAGTTGGTGGTGAAATCGCAAATTCATGCGGGCGGGCGCGGGAAGGGAACTTTTACCAATGGCTTTAAGGGCGGGGTGCAACTTTGCAAAACGGCAGGGCAAGCCCGTGATCTCGCAGCCAAAATGATTGGCCAAACTCTCGTCACCCATCAAACGGGCCCCGAAGGCCGTGTGGTTAATCAAGTGCTCGTGGCGGAGTCCGTCGAAATCGTCAAAGAGTTTTATTTTGCCGTTCTCATGGATCGCGCCAGCGGGGCACCGGTCATCGTTGCCAGCCGTGAAGGCGGCATGGATATCGAAGAGGTTGCCGCAAAGAGTCCGGAAAAAATTATTCGCGAAGCGGTGGATCCGGCCTTTGGTTTGCAGCCTTACCAAACGCGTAAGCTCGCACGTGAATTGGGCTTTGCCTCCACGCAAATGCGAGCCGCATGCAAATTGTTTGCTTCACTTTATCGCTGCTTTAGCGAGCTGGATTGTTCAATGGTCGAAATTAATCCTTTGGTACTTACTAAGGGCGGAGAGGTTCTCGCCCTCGATGCAAAGTTTTCTTTCGATGATAACGCGCTCTTTCGTCATCCCGAAATCGTGGCATTGCGCGACTCTGCGGAAGAAGACCCGCGCGAAGTTGAAGCCGCGAAATATCACCTCAGTTACATCGGCCTCGATGGCAATATCGGCTGTATGGTCAATGGCGCAGGGTTGGCTATGGCGACCATGGACATCATTAAACATCACGGCGGCGAACCAGCGAATTTTCTCGATGTCGGCGGGGGGGCCACAGAGGAACAAGTCACCGCAGCTTTCGAAATTCTGCTCTCTGACCCCAAAGTGAAAGCCATTCTCGTGAATATTTTCGGGGGCATTATGCAATGCGACATCATTGCCAAAGGCATCATCAATGCCGCGAAAGCACTCAAACTTTACATACCGTTGGTTGTTCGTCTTGAAGGAACCAATGTGGAAGAAGGCCGTAGGCTTTTGGCGGAATCCGGTCTTCCTATTACTTCGGCATCCGATCTCGATGATGCCGCTAAACAAATCGTGGCCCTCGCGCCTAAGGAGTAAATACTATGTCAGTTCTCGTCGGCAAAGATACGAAGCTCTGCGTGCAGGGCATCACAGGAAAATCCGGAGCCTTTCACGCTCGTGGATGCATGGAATATGGCACACAAGTCGTGGCGGGGGTCACCCCCGCACGTGGTGGCGAAACTTTTGAAGAGAAGGTTCCAATTTTTGATACCGTGGGTGAAGCGCGGGAAAAAACCGGCTGCAATGCCACAATGATTTTCGTCCCGCCGGAGTTCGCCGCAGACGCTATTCTCGAAGCCGCAGATGCAAACGTGGAGTTAATTATTTGCATCACCGAAGGCATTCCGGTGATGGACATGATGCGCGTTCAAGAAATTCTCAAATCCTCACCCTCGCGCCTCATCGGCCCGAACTGCCCAGGCATCATCACCCCCGGGCAATGTAAAATCGGGATTATGCCCGGCTACATTCATAAGCCTGGTCACATCGGTGTTGTCTCGCGCTCGGGAACGCTCACTTACGAAGCCGTGTGGCAATTGACATGCCGTGGAAAAGGCCAATCTACCTGCATTGGCATCGGAGGTGACCCCATCATTGGAACCACAACACTCGATGCGGTAAAACTTTTTGCCGAAGATCCGGACACCCATGGCATCATTCTCATTGGCGAAATCGGTGGCAGTACCGAGGAAGAAGCTGCCGAGTGGATCAAAGCGCATTGTGACAAACCCGTCGCAGGGTTTATCGCCGGTGCCACCGCACCGCCCGGGCGTCGCATGGGTCACGCTGGTGCGATTATTTCGGGCGGTAAAGGCACAGCTGCTGCGAAGAAAGAAGCTCTCCGTGCGGCAGGAATTGCCATCGCCGAAACCCCCAGTTCCATCGCCGACACGCTCCTGACGCTCATGAAGTAAGGTGCCGCGCCCGCCTCGGGTACCGTTTCCCGCGCCCTCGCGAGAAACATCGGAAGTCCCGCGGGGTTCACTCCCCCACAGGGCGTCCCGCCCGCCGCATCGGTAGCGTCGGATTGTCAATCCGAATAACCCCTCGCGCAATTTTTGGAAGCCAGAAAACTGTATCATCCGCATACCGTTCAATAAAACTTCTCTCACCAATAATTTCGACCCCGAGAAACTCGCGCCCCGTTGAAAACGAAACAATTTCGTAGTTCTTCGCACCGCGCAATCGCGCCTCCTCATCCGCCTTTCTTTTCCACGTATCCGCTAAAATGGCGTAGGATAAGTAGTGGGTTCCAAGAACCATGATTTCCACTTTTTGCGGACTGAGTTCAAAAACTTTAACTCCGCCCATAGAGCCCGTGTGACCATAAGGCGTTCCGCATCCGGCCAACATCAATCCCACAAGAATTAGAAAAGTAAATCGCACCAATTCACCCTGCGGCAGTCGCAGGAGGGAGTCAATCCGCTTGGTGTGGGGGAGAATATGCTCGGGAAGGGACTCGAACCCTTATGGATTGCTCCACCAGATCCTAAGTCTGGCGCGTCTGCCAATTTCGCCACCCGAGCAAAGCATGAAACCATAGCACCAAACGTCCCCCTCCGCTACCGCTAAAACCTTGGGGGTCAGACCTACTTATTATGAAATCTTTTCTTTTCTCGATGCAATAAAAACGCCACATACCGCCAAGTTCCCATTTCCAGATTTTCAGCGATCCATCGAAGTGTCATTGGCGTTTCACGATGGATACGATGCGCAATTTTGATCTTAACCGGATGCCCCTTCGGTAATTTCGCCAAATCATTTTGCTCCAACTTCTCCTCATGAAGCCCATCATCAATCAGTCGCCTCGCCCGAATTTCCAAAGTTTCTCGCTTTTCAATACTACCATGATTTTCTGTGAGCGGCTTTTGTATGAGTTCATGAATACGTTCTAGAAAATCTCCACTCCCCCATTTCCATCCGCACTTCATCACTTGCTGTACATCCTCATCGCCTTCCTTTCGTCTTTCTTCCATTCTTCTCGAGAATTCCTGCCGTCCCCTTGTCGAGTCGCGCTTAATTCCATGTTCACCCAGCAAGGCATCCACGCGCAACCACGTCCAGCGATCCTTCGGCTTTGCTAAATATAACGGATAGCTACTCCATGCGTAAGCCTCTAATGGCTCCTCAGGCTTCACAATTTTCGCTCGGTGAGGATTCAAATGCGTGTAGTCGCACACCCGCCGTAAATATCCATCATCCGCATCATCTACGAGAATGGCCTTATACCTCCCCGAAAACAAATGCCCTCGCAATTTGTGACGCGCATTAAATCTCGCGGTATAAGTTCCAAGCATCCACTGCATGCCTTTCACCAATGTTGGTTCCGGAGTTTCAATTACCAAATGAAAGTGATTTCGCATCAAACAATAGGCGTGAACTTGCCACCCGGCATAAATTGCCGCCTCACCTAATGTTTTCAAAAAACGACGGCTGTCTTCGTCATTGTAAACAATCGCTTCCTTTCGATCTCCTCGGCTTAACACATGATAACGTGCGCCCGCATATTCTACTCGTAGTGGCCGTGGCATGGGGGTCTTTTAAGACAAGGAGGAAAATTGTCAATTTCATAATAAGTAGGTCTGACCCCTCAAGGGGCGGCGATCCTTTTTTGGCGGCGTTCGGCTTCGGTGACGATGGCGGAGACGGTTTTGGAGGCTTCTTTAACGGCATGGCCGCGGAGACCTGCGATTAATCTTGTGGAGGGTTCGACGTGATTTTTATAGCAAATCACGGAGCCATCACCATGGGGCTCGACGCGCAGAGAGCCGACGGCGGATTTTGCGGCGAAGGGGGGTTCGAGAAGATGCCACCGCACGATGTAGCCTTCGGGTGTCTTTTCGTAACTATTTCGTACGAGGTAGCTGATGCTAAAAATAATCGGCAACCGGACTTTGTAACGAACGTCCTTGGTGTTGGGATCAGGAGTGTTTTCAACAACAGCCGATTCTAAATTACTGATGAATGTGTTGGCGTGTTCGTAATCGAGAAACAAGTCGGTGACGACTTCCGGGCGAGCGTTCACCTTGCGGTAAATGCAGACTTCCGGCCAGATAGCCCCTTCCTTTTCTACCGTGACGACAACATTATCACCGGCATCAAATTTGGCGCGAGCTTCTGCATCGAGTTCATCAGCAAGGGAGGCATGAACAAAAGAACACGGAAGAACCATTGCGACGAGGCAGAAGGCGAGATAGTGCATTTTTTTTGAGACAAGCCGACAGCAAGTAATGTTCATAGGATAACTGGCACCTGATTGACCATCATGATACGCAAGGATGCGTGCAAATCGATATTCTTACGCTTTTTCCGGCGATGGGTGACGGTATCCTTGGCGAAAGTATGCTGCGTATTGCGCAGGAGAAAGGTCTCGCCAAAATTAATCTTCACAATCTTCGTGAATGGGCAGCGGGGAAACATCGTGTGACGGATGAACCGCCTTATGGAGGGGGGGCGGGTATGGTGTTAAAAGTAGAACCGATCGCCGACGCGCTTGAAGCACTGCGTCAGCCTGAATCTCGGGTTATTTTGCTTTCCGCACAAGGTCGGCGTTTTGATCAAGCCGTGGCTCGGCGTTTGGCCTCTGAAAAACATCTTCTCATGATTTCTGGGCATTATGAAGGCGTAGATCAGCGGGTGGCGGACCATCTTGTGGATGAAGAAATTTCGCTGGGTGATTTTGTGCTGACCAATGGAACGCTGGCGGCACTGGTGGTGGCGGATGCGGTGATTCGTCTGTTGCCCGGAGTTCTTGGCGATGCGCAATCAGCCGCCGATGAATCTTTCTCTCACGGATTATTGGAATATCCGCAATACACACGTCCGGCGGAGTTTCGGGGGTGGAAAGTTCCCGATATTCTTCTCTCCGGCCATCATGCAGAAATTGCGGCGTGGCGTCGGGAGCAAGCATTGGCCCGCACTCACGAGCGTCGCCCTGACTTAATGGCTTTGCGATAGCACGCGAGGAGGTCATTCATTTTGTGATCCGTTGTGAGTTCGCGCTGTGCCAGATCATAGCCTGCTCGGCCTAAGCGGAGTGCTAGAGCGGGGTCATGGATTATTTTCATCATGGCTTCCGCAAGAGCGTGATGATTTTCGACTTCAAAAAGGAGGCCATTGTCGTTTTCTTTGACAAGTTCGGGGATTCCTCCAACACGCGAGCCAATTACCGGTTTTCCTGTGGCGAAAGCCTGGGGAATCACGAGGGTTTGTGCGTCTTTGGAAGAAGGGACGACGAGGCAGTTTATCGCTCGCATGACCGTGGGGATATCATTCCGAAATCCTGTCATAAAAAGGGGTGGTGAAGGAAATTCTGAAAATTCCGACTGGATAAAATCCTTAAGGTTTTCTGCGAGCCGCATGCTGCGAGCACTGCCTCCCACGATGGCAAATCGAGCCTCGGGGAATTTCGTCAGTACTTCGCGTGCCCCACGAGCGAAAATCATTTGCCCTTTTTCTCCGCGCAACATTCCCACGACGGCAAAGAGCGGTGCCTCGGGAGGGATGCTCCATTCTTGTCTAAACGCTGAGCCATCGCCCGGAGAGAATTCCTCGAGGTCAACGCACTCTCCAATGACATCCACGCGATCTGGAGGAATGCCGATAACTTCACGCATGTTGTGAGCAATGAATTCGGCAGAAGCAATGAGCCGTTGGCTGCCGTGGCGGTAAATCAATTTTCGTCCAAAAGGAATTTCGGGAGAAAGCGTGATGTGACGCGAGCGTACGACCGGAATTCCCGCTAGACGAAACCAGAGGCTAAACCAAGAGTCCTTGGAACTGCGGGCGTGGATAATAGCGGGGTGTTCGCGGCGAACGAGCGTCGCGAGTTTGAGGAAGCTGGGCAGATCAAAGTTCATCCGCATGGGCACAAGCCGAACATCTAAGCCCGCTTCTAACGCACGTTGCGTGATTGCGGCCGTGGGGGGAGCCGCGAGAATCACGCGATGACCGTGTTTTCTGAACCACAGCATTTCGCGCAGAAGGCGTTCTTCCTGCCCGCCCCAGTTTTTACTGCTCTCCAGCTCGAGGATTGTGAGCGAATCGTTTTTTACGTCTTTTGCTTGCATGGATCGCGCCCGTCTCGAACCTTATCGGATTTCGTGGGCTATGAAGAAGGATATTCATTTTACCAAACTTGCGCCTTTTCGCGAAATGTTTCGTCAAGGCATTCCCGTGATTTGTTATCACAAAGTCGGTCGCAAGCCCCTGCGGACAAAATTACGTGGTATTTACGTCACTCGAAATTTTTTTCGTCAGCAGATGCGCGAGCTGCAACAGGGCGGATTTCGCACGGTCACTTTAGACGAGTGCGCTATGACAACAACGCCTCCGGATGATGGGAAGAAAGTGGTGCTGACATTTGATGATGGGAGTGTGACAGCATTGAAAAATGCGGGTCCTATCATGGCGGGAGCGGGTTTCACGGCGATTAATTATCTCGTCGCCGATCTCATGGGCGGCTTCAACGCGTGGGATGTAGTCCATGGCGAAGTGCCCGATCGTCTGATGGATGAAGCACAGGTTCGAGACTGGATGGCAGCAGGACATGAAATCGGAGCGCACACTCGAACGCATCCGCGTCTTTCAAAAATATCACACGCCCAAGCACGAGAAGAAATTTTCGGCAGTAAAAAAATACTCGAGGATCGCTTTGGTATTCCCATTCATCATTTTTGCTATCCTTACGGCGATCTTTCACCGTCAGTTCGTGATCTTGTGGCCGAGGCAGGTTATGCGACGGCTGTCACCACTCAATGGGGCGTGCATGAACCCGGAGGGGACCCTTTTCTGATCCCTCGCCTTGGTGCCCGCGCTTACAGCTTCAATTTCCGTAATGTCTTTCGTCGCCTGCTGGGGAGGCCTTTGGAATAACTCGCACGAGGCTGACATTGCGTGGCGGCGAGACTGCGATAAGCTTTTGGCTCATGTCCGGCTGCTGTTCTACTTCCGAAAGTTCTGACGATCTCGATCTACGCCGTGAAGCCCGCATATGGTTGCGTTTGGGCATTGCGGGTTTGTTGGCGGCGCAAGCAATGACGTTTAGCCTTGCGACAAATCTTTCGCCGGTTCACGGACGGGCACACACCGTGATTCATGGCATACTCGCCCTTTCAGCCGTGGGTGTTTTTTTGCTCGCCGGCCTTCCGATCCTCGATGAATCCTGGCGTGCGGCTCTACGAGGGAAGATTGTTTTTGAGCAATTTTTTCTCCTCGGAATTGCGGCGGCGTTTGCAGCATCCGTACAAAGTTCACTCACAGGCGAGGGGCATATTTACTACGAGGTCGTCGCGGTGTTGGTAGCCATTTATACCTTTGGTACAATTATGGCGCGGCACCGACGCGATGCGTTGCGTGATTCAATGGCAAAACTCGGTGCGGCTTTTGATTTTTGCGAAAGGCTGACGTGCTGTGGGAAAACCGAGCGCGTTCTGGTGGATGATATTTCGTCGGGTGATAAAATCCTCGTCGGGGCCGGACATGGAGTTCCGGTGGATGGTATGGTCATTGATGGCACCGCCTTAGTTTCCGAGGCGCCCCTCACCGGTGAGCCCTTTCCCGTGGTAAAGCGCATCGGCGATATTATTTTGGCTGGTAGTCGTCTTGAGGATAGTAGCCTACGTATCCGTGCTACATCCCATGGACGCTCGCGACGTTTGGATCAGCTTTTACGTTCGATTGATGAAGCTCGACGTCATCCTAGCCGCATCCAACGCGAAGCGGATCGTCTTGTGACGTGGTTTTTGCCCGCTGTTCTGTTTGTGGCGGCTGTTACGGTTTTGGGATGGACATGGTCTAGCGGATGGCTTGTGGGCGTTTTTAACGGTCTTGCCGTATTGCTTATTGCCTGTCCTTGCGCCATGGGATTGGCAACGCCCGTGGCGATTTGGTCGGCTTTGGCCGCATTGGCTAAACGCGGACTTATCGCTCGTGATGGCGATGCGATTGAAGCACTCGCCGCATCGAATACGGCGGTTTTTGATAAGACGGGCACTCTCAGCGAGAGCGATGCACGCCTTGTGGATTTCGTGTGTTTGGCGGATGAGGATCGTTCGCAGCTCTTGCGCGAAATTGCGGCGATTCAGGCTGGCAGTTCCCATCCTATTGCCCGCGCTTTTCGAACAGCGGCTGCGGAAGATGCCTCGCTGTTGGCTGGGAACATTCGGGTTTTACCTGGGGTCGGCATCGAAGGAACTTTGCCGGATGGAACGATTTTACAAATAGGAAATGAAAACCTTTTAACCGCAAGTGATACCCCCAGTGCGCTTCGCAATCTGTTGATTCTCGAGGATCAGGGAGGGCAGGAGATTTTCATTCGGCGTCATGGACGGCTCTGCGGCTTAGCGTCGCTCCGAGAATCTCTCCGAAACTCTGCACGTTCTGCGCTCGAAGAAATCCAGCATCTCGGGTTGCGAACGATCGTAATGACAGGTGATCGCGAAGAAAACGCAGCGCGGTTTGGATTTTCCGAGTGTCTCGCAGGAATGACACCCAATGGGAAATTAGCGGAAGTCGTCAAACTTCAGCGCGACGGAGCACGTGTTCTTTTTATTGGTGATGGCATCAACGACGCCCCGGCGATGGCGGCGGCGGATGCGAGCATTGCTCTTGCTGTGGGGCACGATCTTCCGCGTGAGACGGCGTCGTTGGAGCTGAGTGGTTATGATTTGCGCGTCATTCCCCAATCCATCGCGCTCTGCCGTGCCACCGTGCGAGCCATTCGTCGCAACCTTGTCTTTGCCGCTTGTTATAACGTCCTCGGCATCGCCCTTGCAGCCGCCGGTATTTTACATCCCATCGTCGCCGCCCTCATCATGATGGCTTCCAGCATGATTGTGACTTGGCGCGTGTTGAGTGAAACCTCCGAGGCGTCCCTTGATAAGTGGCTTGCACCTTCCGAATCCGCCGTAATTTCTCAAAAAAAATCTTCCACCTGTTGTTGCTCTCATGGCTCTCCCCTTGCTGACTCTCTATGACAAAAGACACCCACAATTCAACACTCGGAGGGGCAACGACGGGGCTCCCCGGATTGGATGCGGTTTTAGATGGTATTCAGACGGGTGATAGCATTGTTTGGGGCGTTGATAATATCGAAGACTATGCGCATCTTGTGCGGCCCTACGAGGAGGCGGCGCGGCATTCGGGAAAGAAGGTCGTTTACTTTCGCTTTGCGCGGCATGATCCGCTTTTTGATTCGGGCGCACCGATTAAAATTCATCACATCAATCCTGCGGCAGGATTTGAACGCTTCGTGCGTGAGATTCATCAAGTGCTCGAAGAATGTGAGCCTGGGACAGTTTATATTTTCGACTCGCTGAGCAGTTTGGCCGACGTGTGGTTTTCGGATCAGGCCTTGGGCAATTTTTTCATTCTCACGAGTCCGCGTCTGTTTGAATTACAAGCTCTCACGTATTTCGCTATTGAGCGTGACCGTCATTCCATCCACGCGATGGAGCCCATTCGTCGCACGACGCAATTTTTTCTCGAAGTTTTTACGCAGGAGAAAAAGTTTTATGTTCGTCCAATAAAGGTGCAATACCGCTCTGAAGATGTGATGGACACCTTGCATGAAGAACAAAGCAATGGAGAATTTACGCCTGTTGAGGAGAGCGCGACATTGGCACAAATTCTTTCTACCACACGGTGGCCCCGTCTTCAGCGCAGTCGCCGTGCGGGGTATTGGGAAGGACTTTGCAATGAAATGGATCGCCTCCTTTCCGAAAAAGTGGCGCGACGTCATTCGCGGGCGGAAGAAAGCGCGTTGCTTGGGCGCATTCGCAATGCGTTTCGTGTTCATCGTTCCGGCATTGCGTTGTTAGCGGAAAAATGGCTAACGCTCGAAGATTTTCAGGCCATACGCCAGCGCATGATTGGCATTGGTTCTATCGGTGGCAAAGCCCTTGGCATGTTGGTGGCGCGGGGCATTCTTCGCGATAAAGCACCGGATATTGCCGCGAAATTAGAGGTTCACGATTCGTTTTTTGTGGGGGCGGAAGTTTTTGTGACCTTTCTTGTGCGCAATGGCATTTGGTGGATTCGTGAGCGTCAAATAAGTGGCGAAGGCACTCCGGAGGAATTGGAAGAAGGAAAACGACGAATACACGAAGGACAATTTTCTTCCGATTTGCTACGGCAATTGGAAGGGATGCTCGATTATTTTGGGGAGCGTCCGTGCATTGTTCGCTCGAGTTCGATTCTTGAAGATGCGCGTGGCAATGCGTTTTCCGGAAAATACGAGAGCGTTTTTCTTGCGAATCATGGATCCCGCGAAGAGCGACTTGCGGCTTTGTTGGATGCGATTCGACAAGTTTATGCCAGCGTGCTTGATCCTGACGCTATCTTGTATCGCAAGGCACGGAACCTCTTGGATAGCGAGGAACGCATGGCACTGCTCATCATGCGTGTGTCCGGCCGTCAACGGGACACCTATTATTTTCCACAAGCAGCGGGCGTGGGGCTTTCTTACAATCCATGGAGCTGGCATCCCGATATTGATCCCGATGCCGGTGTGGCGCGTTTGGTTTTCGGGCTAGGGACGCGTGCGGTGGATCGTGCTGATGATGATTACACGCGCTTGGTGAGTCTTTCCGCTCCGCTGCGCCGCCCCGAGGCTTCGATGGATGAACAACGCGATCACTCCCAGCGACGGATGGACGTTCTCGATACGGAAAGCCGCGATCTTGTTTCGCGTCCGGTGGAAGAGCTCATGCCGGTTTGCGGCGATTTTCCTGTGCGTTATTTCGTGGATGTGGATTCTCACGGTCACCCGTGGGTGACCTTCGACCGGCTCATTCGCGACACCAGTGTCATTCCCGACTTGCATAAAATGCTCGACGTTCTCGAAGTGGAATATGAAGCACCCGTAGATATCGAGTTCACGATTAACTTTCTTGATCCGGAAACTTACGCCATCAACTTGCTGCAATGCCGCACATTTCAAGTGCGCAAACACACGCCGACGAACTCCATTCCGCGCAAGCTCACCGGTGGCACGCCGCTTCTCGAAGCGCGTGGCGCTGTCATTGGCCTGGGCCGAGAAATTCCCATACACGACATTATTTATGTGCCTACGAAGTTCTATGCGGCACTTGCTGAGCAGGATCGTTACGGCGTTGCACGGCTCATTGAGTCTTTGGCGCAAGAACATGATCCCACTCGAAATCTTGTTCTCATTGGTCCCGGGCGTTGGGGTACCGGCATGCCCTCGTTAGGCATTCCCGTACGTGCGGGACGCATTGCTTTAGCCTGTGCAGTTTGTGAGATTGTCGCTATGCATGCGGGACTTATTCCCGATGTCTCGCTGGGGACGCATTTTTTTAATGATCTCGTCGAGCATGATTTGTTGTATCTTGCCTGTTTTCCTGACAAACCCGGCAATTCCCTGAATGAAGAATGGTTGTTAGCCGCCCCAAGTATGACCCCCCGCGATGTGCCGCTGGCAGAATGTGTGCGCCTTGTGGATATGGCATCCACTCACGTCATTCTCACGGCTGACGCTTTCCAACAAACGGCGGCCATTGTTCTTCCTGATAGCAGTGTGTAAGGGCTCGTAGCGGCCTTCCTGTTTTTTATGTCCGCGACTTCGTTCGAATCTTCTGCCATTTCGAGTCGAAGATTACGTTGGTCTGGAGTTCTGATAACGCTCGGCGCCCTTCTCTGCATCTTCCCGGTTGTGGGTTCCGCGACGGCTTTGATTGCGGGAGTGATTTTGGGTTTATGCGGAGGAAATCTTCACACGCGAGTAACGCAGCGTGTCGCCCATAATTTTTTGCAGATTTCCGTCGTGGGCCTCGGTGCCGGAATGAATTTAGTCACGGTAGCGCAGGCGGGATTGGACGGTCTTGGGGTGACGTTCTTTAGTATTGCGGCGACGTTAGGGATGGGACTTTGGCTTGGTAAAATGATGGGCGTTTCTTCCGATTTGACCATTCTCCTCAGCGGCGGAACGGCGATTTGCGGAGGCAGTGCGATTGCTGCGCTCACGGGGGCGTTGCATCCCAAAGCTCACGAGACGACGGTGGCACTTGCCACGGTGTTTTTGCTCAATGGCATCGCGCTCGTTATTTTCCCGCTCATCGGTCATTGGATAGGGCTTTCTCAAAGTCAATTTGCGTGGTGGGCTGCTCTCGGCATCCATGACACAAGCTCCGTTACGGGAGCCGGACTCGCCTATGGACGGGAAGCATTGGACCTCGCACTTGTCATCAAATTAGCCCGTGCTTTGTGGATCGTTCCTTTGGTGCTTTTCGTCGTCCGCTTTGTGCGCCCGCAGCATGACCGAAAGGCTACCTCGCGTAAATTTCGACTTCCGTGGTTTATCATCGGCTTTCTATTGATGGCCGCTTTATTTACATGGCTCCCGGGCGGTAAGGCCGCAGGGCATGTGGTTGCGTGGGGAAGTCAACGTTTGCTTGTGGCCACCTTGTTTCTCATTGGTGCAGGATTCACACGTGCGGCAATGCGCAACGTGGGGCTGAAGCCGCTTCTCCTTGCTGTCATTCTCTGGGTGCTCGTTGCGGGGGTTTCTCTGCTTGTGATTGTGTAAGTTTTTGCTGCCTTAATTTTCTGTCCTTCTTATCGCATCGGGTGTTTCCCGATGTTTCCCGCGAGGGCGCGGGAAACGGCACCCGAGGCGGGCGCGGTGCCCGCCTGTGATGAATGATCACAGGCGGGGCGAGTTTGTGGGCCTAGGACTGACGGTGGCGCCTGTGGATGATGGCGGCTACGCTTAGGCTAAGAGCGAGAAGGGCGACGGTGCTGGGCTCGGGAACCGTTGCGACTTGGAAGCTCAAGGAGTCACCGCCGATCAATGTAGTGAAGGTGTAGCCACTCAGTGACGGATTGAAGACGTAGTTGATGTTTGTCAGTTGCAGATTGTCCCCTACATTCAGGTAGTTTGCCTGTAATACGGTGAATGTATCGCCGATCTGCAAGGCCTCGCTTCCCGTGAGAAGAGTCAGAACGACGTCACTGTCGCTGACGTAAATATCGCTATCGAGGGCGTTGATGCGATCCTGCGTTGGGCTCCCTCCGAGGCGAGCAATTTCAAAGATAATTTGACCACCGGTCTGAACGTAGTCATTGCCTGTGCCTTCGACGGAGAGGGTGCCGATGCTGTGGCCAGGCGTGACCGTTCCTGCCGTAATCTCCAGATCGCCGGAGGTAACTTTACCAGTGCCGGACACGGTGCCGCCAGAAGTGACGGTTCCGGAAATTGTTCCGTCTAAGGAGATGGTTCCATTGGTTGTGTTAATCATTCCCCACTGGAATTCGGAACCTGCGCCGACTTGTACAAGTCCACTGTTTGTAAAGCCGCCAGCACCTGGCGTGAAGACCTGTCCGTTAAGAACTCGGATGACTCCGTTGGTTTCATTGACGCGCACATGGCCGGAAAATCCGGTGATGGAGGCGTTCGTTCCACTCAACGTCACATTGGCACTGTTACCATGAATGATGTAGTTGCGCGGGGTGTTTGTGTCGGTCACGACAATGCTTCCTGAATTGGTGGCCACCCATGTTCCTCCGACCAAGGCACCTCGCCAGCTTGAGGGATCCAGGGGAATGATGGTGTAGGCGTCCTTGACAAAGTTGTTCACCTTTGTCCAATCACCATTAATGCTAAACGTACCGCCATCACCTCCCACGGTGCCATTGTTGGTGAAGGAGTTCGATGTGGAAAGATTCAGGTTCAGGATTCCTCCGCCCGAAGCAAGAACGCTGCCTTGGTTGTCAATTGTTACGAGGGTATTGTTTCCGAAATTGCCCGTGCCGCGGATGTTTGCCTGATTGACAAAATGAACCCCGGAATAGGCAGTGGTAATGGTGGCGTTGCTCAACACGAGGGAACCGGAGCCGGAGAGAGTTTCGGTCACATTATTCGTCGTGCCGAAGCGTATCTGTGAGGTGGAATCCGCCGTCATTGTTCCGTTGATCGTCGTACCGCCGGTGAACGTGGGGTACATGTTGTTCGCCACGCGCGAAGTGCCTGCGAAGGTGACACTATCGAAGACGACGGAGTCGCTGTTCAAGTAAACCTCACCGCCATTGGTTCCCGCGAGTGTGCCGCCGACCACGCGACTGCCGCCATTGAATTGCAATTGAGCACTGGTGCCGTCTGCGGTCATGGTCTGCCCGGTGTTGTCATAGATGCCCCCCGACATGCTGAAGTAGATGGTCGAGTTGGATACCGCGAGCACTGACCCTTGGTTGGTGAATGTGCCGCCGCTCACGGGATTGAGATACAAAGATCCTCCGGACGCGGTGGTGATGCTTCCGTTATTCACGATGTTATTGAGGTAGTTGCCGCCGATTTGTCCACTACCCGTGATGGCGATG
>JAJTYZ010000008.1 GCA_021463515.1 Chthoniobacterales bacterium | reverse complement strand
CCTCGGATGCGACACTCTGTGGACTTTTGACTCGAAATGTGCGGACTTGGCACAACGAGAAGGCTTGGCTTTATTTTGACATTTGAATCCCTAAGGAATGAAACAATGCCGCGGCCGTTGTAGTTGATTTTCCCAACTCGTATCCCACACAAAGCCACAAAGAAAGAATTTAACCACAACCAAGTGTAACGAGATAGACGACCAATGGCCCGATCTGTAAGAAAAGGCTCACACGAAGGCACCAAGACGCGAAGAGGGGAGGAAGGGAATTTACCACAAAGAGGCGCAAAATGCACAAAGGGTTTGAAGGGTCTCACACGAAGACGCCAAGACGCGAAGGGAGAGGAAGGGAATTTGTCACAAAGAGGCGCAAAAAGCACAAAAGGGAAGGCAACAGATCGGAAGGTGAGCGACGCTTGTGGCGGTCTGGGCGCGTGGGGATTTCGCCTCCGCAAGCTCGCTTGCGAGGACGAAAGCCCCACGTGCCCCGCACGGTGACCTTGTAACCATGCGCCTCCCGTTCCCACTAAACTTACCATGCGCAGCGTATCTTTCAGGGCCATTGGCCGGAAACCCATTAGTGTTCCGTTAGTGGTTTAAATTCTCCCAAAAGCGTCAGGGGACTGATGTTGCTACAACTGGCGGATTTTTTCATTTTCCACCTTTTCACTCAAGTTTCAGATTTCAAGTTTCATCCTTCCCCAAAAGCGTCAGGGGATTGACGCTTCTACCACTGACGACTCTTCCCCCCTTTCAACTTTTTTCCTCAAGTCTCCGCTTTTCTGAGTTGACAGCAATCCGGAAATGACTATTTTTCTTTCATAATGACCATTTCTATCACGGAATTTAAAACGCATTGCCTTCGTATTTTACGCGATATCGAGCAATCCCAAACTCCGCTTGAGATATCCAAGCAAGGGAAAATCCGCTTTCGTGTTATTCCCCTTAACGATGCCGAAAAGACTCCTTGGACGCGATTGCGTCAGAGCGGGATACTTCATGCCAAAGCAGAGGAATCTGTTCTCTCGGAACAAGATTTTGAAGCGCAGCAATGAGCGTTCTCATTGATACCCATATCTGGATTTGGTGGCTTACCGGACAAAGGGAACTTTCGAGCAAAAAGCACGAGTATTTAGATTCACTAGCCCAAGCAGGTCATCCACCGTCCCTTTCAGCCATCAGCTTATGGGAATCTCAAATGCTCTTTTGCAAAGGGCGACTCACCTTATCTATCGATTTTGCATCATGGCTTTCTCAAGCAGCAGACCCGGAGGTCATTCGATTGGTTCCCCTCGATTCTTCCGTTGTCATTGCCTTAAACGAACTGCCCGGAAACTTCCATGGCGATCCTGCTGACAGAATCATCGTTGCCACAGCCCGAGCACATTCCCTCACGTTGATGACCGAGGATAAAGGAATTCGCAGATCAAAATCCGTAAAAATTTTTTGACTCTCTTCTTCGTATCTTCATCCCTTCGTCCGGGAAAACGAGTTGGAAAACTCATTCTACGCTTTTCCTTCGCGCCTCAGCGTCTCTGCGCGAGAAAAATCCGTTATACGCCCTATTTTTCCAAACCGAGGTCGCGAAAAACTTTTTCTACGTAACGAAAGTGACGGTCTAAACCGCAGGCATCACGGAGTTCTTCGCGGCTGAGAGCTTGGGCGATTTCGGGCTCGGCGGACAAATTGGTAAGAAACTCTCCATCGCCCGCCCATGTTTTAAGTGCCGCTCGTTGTACGGCTTCATAGGCTTTTTGCCGCTCAAAACCTTTTTCCGTAAGTTTAAGCAAGACGGACTGACTGGCAAAAAGGCCGCGTGATTTATCCATGTTGGCCCGCATGTTTTCGGGATAAACCTGCAAGCCGCGCACCAGCTTGGTGAGCAACGCCAGCATGTAATCGAGCAGGATGCAGCCATCGGGCATGATGATTCGCTCCGCACTGCTATGACTAATGTCGCGCTCGTGCCAAAGAGCCACGTTTTCCATCGCGGTCACGGCAAAGCCGCGAATCACGCGGGCTAATCCGCTGAGGCGTTCGCCGGTAATGGGGTTGCGTTTGTGTGGCATCGCAGAACTCCCCTTCTGCCCCTTGGCAAAAAATTCCTCCACTTCGAGCACTTCCGTGCGTTGCAAATGACGAAACTCCGTGGCCCAGCGGTCAATCGTGCTCGCTACGAGCGCGAGGACAGTCATGAACTCTGCATGGCGATCACGTTGCACAATCTGCGTGGAAAGCGTCGCCGGGCGAAGTCCCAGCTTTGCACAAACTTCTTCCTCAACCTTCGGGTCGAGGTGAGCCCGCGTTCCTACGGCTCCGCTTAATTTCCCCACGGCAACCCGCGCACGCATTTGCTCAAGACGTTCTCGTGCTCGACCGAGCTCATCATACATAAGCGCCATCTTGAGCCCAAAAGTAATGGGCTCCGCATGAATGCCGTGGCTGCGCCCCATCATCGGCGTGAGTTTATGCGCTCGCGCCTGCTCCGCCACGGCAACGCGAACGTCATCCACGCCGCGAAGAAGCAAATCGCAGGCGGCGGTCATTTGAACGGCAAGCGTCGTGTCAAGAACGTCGGAGGAAGTCAGCCCTTGGTGCATCCATCGCGCTGCAGGGCCCACGGAGTTTGCGACGTTTTCGAGAAATGCAATGACATCATGATTGGTGCGCTTTTCAATTTCCAAAATTTCGGGGATGGAAAATTTTGCGCGGGCGCGAATGGCGTCTGCATCTTCCGTCGGGATTTGCCCGAGGCGTGCCATGGCTTCACAGGCGAGCGTTTCGATCTCGAGCCAAATTTCGTACTTGCGTTGGTCGGACCATAAGGCCCGCATCTCAGGTCGGGAATAACGTTCTATCACACTGCAAGAATAGTCATTTGACAGGCCTCCACCAGCCCGGAAAACAACAAGGGCCGCAGCTCCTCAACTGCGGCCCTTTGTTTTACCATGAAAAAATAGCGTTAGGCATAAACACGCACGCGTTTAAGCCGTCCATGATCGTTGATAAGAATGCGATTGGTTTTAAATAGGTCTAGCAGCGCGACCGTTGCTTCGCGGCTATTGCGGGTGCAGGAACTAAGAGCGGAAACTAATTCTCCGAGGGAATGACGCGAACGTCTGACTTTGCGTGTCGGTTGTGAATGCTTTTTCATAGAACTTTTGACTGAAAGTTCCGGCACGCGTTCAAATAAATCTCAAGAAGGCAAACGAGTTGGAAAACTCGTTCTACGTTTTCTCATCCGCACCATTCATTGTAGCCGCATCACTCTGCTGACGCGCTTCTTTTTACAAGGTACGCTCCGGCACTCAGAAAAGCGTCATGGGACTGACGCTGCTACAACTGCTGACTACCGACTGCCAACTCCAAAATAAACCTGCGTCTTGTCCATGAATGTTCAACTCTGCTAAAAGGAAGGCTTGTCCCGAGAAATGTCAGAAGGCAGCAACAAAGCATGGGGCGAGGTTCTCGGTCTCCTTTTGTTAGGCACCGGCACCCTCCTGTTCTTAGCATTGGTGTCCTACGCCCCGGCGGATGTTCCGTCGTGGGTTCCCCTAATTAGCAAACAGGGTGCTACTTCGCCACAGTCCGAAAATTTCATCGGTCCCGTCGGTGCCATCGTTGCCGGCACTAGCTATTTCATCTTCGGCGCGGCCTCCTATTTACTCGCCGTAACACTCCTTGGTTTTGGCGGCGCAAAATTTCTCGCAGGTCATATTAGCGTTCGATCACGGATTTGGTGGATTGTCGCGTTTATCGCTTCGGGTACTTGTTTAGTGGGAATTCAACCGAGCGTGCTGCATGTCTTGCAACTGTGGGGGCCGGAAACTAACCGTCAATTAAACCTTCCGGGAACCGGAGGTGTGCTTGGAGATTTTCTCGGTCAAACAATTTTGGTCGGGCTCCTCGGTATGGTGGGTGCCACTATTCTCCTCACCGTCATTTACATCGGGAGTCTCATCCTCATGACAGGGATGCACCCGATCAAAATTTTCAAAATGCTCACTATCGGTCTTCCTGCGTTATGGCGAGCACGTCGTGAAAAGCAGCAGGAACAAAAGCTCGCCGAACAGGACGCTCGCGTGGAAGAAGCTTTAACCGCCACACCGCGAAATAAGCGCAAGCGCAAACAAGACGCGCTCGACATGAAAAGCGAAACTCCCGAGAGCACGGAAGAAAAACCCGAACCGCCTTTGCCAGAGCCACGCATCATTGACACCGGCGCCCTTCCACCTCCCACGAAAAAGCCACCTCTTAAGCCGCCGAAAAAGCCTGAACCGCTGGGCGCACTGCCCGATCTTCATCTCGAAAATTATGAATTGCCACCGCTTGACCTTTTGGATTCTGCCGATCTGAGTACACGACAAAGTGCCGACCCCAACGAACTTTTAGCGAAGCAAAATACCATCATTGAAACCCTCAAACAGTTTGGCCTCGAAGCAAGTCCGGGGGACATCACACGAGGCCCGACTGTCACACGCTTTGAAGTCTATCCTGCCCGCGGCGTTCGCGTAGATCGCATCACCAGCCTCGAGCGTGACATTGCTCGCGCCACGCGTGCAGAAAAAATCAACATCCTCGCACCCATTCCTGGCAAAGACACCGTGGGCATCGAAATTGCCAATAGCAAAAAAATCAAAGTTGTCTTTCGCGAGCTTCTCGACAGCGAGGAATGGATCAATACCAAAGCCAAAATTCCGCTTGCACTTGGCAAGGATGTTTATGGCCGCACGATTATTGCCGACCTCGCGCAGATGCCGCATCTGCTCATCGCCGGAACCACAGGCAGCGGCAAAAGCGTCTGCGTCAATGCGATCATCGCCAGCATGCTTTACCGTTTCACGCCGGAGGAACTGCGTTTCATCATGATTGACCCCAAGGTCGTCGAGATGCAGCACTACAACAAACTCCCACACCTTGCCGTCAATGTGGTCACGGAGCCTAAAAAAGTGATTCTCGCTCTTCGTTACGTCATTGACGAAATGGAACGCCGCTATCGCCTCTTTGCGAAATGTGGGTTGCGGAATATCCACGGTTTCAATGCACGCCCGATAGAAAAAAAGAAGGACGAAGAACCCGCGCTCCCCGAAGATGACACTCCTGCGGAAAGCGAAAACCTCGAGACAGAAAACGTGAACGACGAAAGCGAGAATGTTTCATCATCCGCGCCCAAACAAGAGGACGATCTCCCCGTTCCCGACCGCCTGCCTTTCATCGTCGTCATCATTGATGAGCTTGCAGACCTCATGCAGACCGCACCTGCCGAAGTAGAAAATGCCATTGCACGAATCACGCAGATGGCACGTGCGGCGGGCATTCACATGATCGTCGCCACACAGACGCCACGGGCGGATGTTGTCACCGGAATTATTAAAGCCAATATCCCCAGTCGTATCGCTTTTCAAGTGGCGTCGAAAATTGATAGCCGCGTGATTCTCGACGCCAATGGTGCCGATAAACTTCTTGGTCAGGGTGACATGCTTTATCTACCGCCGGGCACATCCACCTTGGTGCGTGCGCAGGGAGTGCTCGTCACCGACGATGAAATTCATCGTGTGGTGGATAACGTTTCGGCGCAAGCGCAACCCAGCTTCGATCCCGGATTCCACGAAATCATGTCGGCTCCCGCTTCCGAAGGCGAAAACGATGTCACCGAGGAAGACGAAGAATTGGTGACGCGATGTCTTGCCATTATCAAACAGGAACAAAAAGCCTCCACCTCTATGTTGCAACGTCGCTTGCGTCTCGGCTATACCCGCGCTGCCCGCGTGGTAGACATTCTCGAACAACGCGGAGTTCTTGGCCCGAAAGATGGCGCCAAAGACCGCGAGATTTTAGTGGACTTGGATAGCATTTCTGACGAATGAATAGCGAGTACACCATGAGCGAGCATCCGGGCCAAAAGCTAAAACTCCTGCGCGAATCCAAAGGCATTACTTTGGAACAAGCGTCGCAGGACACCTGTCTTCGGCGCGGGTTGTTGCAATCACTTGAGGACGCCCCGGACGATGATTTATTGCCTTCGGTTTATCGAAAATTGGCATTGCGCATGTATGCCCGTTATTTGGGAATGGAATGTGAAATGACACGTCGCGCAACGCCGGCGTCATCCGCAAGTAGCACCTTTCCACGTATTGCTCCCATGCGTGTTTATTGGCGACGGATGGGCAGACTCCCAAAACTTTCCAAATTTGATCCGGCAAAACGCGATCATCTCTTAACGATTGCCAAAGCAGCCAGCGTCGCTGTGGTCGTCGTCTTAGGCGTAGGTCTTTGGTCCCTCAACGCCAAAATTTCGCGGCTGCATTTTGAAGAAAATATCCCCGAGCCAGCCGCTGTTCTTCTTTCTCCCGAGCCCGAAACCCCACCACCAATTCCGCAGGAAACAGTCAAAGTTGTTCACGAACCACTCCCTGCACCTGCAGCATCGATGCTCCCTTCGAGTCTTAATCTCGACACGCCGATCACGCTCGAATTGTTCATCTGCGAAAAGTAGTTCCGACGCCTTGAAGCCGCGTCGCTTTGTTAATGTGCTACTGTTATCGCCTTCTCAGGAGGCTGGCAATGCTACAGCACCGCTCAAGGCAAACGAGTTGGAAAACTCGTTCTACGTTCCCCTCCTCCGCGCCGACTTTAGATTCTTGAACTTAGAAACCCAATCCTGGTAATCCTCCGAAGCCACCGGTGATTTTGCCCATGGAGTCCGCTTGTAATTTTCGAGAGGCTTCCTGAGCTTCACGTACGCCGGAAAGAATGAGGTCTTCCAGAAACTCGACGTCCTGCGGGTCCACAACATCGGGTGCAATTTTAATGGCGATAATATCACCCGATCCGCTGGCGGTAACGGTAATTTTTCCACCTCCTACCGTGGCTTCAACCGTCTGTTCTGCGAGATCACTTTGAGCTTTGGCGAGGCGCTCTTGCATTTTTTGCGCCTCCTTCATCATTTTTTGAATGTTCATTGTTTTTGATTTTTTTCTGATTCCAAAGTGGCTCCAAATAATTCCACGGCAGCTTCAATACCGGGATCATTTTCAAAATCGTCGGACGTTGGCAATACCGGCCCCGAAGGTTTTTCGACAATCGGTACCGGCGCGGTAGCTTCGGGCAGGAAGGTTATGTGACGTCCGGTGAGTTTAAGCCAAAGTTCTTGAATTAATTTCCCTTGATCTTTCGCCACAGGCGTTCGCAATTGTTTGACTAATGTTTCTGGGAAAATCACTCGTAACGAATTTCCTTCCTCGCTCACATCGGTCGCCTGCTCGAGCCATTCGCTGCGAATTTTCTGACGTTTTGAAATCTCGACCACAACCTCCGCCCAGACTTTTGCAACAGCCTCATTCACCATCACGGGCACGAGCGGTTCTTCGTGCTTTGGAGAGGCCGCAGGCTCCGCTTGCTCTGCAACTTGCGGCGTAGAAATTGGGCGAGCAGGAGCGACGGAGGCCGATGGTGGCGGGCGTGGCGCGGCAGGCCGTCGTGGCAGAGGAGAAACAGGAGGTAATTTTTCTCCGGTTTGTGCAGCCGTGAGAGCGTAGAGCACTTCATCCAAATCGGCGGTTTGTAAAAGCTGAATGCTTTTTACCACGGCAATTTCTAGCGGAAGTTTCTTATCGGGAGAAAATCGTAGCCCTGCTTCGGCGGCTGATAAAATTTCCAACAATTCCGTAAGTTTGCGTGCAGGAAATTTTCCGCGCAAAGAAACGAGAAGTTCACCTCGACGTCCGGGTAAGTCACGTTCGGTGGCCTCACTTACCAGCAAATCCCGCGCCAACGAAACAAGGTCCGCAAGCAATCGTCCCAAATCTTTTCCCTCTTCGAATTGCGCCGCCACTAAATCCAATGCCGCCGCCGTGTCCCCTTCGAGAATGTGCTCGGCGAGAGCCGCCACATCCTCCACGGAGGTAAATCCAAAAATTGCCAGCACATCCTTTTCGGAAATGGAATCTCCGCAAAATGAGACAACCTGATCGAGCATGGATTCCGCATCACGCATTCCACCCTCGGCAGCACGGGCAATAACCTCAGCCGCTGCAGAATTGAGTGAAACTTTTTCTATCTCTGCAATAGCCAAAAGATGTTTGGCCGCCACTTCATCGCGGATAGGGCGAAGATCAAAACGCTGACAACGACTGATGATTGTGGCCGGCAATTTATGGGCTTCCGTCGTGGCAAAAAAGAATTTCACGTGAGGCGGAGGCTCTTCCAATGTCTTGAGCAACGCATTAAAAGCCGCACCGCTCAGCATGTGAACTTCGTCAATAAGGTAAATACGAAACTTCCCCCGTGTGGGTAAAAAGCGAACATTTTCCCGAAGGTCGCGTATTTGCTCGACCCCATTATTGCTAGCACCATCAATCTCCAGCACATCAAGGCTAATGCCCGACGCAATTTCACGGCATGAGTCGCAGGTACCACAGGGCGTTTCCGTCGGGCCATTCACGCAATTAAGAGCTTTGGCAAAAATGCGAGCTGTGGAAGTTTTCCCCACGCCACGGGGACCGACAAAAAGGTAGGCATGAGCGAGGCGTTCGCTACGAATGGCATTGCGCAGCGTTCGCACCACAGCGTCCTGCCCCAGCACCTCTTCGAAGAGTTGCGGACGATATTTTCGGGCGAAAACTTGGTAACTCACAATGGTCAGTCTAGACAATCAACCGGGGTTATGCGGAGAACTTTAATGCCGGAAATGTCGTTTGCCGGTAAAAATCATCGCCATTTTCCGTTCGTCAGCCGCCGCAATCACATCTTCATCCCGCACGGAACCCCCCGGCTCAATAGCCGATGTCGCCCCCGCTTCCGCTGCGGCAATTAAGCCATCCGAAAATGGGAAAAACGCATCACTCGCCACGGCACTTCCGGCAAGAGAAAGACCGGCTTCACCCGCTTTCCATACGGCGATACGCACGGAATCCACACGTGACATTTGCCCCGCGCCAATCCCCAAAGTACGATCAGAACCTGCAAAAACAATGGCATTGGATTTTACATGCTTCACAACTTTCCACCCAAACTCCATCGCACGCAGCTCGGTTTGCGTCGGCGGACGATGCGTTACAATACGGCTATCGGCGGGCCGTTCGTTCGATATGTCGTGATCTTGCACGAGCATTCCACCAATCACGGAACGCATGTCGCGCGGGGCGGGAGCGGGCAGGCCACGCAAACGAATGAGACGTAGATTCTTTTTCTTCTGCAAAACCCCCCGCGCTTCCGGTTCAAACTCCGGTGCAATGATGACCTCGCTAAAAATTTCCGCGATGTCTTTCGCGAGAGCACCTGTTAACGGACGGTTACAAATAATGATGCCGCCAAACGGTGCCTGACGGTCTGTCGCAAAGGCCTTGTCCCACGCGAGGCTGAGATCGTCATCACTTCCGACTCCACAAGGATTGGTGTGTTTAAGAATAGCCACGGTCGCGTCAGAAAACTCTCCGATAAGATCCACGGCAGCGGTGATATCGAGAATGTTATTATAGGAAAGTTCCTTGCCGTGGAGTTGCTCAAGATAGTCATCAAAGCGACCGTAAAGCTCTGCCTTTTGGTGGGGATTTTCGCCATAGCGAAGATGCGCCACCAGGGGCTGTGAGCATGTGAAAGAGGCTTCGGTTTGCTGGCGACTTTGCAGGTAATGCGCAATGCCTTGATCATAACGTGCCGTGCGATCAAAAACGCGCACCGCAAGACGTTCGCGTAATTTGAGGGTTGTTTCACCATCATGCTCATCCATTTCACGCAGCACTTCCGGATAATCCGTTGGATCGCATATTACCGTCACGGAAGCATAATTTTTGGCCGCACTACGCAGCATCGAAGGGCCGCCGATGTCTATGTTTTCAATTGCCTCCTCGAGCGTCACATCCTCACGGGCCACGGTACGTTCGAAAGGATAAAGATTCACCACAACGAGATCAATGGGAGCAATTCCGTGCGCGGCGGCCTGTTTCATATGCTCGGGATTGTCGCGACGAAAGAGGAGCCCACCATGAATCATGGGATGCAAAGTTTTTACACGCCCATCAAGCATCTCGGGAAATCCTGTGTGCTCCGACACATCCTTGATTGTCAGCCCCGCCGCACGCAAAGCCGCTGCGGTTCCTCCCGTGGATAAAATTTCTACTCCGACAGCAGCCAGTCCTCGGGCAAAGTCCACAAGACCGGTTTTATCGGAAACAGAGATAAGTGCGCGTTGAATTTTCATGAGGTCGTCGTTAAGTCAGGAGTTGTTGTGTGATGAAATTGCATTTCATAAAGGCTGCGGTATTCGGGAGAAACCTTCAGCAATTCCGCATGAGTTCCCGTGGCCACAATAAGGCCGCCGCTCATCACCGCAATAAGATCGGAAGTAAGTACTGTGGACAAACGGTGCGCAATCGCCACGACCGTTTTCCCTGCGGAAAGTTTTTCCAGTGCCTCTTGAATCATGTGTTCGCTCTCCGAATCCAAAGCCGAGGTGGCTTCATCAAGAAGAAGGATGGGAGCATTTTTAAGCAACGCCCGCGCAATGGCGAGGCGCTGCTGTTGGCCGCCGGACAACATGCAGCCCTTGTCGCCCACAATCGAGTCGTAGCCCTCGGGCTGTGCTAAAATAAAGTCATGCGCAAAAGCCTGGCGTGCCGCATGCTCAACTTCTTCCTTCGTAGCATCAGGACGGCCAAAGCGGATGTTGTTGAAAATGGTGTCGTGAAAAAGAAAGGTGTCTTGCGTTACGATGCCAACATGATTTCGCAAGGAATCCATTTGCAACGCACGCAGATCGTGGCCATCCATGCTAATGCTTCCGCTTTGCGGATCATAAAACCGCAGAATGAGCGAGAGCATGGTGCTTTTTCCCGAACCACTTGTTCCCACGAGCGCCACGCGTTGCCCGGGTGCAATGCGCAGACTCACGCCACGTAATGCGGGAGCATGAGGCCCATAGGAAAAGCCCACGGAATCAAAAGCAATTTCCCCATGGCATTTTTCGAGTACCCGTGCCTCGGGGGCATCCACAATTGCGGGCGGGCGCCGCATAAGCTCAAAAATATTCGTCGTAGCGGAAAGGCATTTTTGAAGCTGCATGTGAATACGGCTGAGCGATTTTACAGGCTCATAAAGCAGAAAAATACCCGCCATAAGCGCAAGGAATTTGGCGGCTGTCAGCCCTGCTGCATAGACGTAAAACAAAGCCATTCCAACGCCGATGGCCGCCACCACCTCGACAAGTGGCGAGGAAATTTCCGTGCTTTTACGCACGCGCAAGGAATTGCGAAACTGCCGCATCGTGGCGTCACCAAATAATGTCACCATGAGCTTTTCACGAGCAAAGGATTTGATAACGCGAATACCGGAGAATGTTTCCTGGAGGATCACATTCATTTCCCCAGCCAGCTGCTCCTCCGCCTTTCCCGCCTTACGGACTTTGCGTCCGTAAATCGCCACGGGCACAATGCAAATCGGAAACAGTACCAATGTGATCAGGCTGAATTTCCAATCAATCCATAGAACCGCAGCGATACCGGCGACAAGGGAGATCGGTTGCTTAAATATATTAACGCTCAATTGCGAGAGGGTACTTTGCGCGACCGATGTGTCGTTCATCACCCGCGACATCAGCCGCCCCGTTCGCGCCTTGTCAAAAAACTCCATGCTTTGACTCACAATACTGGCAAAAAGTTGAGTTCGGATATCGTTGAGAACGCGCAAACTCACCCACGACATCTCATAGGAATTGATGTAGGAAAAAATGCCGCGCAAAATCATCACGATGGGCACCAACAAACACGCCCAAAGTACCGCATCCACTTTGCCGCCTGTCCCCGCTTCTGCCGCTGCACGAATGGCATCCTGATCCGCACCGCCGGGGAATACCTGGTCGCCCACAAATTTGACAATGAGCGGAATGCACCCGTTAAGCAGCGCAAAGAGCACACCCATGGCTACGCCGCGAAAAAAGCGGGCGCGATAGGGTTTAAGGTAAGAAAGTAAATCAGCGTAAGGTCGCCATTGTTCTCGGAATCTTACGGCAAAGGATGGACGCGGTTCTGTCATGCGGATAACCGCGCCATACCGCGCGGAAAGAACGACACTACCAATAAACACCTCTCAAGGCCAATAACACGTGTAAGAAAGAATCCCGAAGAAAAAACCTTGCAAGTTCAAAGGATAGCCGACCACGAGGGGAAGCAGCGGCTTTTCTAACACACCAGCACAACGCCTTAATTTTTCCAGTCTAACGCACCTTTTTTCAGTGCGTAAATATACCCAATCGTCAATACCGCCACAAAGCCACCCATACTCCAAAAAATCATCGCCTCATGTTTCGCAATAAAATCGCGATAAATCACGGCCCACGGGTACATAAAGACAACCTCAATATCAAAAAGGACAAACAACATCGCCACGAGGTAAAACTTTACGCTGAAACGTGGACTCGTGGTGTCCTTGACCGGCACCCCACATTCATACGCCATGTCCTTGGATTCCGTTCGCTTACCAATACGCCCTGCAAGGAAGCTGACCATAAACACCGCAGCGGCAAACCCAATGGCCACCACAATGTGCAGGCTTAACGGAAGGTATTGCTCCATGACCCGAAAACCGTGTTAACGAACAGCGTCAACCGGTTTTAACGCATTGGCGAGTGTGGACAAACCCCGATACTTTTTGGCATTTATCGGGCCCGTCTTTTCTACCATCTGGTTCTCCACAAGGCCTGATAATTTTTCATACGTCCGCAACCGCAACATTTCTTCTCCACCACTGGCCGCATTACGCTTGCGAAGATTTTCGTGAACTATATCAAAGAGTTGCTTGAACTCGAACGACTTTTTTTTGGACAATACGCTCACCAACTCCTCCGTGACTAAATCCGGAAGGCGCCGGGAAAACGCACTCTTTCTCTGAATCGGCATAACAAGAGACCTTACCAAGAAACGACTTTTAAGGCAAGAACAAAATTGAAATAGTCTGGAATTTTTGGGTGCTCTTATTTTTTAACACGGGTTGCTAATTGTCGCAAACGGCTCCATGATGATGTTCTATGAAACATTTGTCTCTCTTGGCGATCATTACAGCCCTATGTTCCTTGGGAATCACTTCTGCTCAAGCTAGTTTTTTTGACGACATTCGAAGCGATCTTACCAACCCCGAAGTAAAAGCCGCTCCTAAGTACACCGCGCTCTACTTTTCTGCCCATTGGTGTCCACCCTGCCGGCAATTCACGCCAAAATTGGTCGAATGGTATAAAAATTTCCAACTCAAGCATCCCAATTTTGAACTCGTGTTTGTTAGCTCCGACCGTAGTGCCGGTGATATGGAAAAATATATCAAATCGGCCAACATGCCTTGGCCCGCTGTAAAATTTGAGAAAGCAGGCAGCGACACCTTTCAGAAGTTTAGCTCCGACGGTATTCCCTACCTTGTCTTGATCAACGAGGATGGTAAAGACCTCACGGGGCAACCCGGCAATGAATGGCAAAGCCCGACAACAGTCCTCCAAAAGATTGAGGAAATCGTCGGCGGTTCCTAGAAGTTCCATCGCTCAGAAAAGCAAAATGCGCCTCTAAAGTAGCACGCCAGATTTGTAAAGCTACGCTCACTTTATTGTAAGCTCCTGATTACCAAGGGAGCCGACGACGGGACTCGAACCCGTGACCTGCTGATTACGAATCAGCTGCTCTACCAACTGAGCTACGTCGGCAAAAAAACGGCGTGGCGTAAGGAGGACAAATTATGGAAACGCGAGCCATTGCGCAAGCGAAGAACTTTAGCTTCTCACAAAATTGCCTTGAGGTACCGCACCCGCATGGAAAACCCAGGGGGCATGGTCGTCTCGACCGTGATCCATAATACAATCACAGGCTTTGGGTGCCGCGCCTCGCGGGAAACCCCGCTTCTAAAACCGACTTCCAACCGCAAGCTGCCTTGCTTGCGAGCGGGTCCCCACGCATACTGCGCTTTCGATTCGATTTTTTATGGAAACATTGCTCCGACTTTTGCAACAGGACTGTACCACACCTCGTGAGGAATTGGCGCAGTTGTTGAACCTCTCTCCTGATGAGCTACACACGCAGATTGCCACGTTGGAGAAGGAGGGGGTCATTCGCGGGTATCAAGCTATCGTGGATAAAGAACGCTTGGATCGTAACACCGTCACCGCCCTTATCGAAGTGCGTATTACTCCGGAACGTGGAGGTGGATTTGACCGCATTGCCGAGCGGATTGCAAAATTTGATCAGGTGGCAAGCTGCTATTTAATGAGCGGCGGCTACGATTTGATGGTTGTGGTGGAGGGCGGAAGCTTGCGTGAGGTGGCCAGTTTTGTGACGGAAAAACTTAGCACTTTAGAATCGGTAATTTCCACCGCCACACATTTTCGCCTCAAAGCTTATAAAGTAAACGGTGCCCTCCTTGTGAGCGACACGCCGGATGAACGTCTGCCTGTTAGCCCCTAATTCACATTATGGAGGATAAAATTGCGACCCATGTTCGCGATATACCCCGCTCGGGTATTCGTGATTTTTTTGAAGTCGTGCAAACCATGCGCGACGTGATTTCGCTGGGTATTGGCGAACCCGATTTTACAACGCCTTGGCACATTCGTGAGGCGGCTTTGTTTTCGTTGGAAAAAGGACGCACCGGCTACACATCCAATCTCGGGCTGCCACGTCTGCGTGAATCCATCGCCGCTTATGTCGCAAGGAATTTTCACATCACCTACGATGCGCCTACGGAGGTGCTTGTTTCGGTCGGCGTTTCGGAGGCTTTGGATGTGGCATTGCGAGCCTTGCTTAATCCGGGAGACGAAGTCCTTTATCACGAGCCTTGCTATGTGAGTTACAGTCCCAGTGCTATCCTCGCCCATGGCGTTCCCGTGGCAGTTCCCGTGCATGAAAAAGATCACTTTCAACTTCGTGCGGAGGATTTAGAAAAACGCATCACGCCGCGCTCGAAGGTGCTGCTCTTGAATTTTCCCACCAATCCCACGGGCGCAACGATGCCGCGAGAGGCGTTGGAGCAAATCGCCGATGTGTGCCGAAGGCATGATCTCATTGTCCTCTCCGACGAAATTTATGCCGAGCTGACGTACGATGGTGCAGACCATGTTTCCATCGCCACGTTACCCGGGATGCGGGAGCGCACGGTGTTTTTTCATGGCGTCTCGAAAGCTTGGGCGATGACGGGATTTCGCATTGGCTATGCGTGTGCGCCGCGTGTGCTTATTGAGGCCATGATGAAAATTCATCAATATGCTATTCTGTGTGCGCCGACGACATCGCAAGATGCCGCTATTGAGGCACTGGACCATGGAGAGGCAGCCATGCGGCACATGCGGGATGAATATGGATTACGTCGTAATTACATTACGGCGGCGTTGAATGCAATGGGCCTGCCTTGCCCGTTGCCACGAGGCGCATTTTACGTTTTTCCCGATATTCGATCTACGGGACTAAGCAGTCGGGAATTTTCGCTGCGTTTGTTGCAAGAGAAAAAAGTCGCCGTTGTTCCCGGACCCGCTTTCGGCGCGTGTGGGGAAGGCTTTGTGCGCTGCAGCTATGCGACGGGACTGGATCAAATTAAGATCGCGATGCAACGTATGAAGGAGTTTGTGGAAGAAATGAGGTAGAAAACTCATTCTACGCCTCCCTCTTTTGCGCCCTTTGCGCCTTGGCGTGAGTTTTTTTCACCGAAAACGGGCGAACCGTAGCCGAAGGCGGAGATGGCCTCTAGGCAAACGCCTGTTCCCCCTGGGTTCTTTCTCCGATAAAGAAAGCGTCAGGGGACTGACGCTGCTACAACTGGCAACTGTTCTCTAACGACTTCTCTCTCTCTTTTCTTATTTCCTCGCCGTGCCTCCGTGGCTTGGTGAGAGATAAGTCGCCCGGGAGACGCTTGCCCGTGCCTTAGCGATGCTGGTGCTTGGCACGACGACATCTTGCAACGCTCGCAGCTGCCCTACGGTGGCAAATGTGTAACCTTGGGACTTTAATTGGGCGATGACTTCCGGAATCGCCTCAACCGTTCCCGGATGAATATCATGCGCCAGCAAAATTGCACCCGGTTGCGCCCCAGCCACAAGACGTCGTGCGACTTCCGCAGAGCCCGGACGTTTCCAATCGAGCGGGTCTACCGACCATAAGACCACATTAAGTCCATAATTTTGCAACAATGCATGTTCCACCGAAGCATTTAAGGCACCATAGGGCGGACGAATACTCAGCGGGCGCCGCCCTGTCGCTTGCTCAATAATATCGCATGTTTTGCCAACTTCATCATTCATCCGAGCCGCGCCGAGTTTGGTGAGTGCCGGATGACTGTAAGAATGGTTCGCAATTTCATGCCCCTCCGCAACGATGCGACGTGCAATCTCGGGGTATTTTGCAACATTGCTGCCAAGGACAAAAAAGGTCGCCCGCACGCCTTGTTGCCGCAGAATATCAAGGAGTTTGGGCGTCAGCTCCGGATGCGGGCCATCATCAAAAGTGAGAGCGAGAACGGGACGGGAAGTTTTGATAGAATTAAACTTTGTAGGAACTGGAGCAGGGAGAATTTCTTCCGTCGGAGGCGTAACGCTAATGGACGGACGAGCAGATGATGTTCCATCTTGAGCGCACGCCGCAACCATCAATGCAGCGGCACCAAGCACGGGATAAAACAGTTTCATGAAAAGCGATGTGGGCACGGCGAACTTTACTAATCCGCCATGTGTCACGACTTGGCAAGTTTGGCGTTGAAACTTGGCTTGCGTAAACCGTCTAAAAACCGATGGAGAGCCGGCGTTCCCGCACGATTTCGGCGGGTGATCACACCCACAGGTCGCCACATATCTTCCGAATCAATTTCAATGGTAATCAACGATCCGGCGCGTTGTTCATTCACCAAAGTCGTTTCCGGCAAAATGGAAATCGCCTCACCAATTTCAACCGTTCGCTTTACCGTTTCAATATTGTCAAATTCCTGCTCCGGCCACAGGCGAATTTTCGCCGCACGTAAAGCGCGATCCAAGGCCCGACGTGTAGGCAAGTCGGCTGCAAAGGCAATAAACTTTTCTCCGTTTAACTCCGAAAGGGGAACACGAACGCGACGCGCTAAATGATGCGAAGGACTGCAAATTAAAACGAGACGATCACGCCAAAGAACTTCCGCCTTGAGCCCGCGCCGCACCACCGGATAAGCCACAAAGCCCGCATCGGCACGCCCTTCGAGAACAGAGGAGTAAACTTCGGACGATCGGAGATAATCCGTGTGAATTTTTACCTGCGGATGCAAACGCAAAAACTGCCGCATGTAAGGCGGTAAATCGTGAAGGCCAACACTCAAAATCGCCGCCAGATGCAAATTCCCACTTACCACCTCGCGCAGCTCGCGCAAACGCACGTCAATACTTTCCGCAACAGCCAGAATTTCACGCGCAGCCCCAAGAAAAACCTGCCCCGCAGGTGTCAGTGCAAAGTTTTTTTTCCCACGTTCAATAAGGCGGATATTAAAGCGCGATTCCAACGATTTGATTTGCTGACTTACCGCACTTTGCGTGATGTCATTGCGTCGGGCCGCTTGCGAAAAACTCGCAGTTTCCGCCAAATCGCTAAATACTTTGAAAAGCGAAATCTGCATAGAGGGCGCACCAAGCATGATACGCCCCCCTAATAGTCTAAAGTCATAATATAAGCAACACTAATGAGCAACATTGCCACGCGCATATCCGGCATTTTAGAACGCATCCACGCTGCTGCTGAACGTGCCGGGCGTAACACTGCGTCGGTAAAATTGGTGGCGGTTTCCAAGACACATCCCGCAGACGCCGTCGCCATGGCGACGGCGACAGGTCAGCAACTTTTTGGTGAAAGCCGTGTTCAGGAAGCACGGGGAAAAATTCCATGCTGCCCGCAGGGATTGGAGTGGCATTTCATTGGTCATTTGCAAAAAAACAAGGTACGGCAAGCACTCCCCCTTTTTGATGTTTTCCATAGTCTTGATAGCGTCACCCTCGCTCGTAATCTAAGCCGCGTCGCGGAGGAGACGGGACAGCAGATTCGCGGTTTAATTGAGGTCAATATTTCCGGTGAGGCGACCAAGCACGGCTTCACTCCCGAGGCTCTACGGGCAGAGTTTCCATCTCTCATAGCGTTGCCTGCTCTCCACATCATCGGGCTCATGACAATGGCTCCTTACAGCGAGAATCCCGAGGAGGCGCGTCCGGTATTTTGGCAACTGCGCGAGCTGCGAGAGGAGATGCAAAAAGCCCACGACCATCCTCTCCCCGATCTATCCATGGGCATGAGCGGTGACTTTGAGGTAGCCATCGAAGAAGGCTCAACCTTGGTGCGTGTCGGCACAGCTATCTTTGGTGAACGCCCGGCGATCATTTAACGCAGCATGTTATGCAGAGATGCCAGATCTCCCGTAGGAAGTCGTAGAAAAAACCTAGGGTGCATGGGCACCTCGTCCGTGATCCAAAATACAATCACAGGCGAGACGCCTGTGCCCCCTGACCAAGGCATCTGATCAAGCCATCTGACACGGACGCCTAGCCAATGCGCCTAACCGAGGCAAAACCTTGAATTGACGCAGCGTATTTTTTCGTCACATCCGCAATATGATTTGAGGATTTCTCAACGGAGTTCGCAATTCCTTCTCGGATTCAATTCACAAAATATCAGAGCTTCATCAATCGGCGATTTCGCGGCATTCTTTTTGAATGAGACCACAAATTCGCCAGTTGCAAATCATCGGTCATGAACTCGCTATTGCATGGAGCGATGGAAAAGAAACTTTCTTCCCTCTCGAAGAATTACGCAAAGCGTGTCCGTGTGCTGTTTGCAATGGCGAGCCCGATGTGATGGGGCGCGGTGAAAAGCCCGGCGTTCATCACACACCGGTGAGCTTCCAGCTAACCTCCTATGAAATGGTTGGCGGATACGGGTGGCAGCCGCATTGGGCTGATGGTCATAGCACGGGAATATATTCGGTCAATTATCTACGACGCTTAGACCCGGCGCTTCAATGAGGCTGACCGGTGCCATACCTAGCCGCAAAATAAGCACCCATATCTCGCGTGTCGGTGATGAACGCATGGCCATTGGCTTGTTGTACCGTTATGGACTTGGGTAAATCGTCGAGAACCGAATGTAACACCAACACGGGGCAGCCCTGATTTTTCTCATCCAGTAAATCCATCAATTCATGACGCGGGCGCTGAAAATCTACCCAATGAATCACGATATGCTTTTTTAACTCGGGATAAAACGACAACACACCGGCCACTTCGGCGCAGTAAGGGCAGTAATAAACTTTACCGTCATCCACGAATCCCGGCTTGAGAAGAAAAAGCTGATCTTGTTTCATCGTCCCTCCAAGAGCCACTCACGCAACACCACGGCCTGATTGTGTTCTTCGTCATGCGCGGAATACACGAGGGTGATAAGACCGTCCTTTTTCATCGCTTCATGCAGCGGTTTGAGAGCCGCTGCGTTTGCCTTCAACTCCGCACGATAACGCCGGCGAAACTCCATCCAGCGTTCGGGATCATGACCAAACCACTTTCGCAATTCCTTGCTTGGCGCAACATCCTTAAACCATCCGGCGATGGCGAGAGCCTCCTTTTTCACCCCGCGCGGCCATAGTCTATCCACCAGCAATCGCGTTCCGTCTTTTGAAGATGCCGGCTCGTAAGCCCTCTTAATTTGCACATGTGTCATACAATGCTCCTCTCTACAAAGCTCTACTTCAGCATACACCCGCACCGCGTTTTTGCAAAATCACACCTCCGTGTCCGATTTTATACCCGCTGAAAATTAGAAGACCTCACTCCCCCTTGGCCAAACACTTGCGTAGAGGCTCGGCCAAAGTAAATGCTTGGGACAACTCCAACTATTCCTCAAGCGCGTAAAGAATGCGCCCACACTGCTCGCAAGAAACGATGGATTTTCTCGCCTCCACCTCCAGAACCGTCGAGCGGGTGACGGTGGTGTGACATCCTGAACAATGCTCGCCTTCTAATGCCACAACCGCGCGACCGTCCTTCGTTCGAAAAAGATTTTCGTAAAGCTCAAAGAGATTTTCATCCAGTGTCTGCACTTCACTTGCCAAAGCTGTACGTTCGACGTTGAGTGCTTCGGAACGGCCTTGGAGAATCCCAACTTTATCATCCGTCGACTTCAACAAGGCAGTCACACGTGTTTTTTCCGCAGAAAATTTTTGCTCTGCATCCGCAATAGCAGGTTTCAGATTTTCCGCTTCTTCCATCAGTTCCAACACGCGGTCTTCAATGCCAATGATGTCCTTTTCGGCACGCTCAATCTCATTTTTAAGTGCCGCATATTCCTCATTTTTACGCGTTTCAAATTGCTGCGTACGGTATTTGGCGATTTGCGAACGTTTGCCCTCCGCCTCCACCTCAAGGCGTTTACGTTCGATCTCAATTTGCGAGGCCCGTTCCTTCGCGGTGGCGAGTGTTTGCTGCGCTGCTTGCAACTCGCGCTCAAAAGCCGCCTTTTCCGCTGGCACCCCCTCAATCTCTCGGAGGAAAGTCTGAAGCCGTTGATCGCGCTCCTGCAAAAGGAGAAGTTTCTCCAAAGTTTCTATCATGTCCCTGCCTTTGTAGGCATCCCTACGGAAGTGAGCGAGAAAGAATTACCCCTCGTTATTATTTACTCCGCAGACTTTGCCGAGTGCGGGTGTTGTTGAGGGGGCGGAACAACTTCCAAACGTCCATCGGAAAACTCAATCACATAACCTTCGTGCGTGAGCCAGAGAAGCTCTTCCATCACAGCCTGACGTGCAGGGTCCGCAGGTAAAGCAACCATGGAGCCGGCAGCAGTCACGGCTTCCGGTGCAGATGTTGGTGGCGGAGCGAGAAGATCGAGAAGTTCGCCTCGGCGTATTCCTTTATTCTCACCAATGACCTCAAGAATTCTACGAATGGAATCCCGCACGGCAACCTGTGTGGCATCAAGATGTCGTGGGCGTGCGGCGGAAACCCAGGTGGTACGGTTGGGACTTTTACGAAAGCGAAGACCGGCTTGCGTCAGCGCCCGGCTGAGGCTTTGAGCGAGGCGCAAAGGAAATCGCTCCTCTTCCTCACGAGCTCGCGCTAAAAGCGGAACCAAAACCGAGTCCACGGCGGTGGCGGTTACATCACCCGGAATGTCGCAGGTCGTCAGTGCCTCAATTCCCGCCTCGGCATAATGCGCCAAGAAATGCTTTTCCACGGCCTCCAGTCCCTGCAGCTTTTCGGGTGACTCACATTCTTTGGGATAAAACTCCACGACCTTTGACGCACTGAGTCGCCATTTTTCAATTGTCTCCGGCGAGCGATCCATCGTTAAACGCGCACGAAATTTTTCGAAATCCATGTGGGCAAATTTCTGACGATGTAATTCACGCAGGCGTCGCTCGTAATCATGCAAATTCGGCGGACCGAGCAAAGTGCCCGACATCCCACAAACTGCCACGACGGTAAAGTTTCCTTTGGGCGGCTCAATATCTACAGTTGTTGCGCTGTAAAATTGATCAAGTTTTGTGCGCAGCAAATGCTGCACAGCGGCGGTACGCGACAGCCAAACACTTCCATCCACTCGTGCCTTGTAAAACGGACTCTCTGCCGCAGGTGGCCGCGCGGACAATTCGATGATGTATGACGCCGGATTCCTTAAAAGGATTCTGGCAATATCGAAAAGACTAAAGGTTTTACCCGTATGACGAATTTGTTGCACGACCGTTTCGACAGCAGGGGGCGTCGCTGTGAACGCGAAGCGCAGCCATGGGAGCGGGTTGGCAGGCGGTAGGGGGCGTTTTTCTCTCGGCGGCTCCCGTCGGTCTTCACGCGGCCCCTTCCGACCACCAAAACCACCGCGTTGGAACTTTTTCTTTCCGTGACGTTCGTGCGGACGCGGTACGTCTTCGCGAAACTCGCGAGGTAAGGGTGCGCGTTCCTGCGACGTATGGCCCACAGATTCTTTCGCCCATTTCGGGCGGAAGTCTAAGGTGCTGAGATCAAGCAGCGGTGGTTTTTCTGACATAGCGACGCCACGTTGGTGCGGTGGCGTTATTCGGTAATGACGTCCTTATACGTCATGTTAGCCGGGATCATGGGCAGTACGTGCTCGGTATAAGGAACCTTAACATCGAGAACGTATGTTTCCTTAGATGCGAGCATGCGCTTGAGAGCGGGGATGAGATCCTTTTTATGAATTACGCGCTCGCAAGCGACGCCAAAGCCTTTGCAAATCGCCGTGTAGTCGGGATAAATGCGATCGTTATCCTCGGGGTCTCCAAGGAACGTATGGCCGCGATTGCCCTCGTAAAAGCGGTCTTCCCACTGCACCACCATCCCAAGATGTTGGTTGTTGAGAATGACGGCTTTGACTGGAATTTTTTCAATGTGAGCGCATGCCAGCTCTTGGATATTCATCAGAAAAGAACCGTCGCCATCAATATCAATCACTTCACGATCGGGACATGCGACTTTCGCGCCAATCGCCGCAGGATAGCCGAAGCCCATCGTGCCCAACCCGGCGGATGTGATGTAGGTGCGAGGTTTGTCGAAATTGTAAAACTGCGCTGCCCACATTTGATGCTGGCCCACCCCCGTGGTCATAATGGCTTTGCCTTCGGTGAGCTTGTAAATTTGCTCCACCACATATTGAGGCTGAATCGCATCATCCGTGGCTTTGTAGCTAAAGGGCTTATCTTTTTTCCACGCCTGGATTTTTTCATACCAGGGTGTAAAGCGGGTAAAGGCATTTCCTTTCACGCGCTTAAATCCCTCCTTGGCGAGAAGGTCATTGAGGCAACGCAACGCATATTTGAGATCGCTGAGAATCGGAAGCGTTACGACTTTGTTTTTATTAATTTCCGAATCGTCAATCTCGATGTGAACAATCGTTCCGTGTTCGGCAAATTTTTCGACTTTGCCGGTCACGCGATCATCAAAGCGCACGCCGATAGCGAGCAATAAGTCTGCTTCGTTCACCGCATTATTGGCATACACCGCGCCGTGCATCCCCAGCCATTTCAGCGACAGCGGATGCGTCTCGGGAAATCCGCCAATGCCCATGAGCGTCGTCGCCACGGGAATCTGCGTACGCTCGACAAACTCCAACAATTCATCGGCACTTTCCGAGGTGATAATGCCACCTCCGCAATAAAGCATGGGCATTTTCGCCTTTTGAATCAGCCGCACAACCTCGAGCAAATCTTTATCCGAAGCACGCTTGTCCACATCGTAACCCCGCAACGTAATCGTCTCGGGAAACACCGGAATGGCTTTCTGATTTTGAATGTTTTTCGGAAGGTCAATCACCACCGGTCCCGGGCGCCCCGAGGTGGCAATGTAAAACGCCTCTTTAACGATGCGCGGGATGTCGTTGATATCCCAAATAAGGTAGCTGTGCTTCACGACGGGAAGTGTCATTCCAAACACATCGGTTTCCTGAAACGCCCCGCGACCAATCATATCCTGCGGCACTTGTCCGGTGATGGCGATGAGCGGAACGGAATCCATGTAGGCATCCGCAATTCCCGTGACAAGGTTGGTCGCCCCCGGTCCCGACGTGGTCATGCAAATGCCGGGGCGTCCCGTGGCGCGTGCGTAACCCTCAGCGGCAAACACCCCGCCTTGCTCATGTCGCGGAAGGATCGTGCGAATTTTTTTCGAGCGCGTTAAAGCCTGGTGAATCGGCATACTGGCACCGCCAGGATAGGCAAAAATTGTATCCGCACCTTCCAGCTCTAAACACTTGACCAAAATTTCCGCCCCGTTCATCAGTTTGGCTTCCTGCTTTGGTGAAGTCGGTTTACGGGTTGTTGCGGATGATTTACTCATCCCGTGGTTATAGCTGACGCACGGCGGCGGTGCAATCACTGCGGTGATTTCCACGGAGAAAGGGTGCGAAAGATGGATGATTTTTTAAGGCGCATCCAATTCTGGAATACGCTCGGCCAATTTTTGAGAGGAGCCTTGCTCTGCAATCGTGAGTAATCCCGTGAGCGTTGAATAGGCAGCTGCGAGGTTTCTATCGCGACAACTGTAATTTACCGTATAAAGGTCCGGATGCGATTTTTCCCAGGTTGCATCACGGGCATTTTTTCCCAAAATCGCATGAATCTCGTTGGTGCTCATCTGGGGCGTCGGTCCGGTGTAATCGGAGGATGGTGCTAATTTTTTATAAACTATTTCCTTCACCTTTCCCTCATGAATGCTCGCAAAAACACGAAGCCCCTCTATTTCGAAAACATAAACATGTTGGTCCGCGCTTACTCGTAAAGGCGGCCCATAGCGTTGGATACATTGCTCCAATGTTTCCGACATGCATGCCCAAGAACATGAAGCCGCCAAAAACAAGGCGATAACAACGGGGACGGAGGAGAACGTTAGCATCATACTTTCACTAATAATCCCTAAACAAAGAAGCGCAAGGAGGGCGTAGAGCTTTTACGCAATAGACGCACGGAACATTTTGTGAAGCGTCACTTCATCCACGATGGGGATACCGAGGGAGCGGGCCTTTTCGAGTTTGCTGCCGGCTTCTTCTCCGGCGAGAACGTAAGAAGTTTTTTTGCTCACACTGCCGGAGACGGTGCCGCCGTGCGCACGAATACTCTCGGCAATTTCATCACGCGGACGCGAGAGAGTTCCGGTGATGACCCATGTTTGACCCGCTAAAGTTTGAGAAATAGAGGCCGAGGATTTTTCATCGTGTTCGCCAAAATTAAGGCGTTGATGGCGCAAGGCTTCGAGAAGTTGGCGATTGTGAGGGAGATGAAAAAAATCGCGGATTGCGTGGGCCATTATTTCACCCACATCTTCGGTCTGTTGAAGCTCCTCGAGAGATGCCGCCGCCAGTTGATCGAGCGTTACAAATTTCACCGCAAGTTTGCGTGCTGCTGTTGCGCCCACGTGAGGAATACCAAGCGCGAAGAGCAGACGCCAAAGCGGACGTTGCTTGCTTGCTTCAATACCCGCAAGAAGATTAGCCGTGCTTTTTTTTCCCATACGCTCGAGAGCCGCCACGGCAGCAGCGTCGAGGGTGTAAATATCGGCGAGCGTGCGAACGAGTTCTGCGCTCACAAGTTGATCCACCATTGCTTCGCCAAGGCCGTCAATATCCATCGCGCCCCGTGCCGCAAAATGTTCGAGACGACGACGAATTTGTGCGGGGCAATCGGGATTGATGCAACGAATGGCCACAATCTCCGGATCATGAAACACGGGGCTGTTGCAGGAAGGGCAGGCATCGGGCATCTGAAAAATCAATTCATCTCCGGTGCGTGCCGACGTATCTACGCCCACGATGGCGGGAATAACTTCACCTGCTTTTTCGACGAAAACGTAATCACCAATACGAATATCTTTACGGGCAATTTCCTCTTCGTTGTGCAAGGTGGCGCGAGCGACGCGACTGCCGGCGAGTAAAACCGGCTCCAGCTCGGCAACGGGTGTTAAGGTGCCTGTGCGTCCGACTTGCACGGTGATGGCGTTCAGGCGCGTGCGGGCACGTTCAGGCTCGTATTTGTAAGCCATAGCCCAACGTGGAAATTTTGACGTACTGCCCACTTGATCGCGGCGACGAAAGCTATCGAGTTTGATAACGGCACCATCGGTTTCAAAAGCGAAGTCATGCCGAATTTTATCCAGCGCTTCGATGGCCACACGAACTTCAGCACCGGAGGAAGCCTCCCAAAAGTGCGGAATCACGGGAAGGCCGAGTGTTTTCAACCAATGAAGTAATGCGGCTTGTGTTTCCGGCACGCCTGAACCTTCAGCGGCACCTAATCCGTAAAACACTGCAGAAAGTCCGCGCGAGGCCACAATCGCCGGATCGAGAAGTTTTAAGGAGCCAGCGGCGGCGTTGCGAGGATTGGCAAAAAGCGGTTCATCATCCGCTTCACGAGATGCATTAAGGGCCACGAATTTTTTCTTTGGCAAATAAACTTCTCCGCGAATTTCCAGCAGCTGCGGTGCCGCCGCTTCAAGCTTCAGCGGGATAGCACGAATCGTACGAATGTTCTGTGTGACATCGTCACCGACCGTTCCATCACCACGCGTGGATGCCTGTTCCAAAAAACCATCACGGTAAGTGATCGAGAGAGCAACGCCATCAATTTTTGGCTCAATCGTCCAACGCAGCGTCACTTCGGGAAGCAGTTTCTCCACACGGGCTAGAAAGGCATCGGCCTCGGCAAGCGAGTACGTGTTATCGAGACTCTGCATGGGTACGCGATGCGGCACCTGACGAAACTCTTCGAGCGGTTTACCTCCCACACGTTGCGTCGGAGAATCCGCTGTACGAAGTTCTGGATGAGCCTCCTCGAGATCACGCAGCTCACGTAGAAGCGTATCATATTCACGATCGGAAATTTCCGGTGCGGCTTCTTCGTAATAAAGCCGATCATGACGCGCAATGACACGTCGCAGCTCAGCGGCGCGGGATGAGGCGTTCAAAGAAACCATGAGTCAACAATGTCAAGGATGAGCCTGTGACAATCCCGAGAACATCCGCAATCCAGTCAAAAACATCCGCGCCACTCCGCCCGGGAGTAAGAAGCTGAAGCAGCTCGTCGAAAGCACCAAAGGCTGCACCCAATAAAATGGCGGCAATAAGCGGTATGGCAAAATGCAACCGGGGCCACGTGCTTCGTGTGGCACTTGCCACCAACCACCCGCCGACAGCAAATGCAATGAAGTGACAAAATTTATCCGAAAGCATACGAGCGGCATTGGGAAGTTCTGAGGAGGAGAGCGATGAAAGCCACAAAATAGTTGCCGCCCAAGCGATGGCTGCCGTCCAGAGAGTAAATGACAAAATTTGTCGGTACCTATCCGTACGTTGCATGACCGCCGCAGGTGCGGTGAGCTCAACATCCGAGAGAGACTTGTGTTGCATACTTATAATTGGCGAGGCCCGGGCGAAAGATGCCCTGCCATTACGGCCGGTGGTGGCGTCGCCGGAGTTGCGACTTCCGAACCGGCGAGCTTTGGAAAGCGATGTGCTAACGACTCCTCAAAAATATCTACCTTCGCGCCTAACCCCACGCGATCGAAGAGCGACACAACATCATGCGAACGCATACGAATACAGCCATAGCTGGAAGGGCACCCAATATTCCGTTCTTCCGGCGTACCGTGAATATAAATCATGCGAGCATAACTATTGCGATTACGAGCCTCACGGCCTTGGAGCCAAAGAATACGCGTGACGATGGGATCACGACCGGGCGCATCAATGGCCAAAACTTCGCCTGTAAATTGCCGCGATTTCAACACCGCGCCCTCCGGTAATCCGCTGCCAATTTTTTTAGCGACGCGATGTATTCCGAGGGGCGTTCCATTGCTATTAGGCTTCGCGCTAATACCAAATTTCGAGGTGGAAATGGGATAGGACGCCACGGGAACACCACGATCTGTCACCAACATTTTCTGATCAGCCACGCTGATATACATTGCATGGCGCGTGTCCAATTGAGCACATCCCGATAAAATTACGAGAGTCGCAAGAGGGGCGACCCAAAAACATCGTTTCATAAAATCGGCATCAATCTACCACGAAAATTGCTTAACGAAAGGCGGAACGTGCCCGCATCCCGCGTGTGGTCAGAGCCTGCGGAAAAATAATAATGAACATACCACCCCGAGGGATGTCGAAAGTAGTGGTTTGGTTTGTACCAAGAGCCGTCGGGTGATCGGTTTTTTTGTTTTCCGATCAGATACAACCGGCGGCTCACTTTTTTAAATGCGTGAGAAAAAGTTCCGCAACTTTTCCCCATGAGTGGTGTTTCACTTGTTGCTATGAAACACATAAACATACTCAGCATCCTGTGCGCCGCCTCGTTACTTGGTGGTGGCACATCCGTTCTGGCACAAGCAGACGAGCATCCGGGCGGCCCGCCGGCTTTTGCACCCGGTCATAACCATCCACCCGGCAAAAAGTGCAAATGCCCTAGTGGACGCGATAACGTTCTCAGTCCCGACGAAGGGCAACGTTTAAGGGCCGCTCGCGAAAAAGCGTCAGCCGATCCTACCATTCGTTCACTCCGAGAGCAGCGTGATGCGATTGATGCACAATTGGTAAAATCCATGAACGCGGCGGTTCTTGCCGCTGATCCGTCGTTGGCACCGGTACTTGAAAAAGTCCAAAACGCCCGCAAACGCGCTCGAGACGTACGTGATGGTTTTAACTCACTAACTCCCGAGCAAAGGGATGCCTTCAAAAAAGCACGCCAAGCGATAAAAGATGATCCCACGGTTGCTGCCGCACGGGCAAAATTGAAAGATGCCTCAACCCCGGAAGCGAAGCATCAAGCCGAGCAAGACCTCCATGCCGCACGTAAGGCCGCACTCCTTAAACAAAACCCGGCTCTCGCACCGCTCTTGGAAAAGTTGGAGCCACCTCGAGGAAAAAGACGGGGGCCACCAGCACCGCCAGTCGCACCTGACGAAGAAAATTAATCTGCAATCGCAAAATCATGCGCCTGTTGCTTCGGTGACAGGCGTTTTTTTTGCGCCGAAGGAGCTTCGTGGAGCGTCCTGAGTTTTATTTATGATGTTTCCCGTGAGGGCGCGGGAAATGGTAGCCGAGACGAGTGCGGCACCCGAAGCAACAGATGCCCCCACCACAACTAGGGAAGTTATGATTTTAGAAAACTGCGCAGCATCCAGAGCGATTTTTCATGCGTGGTGATGCGCTGAATCATCAGGTCTTCGCTCTCTTTGTCCCCTTCCTTATCCGCAAGATTTCGAGCTTTCATTGCATCGGCTACCACTTTTTCCTGACCAGCGATTAGATGTTTGACATAGCTTTCTTGCGAAAGCGGCGAAGAAAACTCTTCGAGTTTTGCCCGCGCCGCCAAAGCGTGAAGTCCGCCAATAGCATAAGCACCAAGGGCACGCACGCGTTCGGCGATGTCATCAACCGCAATAAACATCTCCTCATATTGGGTCTGAAACGCTGTGTGCAGGGCAAAGAATCCGGGCCCTTCCACATTCCAATGGGCAAGATGTGTGAGTGAAAGTAAGGCATAGGTATCCGCTAGTACTTGATTAAGACTTTCGGTAAGCGGGGTAACACCGTTGGTTGAATTTGTACTCATAGACTTAAAGATTACCGCAGATTCTTCGCGATGCCAACATGCGTGCGCTCATACCAAGAGGCATTGCATTCCTGCAGCGCGAGCGGATTGCGCCCCAACTTCGGTATCTTCAAAAGCCAAGCAATACTGCGGCGCAACGTCGAGGCGTGCTGCAGCGGTAAGGAAAGGATCGGGATGCGGCTTCCCATGTTTGTAATCTTCCGCCCCCACCACGGTGTCAAAAAGCTCATAAACCCCCACGGCCCGCAGGGTGCGCTCGACGAGATCAAGATGTCCGCCGGAAGCAACCGCCATGGGAGTTTTGCCATGATGAAAACGAACAAGAGCCACGGTTTCCGCCTTGGGAATCACCTCGGGAATCATTTCGCGATAATAGTGCTCTTTACGCAAAGTGATGTCTTCCACTTCCAGCGAAAGCGCAAACATCGCATTTAACCGTCGCACAATTTCTCCCGTGGGAACACCGCCCCATTGATAGAAAATTTCCTCGGGAAACTCGCGGCCATGATCTCGCAACGTTTGACTCCATGCACGGTAATGCAAATGCATATTGTCGGCGAGCGTTCCGTCACAATCGAAAATGAAAGCGCGAAAATCTCCTTGAGGCAAAGACAGCATCACGGCTGTGTCGCCTCCGTTTTTTGGAAATCGGGATACCGTCGCTGACGCTCGTCACGGGCGCGATCGGCATCCACCGTATTGCCCACTTTCCGATAAGCGTCCTCCGCACCAAGCAAAGCCTGTGGCGATAAATCCTTTTCATCGTAAAGCAAAGCCACCGCCATAAAGGCACGGGCGGCATCTTCCTGACGGCCTTGCGCGAGAAGAGCGCGGCCATTCATCAAGCGGGCCTCCGCATTGAGGCGACCCTCGGGTTGAAGTTTGAGAGCTTCCTCCGCCGCTGCCTTCGCTTCTTCCCCCGCGCCCTGACCCAGCAGAGCCTCTGCCATGAGCAGGTAAGCCGACGCCTTTGCCCTCGGCTCATGCAAATGCGGCAATAACATTTTCAATGTTGTCCGCGCCCCGTCGAAATCACCCGCCTTCACTTGGGCTTGTACCAGCGAAGCTCGCAATTCGTCGGACGCATCGGATGCCTCAGCAAGAGGACGAAGAAATTGCACGGCTTGGTTGAAATTTCCCGCTGCGAGCGCCGAACGTCCAAGCCATGTGCGAACTTCCACGGGTGCCTTTTCCGGTCCCCATGCCAGTGCTTCGCGTGAAGCATTTTCACGATCTTCGAGATAATAATAACTCATCACCACACGCAATGAAGCGCGTTCGCCAAATGTTTTAGGATCAAGTTTGCGGGCTGCGTCGAGTGCAGGAATTGCATCGCGATATTTTTTGGCATCAAAAGCCGTGTGCCCAATCCAGAAATTTGCCTCTGCTGCAAAATTCGATTGAGGATATTCTGCAAGGAGCCGCTGAAATGCTGCGGCCATCTCGGCAGGACGTTGCAACTTTCCCAATAAAATAGCTTGCTGATACATGGCATCTTCGCGCTCGCGAGCCTCGGGATGATTATTGACGATCCGCGCATAATCCTCCAAAGCAGCCACCATTTGACCCGTCTCATTTTGTGCCTTCGCACGTTGCGCCAGCGCGGTAGAAGCCTGCGGGTCCCTCGGAAATTGGGTAAGAAATCGTGTGAGCGTGGCGACCGCTTGGTCGTATTTCTTTTCATGATATTGACACCATGCGAGTTTGCTAAGCGCACCGCTGCGGTATTTATCCATGCCTTCCGCATCAAGAGCCTTTTCGTAAAGCGGCGCAGCTTCTGCAAAACGATTTTGGGTAAATAATAGCTCCGCTTTGAGAAGATAGGCCTTGGCTTTTTCCGACGCGTTAGCCGATGAGGCCAGAAATTCATCAATGAGGCTCAGTGCGCGCTCATCCTTTTGACTCACCAAGGCGACAAGGCGATAGAAGGCAGCTTCTCGAGCCTGCGGCGAGTCGCTGAATTCTGTCGCGAGCTGATCATAGAGAGCAAGAGCTTCGGCGTATCGTTCTAATTGACGCTGGGAGTTCGCGGCAATAAGTAGAACTTTCGGACGCGACTCAGCGGGTAACTGTGGCAACACCTGCGTCGCAAGTTGTGCAGCGGCCTCAAAGTTCCCCATCTCGTATTCCAATCGAACAAGGCCCGTTTGTGCGATGCGTTTCCATTTTATCTCATCCTCCCCATGACTCGCTGCGGCCTGTTGGAGAAGAGGGCGTGCTGCCGCATAATCCTTAGCATCAATGGCGAGCAATCCTGCGTTTGCCGCTGCACCTATTCGCAAGGCTTCGGACTGAGCAGATTCTGCAAGTTTGCGGAATTGCCGGAATGCACTATCCGTGAGCCCCGCCTGAGAATCCCCCTCTGCAAGTTGAAACAAAGCATGGTCGCGATACGGATTATCCTCCGTTTGCGCCACCACTTCTCGGTAAGCCGAAAGTGCCTCCATCCGGCGACCTATTTCCTCCAAAGAACGCGCTTCAAAATATTTACTCGCAAGGCGCAATTTGGGATCGCGCATATATTGACCGGCTTTCCCAAAAGCATCTGCGGACGCCGCAAAATTACGAGCGGCATAGTATGCTTCCCCAAGACGGTATGCTGCAGGTCCAATAAAATCTCCCGTGTTAAATTCCGTCAAAACGCGCTGGTACGCTGCGGTCGCCTCGGTTTTACGCTCCATGGCTCGCAGGCTTTCTCCCATGCGAAAAAGTACGCTCTGACGCTCTGCACCCACAGGGCGAAGTACTAAAAATTCTTCATACTTCTTCGCCGCCATGTCGTAAATTTTGCGAGCATAATAAGCATTGGCTTGCTCAAGGACTGCAGCTACGGGATCAAAATTCGAGACCGCCGGAGCAACGCGAATTTCTTCATCGGATTCTGCCGGAGAAACACTTGGTCTAAAAGGGGCGGACGGAGAAGATGTGGGCACCTGCCGTGGTGTCACAGGTTCCGCACGACGAACATCCGGAACGCTCGGCGACGACACCGGTTCAGCACGGCGAACGTCCCATCCTTGCGGCGGTGCCGTGGAAGTCCCCACATCTTGCGCCACCGGTTCCGCACGGCGCACGGGAATATCCTGTGCCAACAGCGGAGAAAAAATCCCCACCACGCTCACGATAACAGCGACGTGATGCTTCATTCCGGACGCCCCGTGGCAAAAGCCACGTTCCAAATGTTGGCTGTGCGGCAAATATCCAGCACCGCTACGATATGCCGATAATCCGCCGATTCGTCGCCGCGCAAAATCACCGCCTGATCGGGATAAAGCTCGGAAATTTTTCGCAACGTATCCCCGAGTTCTTGGCCTGTCATCACCCGCCGATTCATCATGATCGTGCCATCACTTTTCACATTGATAATAACCTCACCCACCGAACGTCGCGACTCTTTGCCCTCCTTGGCGGTCGGTACTTTTACATCAAGCTCCGTTTCATGCCGTGCAAAATTCCATGTCACAAGAAAGAAAATTAGCAGCAAAAAAACAATATCCACCATCGGAGCAATCTGAAACCCCGGTGCTTCGAGCGTGGATTGTTTGCGAAAATTCACGATGAAAAACCCCGTGCATACTGCGAAGAAATGGCGTTCCTCACAATAGCTTTATCTTTAGAGCGACGCCACAATCGCATTTCCCATTTCCTCCGTGCTAACGAGCCGGGTTGTTCCCGTATGAATATCCCGCGTGCGCATTCCAGACCGAATCACGCGCTGAACCGCCGCCTCAATCGCGGCTGCCGCATCTTCACGCCCTGCCGAATAACGCAACATCATGGCCACGGAAAGAATCTGCGCTATTGGGTTAGCAATACCCATTCCCGCAATGTCGGGTGCCGAACCTCCACTGGGTTCATAAAGGCCAAAGTACAGCCCATCACCACGGGGTGCCCCAAGACTCGCGCTCGGCAACATTCCCAGCGACCCGGAAATCATGGCCAGCTCATCGCTCAAAATATCTCCAAAAAGGTTTTCCGCTAAAACGACATCGAAGCCCTTGGGGTTGCGAATCAATTGCATGGCTGCGTTATCCACATAGAGATGATTCAATGTGACCTCGGGGTATCCTTTTGCCACACGCTCGACAACCTGACGCCAGAGGATGCCATTTTGCAGCACATTGGCTTTATCAATGGATGTCACTTGCTTTCGTCGCTGCAACGCCGCCTGAAAAGCGACATGGGTGATGCGCTCGATTTCACTCGCTTTGTAAATCATCGTATCCACGGCCATCTGCTCGCCACCCTCCTGTTTCAAAAACTTTGGCTCTCCAAAATAAAGCCCTCCCGTCAATTCACGCACACACAGGACATCAAATCCTCCTGCCACAATCGTCTCCCGCACCGGTGAGGCATGAGTTAATTCTGGCAAACAAAGTGCCGGACGCAAATTTGCAAAAAGCGAAAACGCCTTCCGCAGCGGTAAAAGTGCTGCTCGCTCAGGCTGCTCCGCCGGAGGTAAGGATTCCCATTTTGTCCCTCCCACCGAGCCGAAAAGAATCGCATCCGCCTCACGACACGCCTCCAGCGTACGCTCCGGCAAAGCCGTTCCTGTGGCATCAATCGCCGCACCACCCACGAGCTCTTCTTGGAGTTCAAACGTAATGGAAAACTTCGCGGAAATAGCCTCCATAACACGTCGCGCTTCCACCATCACCTCGGGCCCAATCCCATCACCACTCAATACCGCCACATGAAATTTTTCGTTTTTGTTCATAAAGAACCAAACACCCTAACGAGAATAAGCACCTCAAACAAGAACAGCCCGAGGGCCATGAAGCTTCATTGACGAAAGCTTTGCTACGCACCACAAATGCAGGTAAGTTTTTCGCCGTGAATCATAAAATCCGTGTTTTAGTTTGGAGCGAATTTCGCCACGAAAAGGAAAACCCGAAGGTCGCCGCCATTTATCCCCAAGGTATTCATGAAACAATTGCTCAGTTCCTTCGCAAAGAAAAAGATTTGGAAGTTGCAACGGCATGGTTAGACCAACCCGACCACGGACTCTCGGAAGAAATTCTTGCGGCAACTGATGTTCTTATTTGGTGGGGTCACAAGGCTCATGGCGAGGTGGCCGATAGCACCGTGCAAATGATTAAAAATCACGTGCTCGAAGGTATGGGATTTATTGCCCTCCATTCCGCGCATTATTCCAAAATTTTCAAAGCTCTCATGGGCACAACTTGCTCGCTCCAATGGCGCGAATCCACCGACAAAGAACGCCTATGGACAATTGCTCCGAGTCATCCCATTGCCGCTCATCTTCCGCAACATTTCGAAATCCCCACCGAAGAAATGTATGGCGAGCCCTTTGGAATTCCTGAACCCGAAGAACTCATTTTCATTTCTTGGTTCACCGGCGGCGAAGTCTTTCGTAGCGGTGCCACATGGCGACGAGGGCATGGGCGTGTGTTTTATTTTCGACCCGGACACGAAACGTACCCCACGTATCATCAGCCCGAAATTCAGCGCGTCATCACCAACGCCGTGCATTGGGCTCGCCCAACCGTCCGCATTCCCGATACCTGCCCCAATGCTCAACCTCTTGAACCATTACCACACGACGCCGAAGCTGCAGAACGACCCAAAGAAGGATTTCGCTAAACTTCGTGCCCTGTTACGGTTCATTGAGAGCAGTACTACGATGGCCGCGCAAGATGCCATAAAGTGCAAAGATACAAGGCAACGCAAGCAAGGAAAGTGCGATGCCGAGGAAATGCAGCGCGAGTTCATCCGTGAGCGCAAAATGAATAATCGTCCCCATGAGCACGAAAAATCCCATCCCTCCAAAAAGATAGACGGCAGGCATCACCACATAGCGAAAAGTATCACGTTCCTTACGACGTAAAACGCGCTTGGAACGTTCGCTGAATCGTTCGTTCCAAAACAATGACCCGCCATGCCAGGCCCGTTGATGCCGTTGCCGACGACTCATAGAGAGCCTCCACCGACAAGAGGAAATTCTCCATTCATGGCGCATGGAAATAGCCATTTTTAGGGCATTTGTCGAGTGCCTATTGACTTTTTATGGCACCAAAGGCAGCAAAGCAGGAGTTTTTATGCAGAATTTCTACTTGCGAGAATCCCACGCGCCGCAAGAGGTCCACTTGATACGTCACCGAGCGCGGAGAATCCTCAGCCTCTATATATTCGAAAACTTTTTGCCGATAATCCTCGCCTTGTAATTCACAAAGATAATCCCCATAACGCAACCACATCATTGCATGAATGGCAGGTGTCTCGTGAGCCACCAAGTCACTAATCCAAAAGGAGCCCCCCGGACGCAGCAACTTATACACTTTGGAAAAGGCGCGTTCCCAATCCTCATCACCTCTTAAATGATGCAAAACCGCTGCGGCAAGAACGACATCATAGGATGATTCCGGTATATCAATCGCTCGGAAATCTCCCTCCAAAATCTCCACTTGCCCCGTTGTCTCCTGTAACACCCTCTCTTTTGCTCGCAAAAGCATATTATGGCTTAAATCATTAAGGCTACAATCGAGGGTCTTAGGGTAACTACGCAGCAGCATTATGGTATTGTTTCCCGCACCACATCCGATATCGAGAACTCGTGAAAGATGAGGCGTCGAAGTAATGGCCGCATTTGTGATTAGCTCCATCGCTAATGGCGCATCTATCGTTGCCGTTTGTCCTGTTTCTATATTAGAAAACCTCTCGACGTCTCCCTCAAATCTCCGGCGAATTGTATCTATTGATGACTTAGAAAGATACCTTAAATCACCTCGATTTTTCATAGATGTATTGATATTATACCTACACATTAACCTAGAGTCGGAGGAATCACGACCGGGCGCTCGGAATTACTGGCTTCAATCGCACGCAGATCCGTTTGACGTTCGATCATACGATGGATAATAGGCGGTTTATCCCCTTGATGTAATGCCGCAAGGCGATCGGCGATGGGCTTATCGGCGATGGTCATGCGCTGATGGTGTCTCACATATTCAATCCATGTAGGAAGTTGATAGCTCATCATCCAACGTTCAGGATATTGCAAATCACGCGTGAGACTCCAATTGTGAGCCCCATCTCGAACACGTACCCGACGACGTTCATGCATAACACTTAAAAACTCAAGGGTGTCTTCTTCCCTAATAAGAAATTCGACGATAACTGTTATTGGCCCACTGGTTGGTTGTATATTCATGGCAATTTCCGGTTCTTGCCAACGATCCCATGGAGTCAGATTATCCGAGCCCTCTTTCGGCAATGAAAAGAAGAACCCTAAGATAGCTCCTATCAATAAGACAATTCCTGCAGCGACCAACGCAATAGGGAGTCCGTGAGCTTGAGTCACGCTTCCCCAAATCCAACTACCTACACTCATTCCCGTAAAATTAAGAGTCATATAAATAGACAAGACCCTTCCCACCACCCAGCGAGGCGTGGAAAGTTGTACCGTCATATTCATAAGGGTCAAAAAAGCGACCCAACAAGAACCGCTTAGTGCCGTCACAACGCCAATAATCCAAGGATGGGTACTCCATGCCGAAACAAAAGCACAACCAGCAAAAAGCGTAAAAGCAAGCCGCGCTAAAGTTTCATTTGAAAATGCCGAACGTAATTTATTACTTAAGACCGCACCCAATATGCCTCCGGCACCAAAGGCACCCAAAATAACTCCATAAGTCCGTGCATCCCCTCCTAAACGATCCCGAACGATAAGGGGTAATAATGTAAGCGTTATAATTGAACCTATACAAAAGATAAAGGAACGTAAGATAACTCGACTAAGATGGGGAGACATCGCGACATAGCGGACGCCGGAAAAAATGGCACGTACGACGTTTTCGCGAGGTAATACTTCTTCTCTATAATGTGGTTTCCACAGCCATAATGGATATAAGGCAAATAAATAGCTTATCGCATTGACAGTAAAAGCCATCGTCGCCCCAAACCCGGCAACAATTAACCCGCCTAAGGCAGGTGCAAGACTTCGTGATATATTAAAACTGATTCCATTAAGTAGCACGCCGGACGGCACGTACTTTCGATCCAACAAATCACCAATAGAGGCTTGCCACGCAGGTCCCGTTAAAGCCGCACTGCAACCCACAAGAAATGTAAATGAAAGCAAAAACCAGGGTGTGATCCAATGGAAATAGGAAAAAATCGCAAGAATAAGGGAAACAACCATGGCAAAGGATTGCGCAAGGATTATGATATTACGTTTAGAAAAATTATCAGAGAGGGCACCGGCCAACATTGAAAACAACATAATTGGCAACGCCACCGAGGTCTGTACCCAAGCCACCTTATCCACAGAAGTAGAAATCGAAGTCATAAGCCACGCGGCGGCCGTCATTTGAATGATTCCGCCAAAGCTTGAAAGGGTGTTCCCAATAAACAAATGGCGATAATCTTGGAACTTAAGGGGTGATAATAATGGAGACTGTAAAGACATAAAGCACACAACCCACGCACTAGAAATCTAGCAACCCATAATCTTCCGTGCCACTTCAAAATCTTAATACGAGTGTATCTATGTAAGAGTTTATAAGTATGAAACCTCTTGTTGTTCGGTCTCCGTGGAGTGTTAATTTTATTGGAAGAGCGTGATCTGCCAGACCCGGGAGCACTAAAAGCCGGTAAAATCTGTGTGGCGGATCACGCCACATCACTGAACTTTCACGATCTTTTGGTGGCATCGGGTGGAATTCCTACGGCAGATGTGGCGGATATTGATGTCCGATGCAGACGGTGTAGTTGAGGCCGGGGGGAAGGGAGTAACAGAGTTTAAGAAAGATTTCGATGTTCTCGATTTCAAGAGGGGTAGCACACCCGCCACGGGTGTTGTGCCGTGCGCCCTCGCACGGCACATAGATGAGTGGTCTCATAACCACAATGCCTCCGGCGAGGGCACCGGAGGCGACACATGAGGCGGGTGTGGTGCCCCTCTCAATCTAGAACCTTTCCAACCACGCCTTATCTTCGTACTATTCGGGGAAATCGTCGTGGAATGGTAAAGGCACACAAAACGAAAACGTGCGCCGTATTTCCAATTTCGCAAGCACTCATATCTCCTCAATTTTTTCTAAAGCACCTTGGAGCAATGTGCAAAGTTGTGCGGCGGCTTGTTGGCCTACTTCCATGACTTCGGCATGAGAAAGCGGCGCGGACGACACCCCTGCGGCCCAATTTGTGAGGCAGGAAAATGCGGCAACTTGTAAGCCAAGGGCGCGGGCTTGAATGGCTTCAAAAACAGTGGACATGCCCACAACATCCGCCCCTAAAACTTGCATCATCCGCACCTCCGCTGGCGTTTCATATTGCGGCCCCGGAACGCAGGCATAGACGCCTTCATGCAAATGGAGTCCCTGCACCGACGCCTCTTGACGAAATATGCCGCGTAATTCCGGCGTATAAACTTCCGTCATATCAAAAAAATTTGCCCCCCCTGTGAGAGGCGAAGCACCGGTTAAATTAAGATGGTCTTTAAGCATCAACCACCCCCCCGGCGCGAAATCGCGGTTCAAGGTACCTGCGGCATTTGTCAAAATGAGAGCGGACGGCCGGAGTTTCGCCATCAGCCGCACAGAAGCTGCAATTGTTCGTGCCGTATGACCCTCGTAAAAATGCACGCGGCCCATCGCCAATAACAGGGGAATGCCGCCCAATGTCGCGCCAACGAATTTGCCCGCATGGCCCGGAACTTTTGACAACGGCAATCCGAGGATGTCCGCATAAGGAACTTCAAAAAGGCGGTCACATGCGTCCGCAAAGCCTCCCAATCCCGAGCCAAGTACCAACGCCACACGCGGGCGAAACTCTGCGAGCAAAGCCGGAATTTTTGGAAACTCCTCCGGCAAAGCTGCAGCACTCGATGTCATATCGCCTTAATCAGCACCGAAGAATTATGGCCACCGAATCCGAAAGAATTGCTAATGGCGATGCGCACTTTTTTTTCGCGTGCCGTATTAGGAACGTAGTCGAGATCACATTCCGGGTCTGGCGTGTCGAGATTGATCGTAGGCGGCACCACCCCATCCTGCATGGCCATCACACACGCTGCCATTTCGACGGCTCCTGCGGCACCGAGCAAATGGCCGGTCATGGATTTCGTGGAGCTCACCACAAGACCTTTTTTCGCGTAATCACCGAAGGCCGCTTTCACGGCCTTTGTTTCGCAAATATCTCCCATCGGCGTTGAGGTCCCGTGAGCGTTGATGTAATCCACATCTTCGGGATTCACCTTCGCGTGATCCATGGCCATGCGCATACAACGCGCCGCACCTTCACCCTCGGGTTGCGGAGCACTCATGTGATAGGCATCCGCTGTCAACCCATAGCCTGCGAGCTCGCAGTAAATTTTTGCCCCACGTTTTTTGGCATGCTCGTATTCCTCGAGGATCACGGCACCTGCTCCTTCTCCCATCACAAAACCATCCCGGTCTTTATCAAAAGGACGCGACGCCTTTTCCGGCTCGTCATTTCGAAAGCTGACGGCACGCATAGCAGAAAACCCCGCCATGCCTACGGGAATAATGCACGCCTCACTGCCGCCGGCCAAAATAATATCCGCATCCCCAAACTTAATGATCCGCCATGCCTCTCCCATGCAATGGTTCGCCGTAGCACAGGCCGTGACGATGGACATATTTGGCCCACGCAAGCCATATTCCATCGAGATAAACCCCGAGGCCATATTGCTAATCATCATCGGAATCATGAACGGCGACGTACGGTCCGGGCTGCGTTGCTGTGTCTTGGCGATTTGCTCTTCCATGGTTGCCAAACCGCCCACACCGCTGCCAATCATCACGCCCACGCGATCACAATCCGTCGCGGCGAGATCAAGGCCGGAGTCTTCGAGACTCATTTTTGCCGACGCTACCGCCAACTGCGTGTAGCGATCGGTACGCTTCACATCCTTGGGCGTTTTGTAATATTTCGTCGGCTCAAAATTTTTAACCTCGCCGCCAATTTTGCAGGCAAATTGGGTCGAGTCGAAGGCTTCATAACGCCGAATACCACTACGCCCCGCTTTGATACTCTGCCAAAAAGTCTGAAGATCATTGCCCACCGGCGTGATAACCCCAATCCCTGTAATGACAACGCGACGTTCGTTCATAGTTTCAATGTTATTTCGTAGCTTGAGGCACGAAGGTTTGGCGAGGCACAAATTATTTTACCGCGCCATGCCCACATGCTGCACCATTTGGAAAAGTTTTCCCTCCGATTTAATGGACGGAGCAATAATGATCTCGGTTTCTTGAAACTCTTTCAAATTTGCCGCGCCCACATTTCCCATGCAGGTTGTGATCGCACCTACCAAATTTTGACTGCCATCATCCACATTCGCGGGTCCAAAAAGAATTTGTCCAAGCGTTCCCGAAACGCCGACCTTAATGCGCGTGCCGCGCGGTAAGTTAGCGTGAGGCGTGGCCATGCCCCAATGGTAACCGCGGCCCGGCGCTTCTTCGGCTTTGGCGAAGGCACTACCAACCATCACCGCATCCGACCCACAGGCCAATGCCTTGCACACATCCCCGCCCTTACTCATGCCGCCATCGGTAATGATCGGCACATAACGTCCGGACTTTTTGTAAAACGCATCGCGTGCTGCCGCGCAATCTACGGTAGCAGTCACCTGCGGAACGCCGAGGCCGAGAACGCCACGCGACGTACATGCGGCACCGGGGCCGACGCCGACGAGAACGCCGGACACGCCACATTCCATGATTTCCAATGTCGTTCCATAAGTCACCGTATTACCGACAATCACGGGACATTTCATGTCACGGCAAAATGCGGCGAGATCGAGCATTTTGTATTCCGTAGAAATATGACGCGCTGTTGAAACGGTGCTTTGCACGACAAAAACATCCACGCCTGCCTCCGCGGCGATAGCACCACAACGCTCTGCTTTTTGCGGAATGGCGCTCACCGCCGCAATCACACCTGCGTCTTTAATTTCACGGATACGTTTTGCAATAAGTTCCTCCTTCACCGGCTCGAGGTAAATTTTTTGCAGTAGCCCCGTCACCTTGTCCTTATCTTCGGCCAAAACCTCAGCCAACACCGCATCGGCATCTTCATAACGCACCTGCACACCTTCGAGATTAAGCACCGCAAGGCCCCCAAGTTTTCCCATCGCGATGGCAAACTTTGCATCCACCACACCATCCATCGCGCTGGCTAAAATCGGTAATGCTAATTTGAGAGCACTACCATCGGGGCGCGGAATTTGCCACGCGACATCCACCTCATTGGGGTTAATGGTCACGGCTCCCGGAACCAGAGCGATTTCATCAAATCCGTATGTCACCCGCGCTTTGCGGTTTCTGCCAATCCACATTCCCATAATTTTCGTTATACCTTTCTAAATAGCGTTGCCTGTTATTGTTGGTTCGTTCATTGCGCCGCAGGACGGACAGCGAACGAGACTGTGTTGGTCGCGGTGCCGGAGCCATTCAGCACAAAGCCGGCACTGGAACAATCCAATGCGGTCGCGGTGCCGTCGCCGAACACGTCCAAGCCCATAGACTAGCCAAAGCACAAGAATCGCCGCAAGAAAAACGCCAGCATAGGCAAAGAGCAGTGTGGCCAAACCGGCGCGAATCATGGTTTCACCTCCGTCGCTCCCCACGTCACTCGTAAAATACCCTGACGCATTTGCCCGGGCGGATCAAAACGCGAACGTTGCACGGCCATCTGCGCCGCCTTGTCCACCTCCGCAACACCACATCCACGCAGCAACCAAACATTATGAACTTCACCGGCGGCATCCAACACCACGAGCAATTCTGTCGGTGCCCCGGGCGGCTCCGCCGGTGCCACGACACGCAAGCGCGAAAGCAAATCATCCGTCACGCCCCAATGCCCTTCCGTAAATCGTGCCGTCACGGGTTGCAAATGTACAGGCTCGGATTTTTCTACGAATGCGGTGAGTAGCGGACGCACGTCAAGTGGCGGGAGAGCAGGAATCCAATATGTTGGTACTTCCCTAGCCGGAGGAGGTAGCAGCTCGGGCAAAATCGGTTCGAGTGCGCGGTGGGATCGTGTGATATGAGGCGACGGCAACATGCGATCGCGAAAACGGCCCGGCTCCAACCACGAAGGATCACGCGCCCCAAGCAACAGGGAATTATCACCGCTAGGATAAAGCGTGATCGCCACCGGTGGAGGGGGCATGGAAACTCCGCGCTGCGGCCACGTCGTGCGTACGAGATAAAACCCTGCGGCGTGAACGAAGGCAGATACCGCCAACATCGTCGGCAATAGCAAACGAATCGGATATTTCTCCGGCCATTGAAAAACCTGCAGAATGCGCTCGGGAATTATCATGGACGCGATGCGGCTAAAGAAACGGAGAAACTGTGAGAAAGTGCTAGCTCGGTCACACGCGTCACGAGCGACAGCGGTGCCATACGGTCTGCTTTAATAACCACATGGCGGGAAGATTTGCGACGGGCTTCAAGTCGCGCCGCGAGATGCTCAAAAGCAACTGCGCGATCCTCAAAATAAATCGCCGCCCCCGGATCTGCGGTGATCGCGACAACGAGTGGGTCTTGAGCGGCAGGCTTCAAAAATTGCGACGTAGGCAATTCGACGGCAACGCCCGGTTGCAACAAGAACGAAGTCGAAAGCAGGATAAAAAAAATCAGCAACAACACGACAGTGATCGCTCCGGTCAGCACCGGCAACACGCCATACGTTCGTAGCGAACCCTGCAGCTTCATGCGTTATCTACGGGTTCCCCTTCCGGCGCCAAAAGTTCCGCCGTGAGCAAGGTGCGATTTTTGAGGAGATTTACCATTTCGATGCCGACGCGTTCCATGTCGTGAATGGTATCCTGCACTCGCGCCGACAAATAACTCACGCCGACAAACGCCGGAATCGCCACGGCAAGCCCTGCAGCGGCGGCGATGAGACTTTGAAAAACGGCACCGGAAAGATCGGCCACGGTGGCATACCCCCCTTGCGTTGAAATGAGATAAAATGCTTCCAACAAACCCAACACTGTTCCCAACAAGCCCAGCAAGGGCGCCGTGTAAGCTAAGGCGGTGAGCATGGGTATATGACGCTCTAAATTTGGAACCTCCAACTGCCCTGCTTCTTGCACGATGTCACGCAGCTCCGCCCGCGAACGATCACGTGCTTGCATCGCACTTAAAGCCACACGCCCCACAGGCCCCCCCGCAAAAGTACATTGCTGGCGCGCCTCCTCATAGCGTTCATCACGCACGAGATTTCCGAGGCCTAGAAGAAATTTCCCCACGTTAAGTTGCACCCGATGCAGATAAATCAAGCGTTCAAGAAATATGGCGACACCGAGAATACTCACGACAAGAATGACCCACATGGCAGGTCCACCTTTTTGCATTAGTTCAAGCATTCCCCGCATCATTCAAAGCCACGACCCTCGCGGCAATCCTGATTTATCACCGAGTCTTTCCCACGGGGGCAATTTACGCCGCACAACCACCTACCATGTGTAGTGAACGGTGTAGGTGATTTTGCGTTCTTCGCCGGGTTTGAGGGCGATGCGGAATTCGATCTGGTCGGAGTTGAGCTTGGTGAAATCGTCGCTGTTGGCTGAGATGCTCCAGTTGGCCCAGCGCATCAGATGTTCAATAACGCGGACGGTCGCGGCCTCTTTTTTGCGGTTGCGTAGTTCGATTTCAAAACTTTCGTCCGCCCATTTATTGGAGGTGTTCACCTTGAAATCGGTGCGCTTGCGCTCGCCGACGATGTCGAAGGCATCACCGGTTTTGAGCTTGATGATTTCATCGGTCGGGGTGTGATCAATTTCATTTTCTCCGATGAATTCGAGGTTTGTTCCATCCGTGCGGTAAAAGCGGACGCGACCTTTTGGTAGGGCGATGCCGAGATTGTTTTCTTTGCTGTTTTTGAATTCTCGCAGCACGGCGACCTTGGTGTTGCTTTGGGTTCCAAAGTTCGGATTATCGCCGACCGTTCCACTGACGAATCCTTGGCGCATGAGGCCGAGGCCGTCATAGACGTAAATCGTTTCGGATTTTACTCCGGAGGCGCGGACAAACTCGACTTGCTTGGTTTCGCGATCACGCAGGGTAGTTGGACGCCCTAGGGTGTAGAGGTGAAATTCATCGAAGGCTTTTTCGCTGACGGCAGATTCATCCATTATGGGAGCGGCCATCGTCATGCCTCCTCTCATCTTCATCCTGCTCACGACGGGTTGGATTTTATTCACATCGCCCGCGAGAAGTTTGATTTTGGCGTCTTCAAAGGTACGTCCGCTCTGATTTTGCATGGTGATCCAGCCGACGAAGTCAATGATGTCGCCTTTCTCCGGTGCTACGAGGTTGTAGCTTGCGCTCCAGCTTAATCCGCCGGTGACATAGCCCAGCTCGGCGTCCGTTTGGAGAGGGTGGGACGCATTGATTTTCCATGCGAGGCGTGGTTTGAGGATGGTATCATCACCGAGTGAAGGAAATACCGGCATTCCCGGGAGGCCGAATTGAATTTTTCCATCTATCTCGATCACGGGCTGACTGGCCTCGCCGGGCTGTCCGTAGCCGGAGCGGATCACTTTGCCGCGTACGGTACGATCGGGCTTGTTGATCTCGCGAACGAAAAAATCAATCTCTTTTCCCTCGAAAAGCGAGAGCAGAAGCGACTGTGTCACGGGGTCGTTGCGATAGTTTTGTTCGAGAATGGAAATTGGGCGACCTTGAGGATCACGAAGGATCACCGAGTCCGGCTCAAGCTGGGCGGTAGCACCATCGAACGTTACGTCGTTGACACCGGCTTTGAGGTCGAGCGGGATGGTGTCGCGCACTACGGCGAAGTTTTGATTATAGATGGTCAGGCCCGGCGCAGCGAAGGCGATTGTGGGAATGGCGAGAAGGAGAGCGAGGGTTTTCATGGTTGGGTTGGTGATTTGTCATGGTCTGCTTTTGGTTCGAGAGCGAGCTTTTTTGCGGCTTCGATGAGAGTGAGAAATTCGGCGCGGTAGCTGCCGGGATCGTCGCCGAGGGCCTGACGGCCGATGCGTAGCATGTCGTCCCACGTGATGTTTCCCGCGTTGGGCGAGCTGCGCAGTTTCATGCCGAAGGCGGCCACGGCGGCGGCGAAACGGAAGTCGGATGAGGCTTGTTCGAAGGACGAGACGCTTTCGGGGGAGGGCAGTGCCACTTCGAGAAGTTGGCTTTTGTCACCGTCGGGCTGTTTGAAGCGGAGCTTGACGGTGAGGAGATCGTCGGAGACAGGGGCGGCGGAGCCGGACACCACGGGCACGGGCAGCTGGTATTTGAGAGGATCCACGGAAGGGCCGCCTGGGATTTTTTTACCGACGGGGATAATTTCGTAGAGCGCGGTCACGGTGTGGCCGGCTCCGATTTCACCTGCGTCCTTGGTGTCGTCGTTGAAATCCTCCTTGGCGAGCAGACGGTTCTCGTAGCCGATGAGGCGATAGGCCGCCACGCGTGCGGGGTTGAACTCCACCTGGATTTTTACGTCCTTGGCGATGGTGAAGAGCGTTGATCCCATTTGTTCGACGAGTACCTTGCGGCCTTCGTTAGGCGTATCAATGTAGGCGTAGTTGCCATTGCCCTTGTCGGCCAACAACTCCATAGTCGAGTCCTTCACATTGCCCGTGCCAAAGCCGAGGACGGAGAGAAACACGCCGGAGGCACGCTCGCGTTCGATGAGCTTTTGCAATTCGCTCTGGCTGGTCACGCCGACGTTGAAATCGCCGTCGGTGCAGAGGATGACGCGGTTGGAGCCTTCTTTGAGAAAGTTTTCCCGCGCGGTTTCGTAGGCAAGTTTGATGCCCTCGCTGCCGTGCGTGCCGCCACCAGCCTGGAGGTTGTCGAGTGCGGCAAGGATGTCTTGTTTCCGCGTGCCGGGCGTGGAGGGCAGCACGAGCCCGGACGAACCCGCATAGACCACGAGGGCCACGCGGTCGCGGTCGGAGAGATTTTCCACGAGGGCGCGCAGGCTGCGTTTCAGGAGCGGGAGCTTGTTGGGCATCTCCATCGAACCCGACACGTCCACGAGGAAAACGAGGTTGGCCGGGGCGCGTTCGGAGGCGGGGATTTCTTTTCCTTTCAGCCCGATGCGAACCAGCAGACGCTCCGCATCCCACGGCGCGGTGGCGACTTCGAGATTCACCGAGAACGGGGCGGCGTCCTTGGGCTGTGGGTCGTTGTAGGGAAAATAATTCAGCAGTTCCTCGGTGCGAATGGCTCCGGTGGGCGGCAACGTCCCGTCGCGCAGGAAGCGGCGCACGTTCGCGTAGCTCGCCGTGTCCACGTCAATCGAGAACGTCGAGAGCGGATTCTGTTTCGCGTCGAGGAAGGCGTTTTCCCGGATGGCATTGTAGCCCTCGGTGTTCCACTCGTCGGAGCGGGTGCGGATGTTGGCGTCCGCTCCGGAGACGACGGCTATCGGAGAGCCATAGTGAATAAATCCTTCAAAGTCTGCCGCTGCACGGGCGACGCCTGTACCTGTGCCGCGGCCTGCGCGCCAGCTGCCGGTGAAATCTCGTATTTGTGAAGCTTCAGCGATTTCTACATTTCCCGCTACAGGAGCAGCGCGTACGTCAACGGGCTGCTCCACCTGCCGCGTGCGCGAAAGGTGCTGCGGCGCAGCGGTGGCAGCGGCGACTGAGAGCGGAGCTTCCACCGGGGCGGCGGCGCGAGGCGGCGGGCCCATGACCGGGCTTGGCGGCGCGTGTCTGGCGATTTCGTTCGCGGATTTTTCGGCAGGCGCGGAAACCGCGAGGCTCGCGGACTCGGGCCTTTCCGCCTGATTGAGTACGGCGACGGCCACAAGGCTTGCTGCGGCCGCGAGGCTGATTGGCATGACCAGTCGCAGAATGTTTCTTTTGCGGCTGCGTGATTGATTTTTGGCGCATTGTTCGAGCAAGGCGTCGCGATTTTCGAGTTGTTCGTTAGGCATAGGAAGAGTGCCAAGAGCCTTGGCGAGGTTGATGGTTTCGTTGAGATGCTTTTGCAAGTCATCGCTGGCGGCCAGCTCGCGTTCGAAAGCCTCGCAGGTCGGCCCTTCGAGTTCGCCGAGGGCATAGGATGTGATACGTGGATCGTTCATGGCGTGACGTGTGTTGGGCGGTTCCAGTGCTGGCGGAGGGTCTGCAGGGCGCCGTGCAGTTGAACGCCGACGGTGGAGACACTGGTTTTCAGAACCTCGGCCATTTCCTTGTAGCTGAGTCCGCTTTCGAATTTCAGTTTGATCAATTCCCGCTGCTGCTGTGGCAAACGAGACACCAGCTCGCGCAGGCGTGTGCTGTCTTCGGTAGCCACGGCACTGGCGTCGGGCGAAAGTTCGTCGGAAGGGCGTTCATGCTCGGGGGAATCTTCGACGAAGCGCACGACCTTGCGCACATGATCGAGGGCGCAATTGCGACAGACAAAAAAAAGCCACGGGGTGAGGCGTGGCTCCAATCGAACAATATCCTGTCGGCTCAGGCGAAGGAAAGTTTCCTGCACGGCGTCTCGCGCGGCCTCCAAGTCCCCTGTGATTTCCCTAGCATAGCTGATCAGCGGCCGTTCAAAACGATCGAATGCATGGGTGATAATTTCTTGCGGGGACATGATGTTGCTAACGAGTCAACGCACGGAACGCACATTTCTTAAGAATTTGTAACTACTCAGGTGCTATTCGAGCAGAAATCTGGGGTTTGAAAGAAGGTATTTCGTAAGGATTGGAAAACGGAGCGTTGGCGT